>JABSSL010000077.1 GCA_013214355.1 Saprospiraceae bacterium | reverse complement strand
AGGATTGGACCTACATTGACCTATTAAGTCTCGGCTCAGTTGATAGCTTACAATTCAGTTTATCTTCCACAGACAACGGGATGTTCGGGATGAATACCCCAGCCTATTTTGTGATGGATAATTTCACCACCACGGATGGATTAACTAGTACCAAGGAGGTAGTTTCAGCGAGAGAATGGATGCGTGTATACCCCAATCCTTCTTCCGAATTTATTCGGATTCGTTCTCGCTTAGTAGATGACAACTCATTTGTTTCCATCCATAGCCTAGATGGTTCCCTGATACAACAGACCCGGTACAATATTGAGGAGGACGCCATAAATATTCAACACTTACCTAAAGGTAGCTACCTGATCAGACTAGAGACCGCAGAAAAAGTAAGTACTCAACTATTCATCAAGTCCTAACCTAATTTCCCCCTACTGAATCTCATCGGTAGGGGGAAATAACTAGCCTATTTCCAGCCGTCTGAAAGGCCCTAACCATAGGGCTATTTATCATACTGGTGTAGCTTAAGATCTTCAATCAGCGCAATGATCTTTTCCGCATATTTCGGATCCGTTGCGTATCCTGCCTTTTTCAAGCCTTTCGCCCAGCCCTTGTAGTCCGTTTTTTTCAATTTGTAGAGCTTACCGTAGCGTTTTGCAGTCAACAACTTGCTATGTGCCCGATAGCTTTCCCATGCACTCCTATATATACGAAAGAAATCTTTATGGGAATCATCCGTGAAATTAGAGCAATGTCCTTTACTACATCTTTTGGAAAAACATTTGATTCCAAAATGGTTATTGTTTCGAGTAGCTAAACGACTAGCCCCCACATTGCTCTCCAACAAGCCCTGGGCCAAAGTGATGCTAGCAGGGATTCCGTATTTCTCCATTTCCGTTTTCGCTACTTTTGAAAATCGCTTGACATAAACCATTTGCTTTTTTCGTTTAGCAGCACGCTTGGCGGCGGATTCATCTTTCTTATGCGTTATATTGGAAAAGGTATTTGCTAGGTTAGGATCCTTGGAAGGCTTTTCCTTGGAGTCCTTAACTAAAGCGGCTGGAGGCGCGGTTTCTTTTTTGGTACTAACTGTTGATTCTTTCTTTTCGGCCTTGACTCCAGGTTTACGCTTATTGGTTAGCAAAGAAACGTTCATCGGTTTAGTAGCGCTTGGTGCGGATTGGGCCACCTCTTTCTTGTAAGACATGGGTAGGGACTGAGGAGTATATGCCACATTTTGTGCTGCCAGAGGAGCACTATCAAATTGTAAGGCAATGCTGATATCCTTGCTAATTGCTAAATAGGCTACGAACGCCATTAAACTAGCTCTTAGCAAGTAGGTACGAATATAGAAGAGTACCTCTTGACGCAGTATTTGAAGGCGATACTGCAGCGCGGTCTTAATTTGTTGTAATTTTCTTTTCATGGCAAATTTTTGTGTGACAGTCGAGTGTTTTCACAAATTAAAACAATTTGTTTTTTATAAACAAATATTTTCAAACAATTAGTTGTTTTTTATCGTCTGTGGCCTCGTCCTTCATCGGCCAAGTGACCAAGGAGAAATTTTGCCGTCGAAATGTAGAATAGTTGCGAAGGGAACCCTACCTTTGCGGGGCATTGAAAATTGGATCATCTTGACCCTGATAGCCAATCAAATAGAGGTGATTAATTTGAATTTTGTAGAAAATTAAATTTCACTATGAAGAGGATATATTTCACTTTGGCGTTGTTATTGACTGTGGGATTGACGAGCAGTTTTGCACAGCAGAAGTATGGCCATGTCAACTTTAATGGTCTGGTAGCTCAAATGGCAGAGACCAAAGCAGCCGATTCAGAATTGGAGGCGTTTCAAAAGCAATTGGTCAGCAAAGGAGAAGAAATGGCCAAAGCATTTCAAGCAAAGGTTACAAAGTTCCAACAAGAAATACAGGGTGGTGGGGTGACCCCAAAAGCCCAAGCTGAGCAAGAAAAAGTATTAGGTGAGGAGCAGCAAAGCATCATCAAATATGAGCAGGAGATGCAGCAACAATTAGCTGCTAAGAGAGAGCAGCTGATCAAGCCAATTGTTGAAAAAGCTCAGAAAGCAGTGGAAGAATACGCCAAGGCAAATGGCTATGGAATGGTATTCGACACAAGTATTTTCAACTCCGTTCTATTTGCTCAGGACGCTGATGATTTGATGCCAGCTCTTAAAGCTAAATTAGGCATTAAGTAAGATTAGTCCTAGGACTATCTAAATGAAAAAGGCCGATGGGTATTCCCACCGGCCTTTTTCATTTATGCTTCAAGATTAAACCCTAGTAGCGAAGCAATTTATCTTACTTGTTCCTTTTGTAATCTGACAAAGTGTTCGACGTCATTCCAGTCCACAACACCCAAGAGCTCCCCTCCTTCATATACTGGTAAAATCTCGTAATCTTCATCCTGCATCAACCGAATAACCTTCATGAGGTTGTCTTCCCTAGCCACGGATTCATATTCTTGTGTAATCAGTGAATCCACTAGTTCCTCTTGATCCGAAAGTTGATGTTCCATTAAAACAGGTGAGGTCAAGACTCCCTTTAGTTGATCAGCTCGATCAAATACTAGGAAATTCTTTTCGGAGCCTTCTCGCCATTGCTGAATAACTTCACTAAGGTTCTGATCCAAGTAGATTCGGGTAAAACGTGGTCTCAAAATATCATGTACACTGAAGGAGTGTAAACGACTATCCAATTTCACATACCTATACTCCATACTCGCGCTAATGAAAATAAAGAGCCCAATTACGCCCATTAACCAATTGTATTGCGAAACACTGAATAGTACGATGAGAGCCGCAAAGCCTTGTCCTAGGAAGGTGGCAATTCTGGTAGCTCCTAATTTATTCATACGCATGCTGAGTAAAGCTCGTAATATACGACCTCCATCTAAAGGAAAAGCGGGAATAAGATTGAAGAGCGCAACTAGAAAGTTGAGCAACACAAACCCAATAATAAAACGCTCATCCATATCCAAGCGCAAAAAAGTATTTCCATTTGGGTTGCTGAAGAAATGTGGCAAGTGAGCTAGTTTTTCAGCAGGGATCCAGTAGAGAAATGGCAAAGCACAAAGCGCCAAAACTACATTCACAATAGGTCCAGCAAGGGCAACAAGCAGCTCTTTCTTCGGTTGTTTGGGCATTCTTTCCAAAATAGCTTGCCCACCGATGGGTGATAACATGATCTGTAGTGTCTGTACACCATACCTTCGAGCCATAAAGGCGTGCCCTAATTCATGCAGTAGAATGCAAGTAAAGACCGCAAAAACGGAAATAAACATCCAGAGTGCCCGCTGTCCTCTAAAATATTGCCAATCCGGAATACCAAGATATACAAGCCAACCCAACACCAAGACAAAGGTCCAGTGTAGTCGAACGGGGATTCCCCAAATCTTGGCAATTTGAATGGATGTATGCATTTGATTGTAAAGATGCAAAAAACATAAAAAAAGGCGTTACGGGATCGAGAAAAGGATCTTCGGCCGGTACACCTTCAACCCCTTCGACTCTTCCCTCACGCCTTGTTGTAACGAAAAATCGTAAACTTTGGATGAGTACTTTGGATAGTTTTTATTTTTCTTAACGAACAGTTTGTCCCTTTTTACGGAAAAAAGGGGAGTTCGTACTTCTCTTTACCCCTAGACCGGAACACTTGGTCCAGTCACTGGAATATACAGTTGTCCTTTCAGGAGATTCCTTGACATTACGATGCGTTGAACCTCTGAGGTACCTTCGTAGATCTGCGTAATCTTGGCATCTCTCATCAATCGCTCCACATGATATTCCTTAACAAATCCATATCCGCCATGGATCTGTACCGCTTCGACGGTGTGTTTCATGGCTGCCTCAGAAGCGAATAATTTCGCCATCGAGCTTGCCGAACTATAGTCCATGCCCTGATCTTTTAACCAGGCCGAACGATACACAAGCATCTTAGACGCTTCAATATCCTTGAACATATCTGCCAATTTGAAGGCGATAGCTTGGTGCCTGGCAATTGGTTTTCCGAAGGCCTCTCTTTCTTTCGCATAGGCTACTGAAAATTCATAGGCTCCACCAGCGATACCCAAAGCTTGGGCCGCAATTCCTATTCGTCCTCCCGTGAGGGTCTTCATCGCAAACTTGAAACCGAAACCATCTTCTCCGATGCGATTTTCTTTTGGAACTTTTACGTCAGAGTACATAATGGTGTGTGTATCCGAAGATCGAATCCCCAGCTTATCCTCTTTTGCCCCTACGCTCACGCCTTCCCAATCAGATTCAACGATGAACACGTTGATACCTTTATGGCCAAGTTCCGCATCTGTTTGAGCGATTACCAGATGTACTTTGGAACTTCCTCCATTTGTAATCCAATTCTTTGTCCCATTCAACAAGTAGTGGTCTCCCATATCCACCGCCGTGGTTCGTTGGCTGGTAGCGTCACTCCCCGCCTCCGGTTCTGATAAACAGAAAGCACCAATCCATTCCCCGGTGGCTAGCTTGGTCAAGTACTTAGTCTTTTGAGCCTCCGAGCCATAGGTTTCTAGTCCCCAGCAAACTAAGGAGTTATTAACTGACATGATTACAGAACAAGAATTATCTATCTTGGATATCTCCTCCATAGCCAAAACATAAGAAAGAGTATCCATTCCACCTCCCCCATACTCCGGAGAGACCATCATACCCATAAAACCTAACTCTGCCATCATACGTACCTGCTCTGTGGGGTAAGCCATCGTGCTATCACGTTCTATGACACCGGGCTTTAATTCTTTCTGCGCGAATTCTCTTGCCGCCTCTTGCACGGCTAGTTGCTCTTCATTTAGGGCAAAAAACATATTGAGGGATTTTATTGGTTAAAAGGCATCAGCGGTATCCATGCATCTTGCTGCGTGCCGGGCTCTGGATCTTAACGGATTAGCTAAAAACCCAAAACAATTTATGAAAATAAATATTTGAATTTAGCGAATTTACGCTAAGATACGTTTTTTTTACTTGCCTTGCCATTCACAATTACTAATTTGACGTAGTAAAGTCAGCAATACTGGGACATCTACGGGGCTTGAGGACATGTTTACAGAAGCATGACATTGATACATATGTGACCACTTATATTTGTATCTGTCAGGTACCGCCTATTTTTGGAATCAAAGTAATCATGTTATCACATCTAAAAATTTTGACGATCACGCACAAGCGAACCAATCTCAATGAGATCGGCAATTTCGTGATCAAGTCAAATAACTCCGAAGAGTTAAGAACCAGATTGGAAAAACTAAAGCAGCAATTCGAACTGGACGAATTATTGTACGTGTCTACCTGTAATCGTGTGATGTACATGTTCATAACGGACAGAGAACTTGATTCCACGTTCACCAGCCACTTCTTCCAATCTGTCAATACTGACTTGCCTCTTTCAATCATTGAAAAGATCGATGAAATTGCTTTTTGCCTTCAGGGTGAAGAAGCAATGGAGCATTTATTAGATGTAGCGGCGTCCATCGATTCCTTAGTCATTGGGGAGCGCCAGATATTGGGTCAGATGAGAGAAGCTTATGAGCTATCCCGGCAATGGGGCTTATCTGGTGATTTGATTCGAATTATCTTTCAACAGGCGGTACAAGCTGCCAAATCCGTATATGCAAATACTCGGATCGGTGACAAACCGGTATCCATTGTAAGTTTAGCTATACAAAAGCTATTGAAAAGTAATCTTCCTAAGGAAGCAAGAATCTTGCTAGTTGGAGCGGGGCAAACAAATGCACTAGCTGCTAAGTTTTTGGCCAAGCACAGTTACCATAATGTGGTAGTTTTCAATAGAAGTTTGGATAAAGCGGAAAAAATTGCGAAGAGCCTAGGGGGAGAAGCATTACCATTGCAAGAACTGGCCAACTACAAAGAGGGCTTTGATGCTATGATTGTTTGCACGGGGGCAACAGAAGCCATTATCCAGTCAGAATTGTATAGCAGTCTTCTTGCGGGTGATACCGAAGAGAAAGTGGTAATTGATCTAGCAATTCCCAATAATGTATCTGAGGATGTGGTGGAATCCTATTCAATTAATTATATAGAAATTGAAGGGCTTCGACAACTCGCAAAAGAGAACCTTGCTTTCCGCGAGCAAGAAATAGTAAAGGCTAAGAAATTGCTGGTACAATTCCAGGAAGAAATGCCAAGCTTGATTCAGCAAAGAAAGCTTGAATTAGCGATGCGACAAGTACCAGAGGCGATTAAGGCTGTAAAAAGTAAGGCTTTAAATGAAGTTTTTCAAAAGGAAGTTGAGACGCTAGACGATAATACGCGCGAACTCCTGGAGAGAATGCTCACCTATATGGAAAAGAAGTGCATCGGAATCCCGATGAAAGCTGCAAGAGAACTAAGTCTCCAGCAGTAGACTTTCCTTTATCATTATAACAAGCTAACAAGCCGCTAAACTAGGAATAGGCCACCGATACTTATTATCAATGGCCTACCTTACATTTTAGTGTTTTTTCATACTAGAACTAAGCGATGATATATGCTTAACTGATGGCTTCTTTCACGCCAAGCGGAATACTTTCTTCAGTCAGCTGCACACTTCCTCTTCTGCTTTTCACCTTACCCATCACAAAAGAAACTACACTAATTCCTATCAAGACTGCTCCTACAATGAACAGATACATTGGGTTGGCAAAGAAGTTACCAAAGGAGCAAATGATCAAGATCATAGTCGTAGAATACGGCAATGAAAATGCAAGAATATTCAGTGCTAAGTCAAGATTAAAGGTGCGCTGTGGCATATCCTTTTCTAGCGTTTCTATTGCGGTCATATGCGCAAAGGGCCAAAAACTACAGGCACTTTGTGGAAATGCTACAGCTACTAATACTAACCCAATGGGCACTGCCGCTGGAATGAATAAAAGCATAATTCCACTCAGTACAAAGGCGAAACCCGATCGTGCCATCAGCAGCTGCAAAATATTGATCATTTCCTTGCGCTTCACCTTTACCGCCAAGCCAATAAATATCAGAACCAGTGGTGTCATTAAGGCACTCATCCGGATAATTGCATCCTGCATAAAAGCAGGTAAGGCGGAAAGATTCTGGCCAAAGCACAGCAGAATAATTGCCACCAACATCACCATATTGACCGGCTCCCGGCCCAAGGATGCTAGTAGACTTTTCACCCTATTCTCTCCTTTGGATTCAAGATTACCCTTTCGTTGTTTCAGTAGCTGATAATACCAGTGCATCGCCAGTAGATACAGCAGAATTAAGACGAATACTTTATTACCAACATCTGCTAAAGCCGCGTGAGCTAGACTTTCTTCTCCCCAATATTCCGCTAAGAATGGAAAGCAGGATAAGCCTGGTGCAAATGAAGCTAGTAATAAGGCCAGTGTTCGAAATTCAGGGGAATTTTTGTCAAAACGAAAGAAAGGCAGCACCAAACGGGCTGCCCCTAACATCACGACATTCACAAAAAGAGCTATAATAGGTAAAAAAATCAAAGCCGGTTTAATATCAATTTTCAGGAGCGCGATAAATATGGTGGCGGGCAGTGCTACGCTAAGGATGACTGCTTTTATCCCACCTAACTGTTCTTTACTAGTGATTTTTCGTTTTAATAGAAATCCAAGTAGAATCAGTAATAAAAATGCAAGTGTTTTATGAATAGCTAGTCCCATTTCTTTCTACTATTTCAAGGGCAAGGACAAGCACTTGATAAACCATCACTACTCGAAGTGTCCTGTACCCATTAGTAAATCTGACTACAGTCACGGTCATCATGTAAAGGAGGGAGGGAGGCCAAAATCCGAATACGCTTCTGCATTTGAATATGACCTAGCCCTCCTTCATCCGTAACTATTTCTGTCTAAATAACTTAACCTCATTATACTCTTTGCTAAACGAGGACCTGCTTCAAGGTCTCAACGAATAGTTCCATTTCTTTCATTTTTCCCATACTCACTCGGCAGTAAGGCTTATCAAAAACTTCAAAGGCTCTTACACCTACACCCTTGCCAAACATTTTTTCCAAGAACGGCTTACCTTCCATCTCAATCTGGAATAAGACGAAGCTGGTGTAGGAAGGAACAGGTTCAAATCCGAGCTTTTTCAATTCATCAATAACATACTCCCGAGTTTCCTTATTCCATTTTTGAGAATTCTCCTGGAATTTCAGATCCTCCATACTTGCCATGGCCCCTTTCAAGGAAGTAATACTCATCCCCATGTTTCCTCTGACCATAGAACTAATCCTTTCCAAAGTTTCAGGAAGACCAACGATGTAACCTACTCGAAGTCCCGCCATCGCATGGATTTTGGAGAAGGTACGGGCGATGATTACATTCTTTCCTTTCTTCACAAGACCAACCATACTTGCACTTTCAGGTTTGTCCAAAAATTCTAGGTAAGCTTCGTCCACAAAGATGGGTGCTTTATCTGCTACCTTTTCGCAGAAGCTCCACAGAGCTTTAGTTTCCGTTATACTTCCGGTTGGGTTATTTGGATTACAGACGTATACCAACTTAGTATCCTTATCTACTGCTGCTTCCATGGCTGGCAAGTCATGCGCCCATTCCTTAGTTAACGGAACGCTCTTCCAGTCTGCCTTAAATGCCATAGCCGTTTTGATCAAAGACATGTAGGCAGGATCAGCCGAAACAATGTTCCCTCCATCAATAAAATGGGTGATAGCTGTCTTCTCAAGCATGTCTGTAGAACCTGGTCCCAACATGATATGCTCCGGTGTCACGCCCTCCTTTTCGGCAATCATATCTATCAACTTTGCCGCAGCACTATGTCCATAGCGGTTCCCCATTCCTGCAGCTTCCATGATGGCTAGACGTACTTTATCAGATGGACCATATGGGTTCTCGTTTGCTAACAAACGAGCTTTGAGTTTTGTAATATCAGGTCGGGCTGCGTAGCTACGCTCCCAGTCCCATGCCTTAAAGTTGGGTGCAGCCGAAGCTTCATGCATGGCAAATGCCTTTAAGCTTGGGGTAAGGGCAAAACTACTTGTTACTAATGCGGTGGATCTAAGCCAGCTCCTTCTGTCGATTTTTTTTGTCATGATTAATGTTTAAAGCGATGAAAAGACCGAATTCTTAGGTGTTTGTGAATTGATTTTTAAAAGTGGGGACTAGCAGTGCAGGCCCCCGTCCTATTGTCAGAAATTGTGAAAAATCCTAAAATCTACGTCGTCGTGATTACCAACCCACTCAAGGCGACTTGCTCCTGATAGGCTGGAAAATGGAACATCAAATACTACTTCTCCATTGCTATCCGTCGTTAGGGTCTCCACCAACTGATTAGCGAGAATAAAGACGGAAATCTCTAGATTGGCCACAGGCATGGAATCTATTCCAACGGCATTATCTAATATTCCACTCTTATCTAAGTCGTAAAAAGTCGCCTTCACGGTAAGGTTGTTTCCCCCATCACCCATGTCCTCAAAAACCGCCAAAACAGGAGATTCGATAACATCGAAAGCCAAATCATCCTTCGTGCAAGCGGAGAAAAACAAACCAATCAAAAGGCTCAGTACCGCGCTATATTTTAATTTTTTCATGTCTTCAATTTTTAGGTTGGGCGAGAGAAAGGGGGAATGAGGGTTACCCCTCTCTCGCCAATCTGATCACGAGAAATCTAATTTTATTGTTCTTCGGCAAATCCAGTGAATGGAGACAATCATAAAATGAAATTCAACGTTTCCTATGATCACTTTTTCATCTGGTTTTATGAAGGTCCACAGGATTTACCAAAGACGGGGTTTATTCAACCCACCAAAGTGGTGTAAGCTTATCATCTGGTCCACCATTCAATCCAATGGCTGCATCAACATTCGCTGCATTCAGGGAGTACTCTAACTCAGGGTAACGCAGACGAGTAGGGACTTGACCATTATTCTCAAAAATGGCACGATTATCAGCCTCTGGTAGTAAAGGATACCCAGTTCTTCGGTACTCTGTCCAGGCCTCAATTCCTTGGCTAAACAAAGCTTTCCACTTCTCCGTCATAATGGTTTCCTTGTCCGCAACAAGACCTTCGATATATCCCGCGGGTGCAGTCAAATCATACTGATCGAAACTAGCTTCGACGGCCATGTCTAAGTATTCCTTGGCCGTCATTCCCCCAGTATAATCGCCATCCAAAGTAGCTTCAGCTAGTACGAAAAGTAGCTCGCTGTAAGTCATTAGAAAGAAGGGGGCTGATTCTCGAGTGAACCATTTTCCTGGCCTGGAAGCGGTATTTATAAATACACTGGCAATAGCTTCCGGGAGACCATTCACGGCTCCGGCTAACTTCCCTGCCATTTCTCCAGCTGAGGCTGGCTCAGCATAAACGGTAATTCGAGGATCAGTAGGATTCCCTTCACCATCTGTCATTGCATCAATCAAGGTGTTACTGATAGACCAATCTTCTCGACCATCCACTACCATGATCTCATTCCAAGCATTGTTATTGTTATCATTTAGTCGAGATTCATGGATCAACAAGGCGAAGTCCTCGTTGCTAGTGAAAATGGGGTAGGCCGATGGATTGCCTAAAATCTCAGCAAAGGTCTTGGACGCTTCAGCTGAGTTTTTGGCCGCTTGTCGGTTAGCTAGTCTTAGTCTTAAAGAATTGACAAACTTCTGCCAGCGAACGATATCGCCACCAAATAGGATATCCCCTTTAATAGGATCACCACTTGGATCTAACATATCAGCAGCGAGCTTCAAGTTGGCCAACATATTTGTATAAATAGACTCCTGACTATCATAGGCAGGAACTAAATTACCCGTCTTTGATCCAGTAAGCGCTTCAGAGTAAGGAACTGCCCCCCAGGTATCCGTCACCACAGAAAAAACATATTCTCTCATGATGATGCCCGCCGCTTGAAAGTTTTCATTGTACTGGTCACCTTCAGCATCTCCGGTAAGGTCGATTACAGTCTGAAGATTGATTAAAGACTCGTTGTAGAACCCCTTCCAGTTGTTGTTACGCATGGAAGCGTCTGGATTGTAGGTATCTCCTTCGTTCGTATACTGATTACGCGCAAAGTATTGCACCCATAACATACCACCATCCAAGCCTAATCTTTCCAGTCGGGTACGATGGCCATGGATTCGGTCAATGGCCTCCCGTACGCCATATGGAAATACCACATCTGCAGGTACCGTTACGGGATCATTTGGATTGGTGTTTAATTCTTCAAAACCATCCGTACATGCTCCTGCTCCAATCAATAAGCAGATCAGCATCCAGGCTTTTGTTTTTATATTGAAAGTCATTACTGTCAGTTTTGATTAAGAAGCTAGTTTAGAAAATCAAGTTCAGGTTGACTCCAACACTACGAGTGGAAGGAAGGCTAACATAGAATAAGGCGCCTTGTAGATTACCTCCGTAGATGTTCAGTTCTGGATCAATTTGTGAATGTGTGTTGTAAAGCATCGCCACGTTTCGACCTACCAAAGAGAGTCTAGCTCCTTTGATAAACTTGGATGCTGATAGCAACTTAGCAGGCAGTGCGTAAGAAAGGCTTACCTCTCTAAGCTTCACATAGCTAGCTTCGAATACTGCACCTTCGTTGACTGAACGAACACTCAACATTCTGGTCACTGATTTGGTAGGAGCCACCACATCATTAGGTACATATTCTGGATTTTCCGCCGAACCAACATTCTTAACTCCAACACCAATTACACCCTCTTCACGCCCAAGGGCTGTGATCGGATAAATACCTGTTTGCATTCCTGTAGAGGAACTTTCATCAGCAATATCTCCGCCAACCTTAGCATCGATATGGAAGCTGAGTGAAAATCCTTTGTAGCTAAAATTAGACGTGAATCCGCCTAGCCAGTCAGGGGTTACATTACCAATTTGTTGAAGGGTACTTTCTTTCTGTGCAATACCATCTTTGAAGATGATTTGGCCAGCGTAAGGGCCATCAGGTACTCGTGCGTAAGCACTTCCAAATAGGGTTCCATAGGGTTGTCCTACTCTCGCCTCTAAACTCAGGCCTCTTCTCGAGTGTAGTACAATCGTTTCTAGCTCATTGCCATTGGCGTCAGTGAAGAGCTCGACTACCTCACTTCGGTTCTGTGCGAAATTGAAGGCCACATCCCAGTTTAAGCCCGAATTAGACTTAAGAACTGTTCCGTAAATAGAAGCTTCAAATCCTTTGTTGTTCATCTCCCCAGCATTGATCAAAACCTCAGGATATCCTGTGGTAGGGGAAACTGCCAATGGAATGATCTGGTCAGTTGTTGTTTGGTTGTAATAAGAGAAGTCCGCACCGATACGGCCGTTGAAGAATCTCATCTCAGCACCAAATTCGTAACTAGACGTTTGCTGTGGTCGTAGATTACTATTGGCAATCACAGAATTCTGAGAGAACACGGGTGTGGAGGAGTTCCATGGATCTTGCGGTGTAAACACTTGCTGCAACTGATAAGGATCTGTAGCACTTCCCACTTCAGCAAAACTTGCTCTCACCTTAGCATAAGAAAGGATCTTACTTTGGATATTGAAAGCTTCGGTTAAAACAGAACTTAGAGAAACTGAAGGATAGAAGTAGGAGTTATTGCTAACGGGCAGTGTAGAAGACCAGTCATTTCTCGCCGTAACATCCAGGTACAAGAAGCTCTTATATCCTAAACTAACGGAACCAAAAACACTCTGTGTTTCATATTCACCAATGGCACTACGGTTAGTGTTGATAGAAGCATTGTTGGCGACATTGTAGAGACCATTAATGGTTACATCATTTACGCCAATGTAGTTTTGTTTGAAATAGTTACTTCGGTAAGCTCCCCCTGCAAAGGCAGTCAGGGAGATGTCTTCATTCAAGTATTTGTCAAAAGTTAGAATCGCATCAAAATTGGTTTCTTGCCTTCTCACCACATTCTCATTGTAAGCCTGCGATCTGGCTGCTCCACTTTTAACCCGCTCATTACGTGTGACCGAGATTCTAGTGTCTGTCCAAACATCTGTTCCCCCTCGTACAAGAAGATCAAGGTCAGGTGTAATGTCATAAGTCAAAGAGACATTCCCTACGAAACGATCCTTATCATTGGCTCGCGTCAGTACTTTTTGCTCATAAAAGCGGTTCATGGCAAAAGAGTGCTGCCAGTTGGCATAAGGGTATTCATCATCAGGGCGAGTAATATGAACATCCATAAACTCTTCATATCGCTTCAATAAGCCCCAATCATCATGACGGTGATGCCAGGTTTGTGGTTCCCAGAATACGGGTTGCTGACGATTGTCAGAACCAGATTTTATGTATTCTGTACTTACTTTCATGCGAACCTTATCTGCCAACTGGTGGTTGATGTTCACTCGAAAGTTCGTACGACGGAAGTCATTATTGTATAAGATCCCTTTTTGGTCTAATCGACCTAATGAAAGGCGGATATTACCAGTGCCGTAATTGCTGGAAACGGCCAAGTTGTGGGTCTTGGTACTACCCGTTTCCCAGAAATTCTCCCAGCTATCTAGCACAGGAACCAAAGGTGCTACTTCTTCCCCAGACCACCAATGTCTCACCAAGCGTCCATCCATTGGCGCACCCCAACTTTCATCAACACCTGCCGTTCCATTTAATGGATAGCTGGTACCGTAAGCCGCTTGAAACTGGTCAATCGCCAATGGGTCAGTCACTCCCCCATTTCGGCCATCTGCGTACCAAGTCACGTATCCATTACCACCTCCGTAGATATCCTGAAACTCAGGAACCACGAAAGGACGTTCATAAGTAAGGTTTGCATTATACTCTACTTGTAAGCCTTCGACACCACTACCATCTTTAGTAGTTACCAGAATTACACCATTACTTCCTCTTTCTCCATACAAGGCCGCTGCGTTTGGCCCTTTCAATACGGTGATGGAAGCAATGTTATCTGGACTAATTTCCGAAATGCCACCACCGTAAACGTTGTTTTCCGAAGCTCCTGCAATTGGAGCAGCGAAATCGCCCTCCATAGGCACTCCATCAATTACATACAGTGGCTGGTTGTTTCCTAAAATAGAACTGTTACCTCGGATCGTCACTTGTGAACCGCCACCAGGTACGTTAGCAGCTGCAATTTGTACGCCCGCCACACGACCTGATAAACTATTTACAACATTTGTGGACCTGGCCTCTACCAGTTCTGCCGCATCCACATCCTGAACTGCATAGCCTAGAGCCTTTTTTGCCCGTTCAATACCGAAGGAAGTTACCACAACCTCATCCAGTACGATATTACTAGCGGATAATGTGATTTCAAAAAAAGTGGTGGTTCCGATCTCCATCTCCATAGGCGTGTAGCCTGTATAGGAGATTACCAATACTTCCGCGTCCTCGGGAATACCTGATAATTCGAACTTTCCGTCAATGTCAGTGATAGTACCTTTACTAGTACCCTTAACAGCAATTGTCGCCCCAATTAGAGGCTCGCCATCACCGTAGACAACGCCAGAAATGGCTTTGTCCGCAGTTGTTCCATTCGCCATTAGACTGACCAACATTAGATGGAGAAAAAACGCACTCAATCGTAATCGTAAGGCCATAATCTAGTGAGTTTTAAAGTGTTAATAAATGCTAATGTTTTCCCACCACAGGCATAGGGCTATCAGTCAGACCTAGGGTCTTTTACAGAATCCTTGTGCCAAATTGGCGGGGGTGTTCTTTTGGCTCTAGCTTCTCCTAAACAGGAAATTCAAGGTATTTTTAAACCTTATTGTTCGATGACTGTATTAAAGGTAGTTGTATTGCGCCCACCTCTCACAACTGATTTTTCCTTAAATTGACATAGCCAACAGCACCGCAATAACATTACACACAAGTGTTCCCCAAATTTAATTTCAAGCAACTCTATCCTAATCAAATTAAATAAAGCAGGCAGCAGGAGCTATAGAATTTATTGTTCTACACGTAAAGGACTTGATAAGCTATTTTGCTATGCCCATCTCTAAATCAGAATTGTTAAATCGCCTAATTTTATCTCTTACCAAGGCAGAGAAGAGAAATTTTCGTCTCTATGCGCGAAAAATTCAGCAAGAGGGAGAGCTCAAATTCTTATCGCTTTTTGACCTTTTAGAAAAAAATGGAGATATAGACGAAAATGTGTTGTTGAAAACGCTCGAGGTTAAAAACAAAAGCCAGTTTTCGAGTCTCAAGCGTCACCTCTATCAACACCTGCTCACTAGTCTTCGCCTCTTATATAATCAACGTTCACTAGATATTAGAATTCGGGAACTTACGGACTTCGCTACTATCCTTTATCAAAAGAACCTATACTTAGAAGCTTTACAACTACTCAATAAAAGCAAACAGCTAGCCAGGAAAAGTCATAAGGATCATCTCCACTTGGAAATTGTAGAATTCGAAAAGAAGATCGAATCTCGGCATATTACGAGAGCAAGCACGGAGAGAATCCTGGATCTTATCAATGAAGCTCGAAGTAGGAAGAAAGTAATTACTAGCGTCACGGAGTTGTCTAATCTAAAGTTAAGGCTACAACGATTTTTCATCAATAATGGTCCTGCCCAAAACGATGAGGAGAAGGAACAAATCCACTCCTTCTTTGAAACGCTTCTCCCCCCTCTAGATGAACAAAACCTGACCTTCTTCGAAAAAGTCTATTTACACCAATCTTACTTTTGGTTACACTATTGTAAACTCGATTTTGAAGACTGCCTACGACATGCCAACGAATGGGTTCAGCTTTTCCAAAACGAGCCTGACATGATCAACAAAGACCTTGAGATTTATCTTAAGGGCTTACATTACCGAGGCATTATCTCTTTTTGTTTAAAAGATGGGGACACTTTCTTACATGCACAAACCACCTTACACGCCTGCGCTGCCGCAAATGACATTATCTGGTCGGAAATTACCACAATTCAACACCGCTTATTTTTGATTAATGGTCAGATCAACAAGCTTCTTCTATTTCCATTGATAGAGGATGTGGAGCAACAAGTGCGAGCTGTCCAAGAGCAACTAAACCAAATTCAAGATCGCCTAGATCCCCATAAGACTTTAATCATACAATATAAGATAGCCCAACTTTACCTTCGGGATGGTGAAACGGATCGGGGAATAGATTATCTCAATCAAATATTGAATCATCCAGGGAAACACCTTCGATTAGACCTCCAGATATACACTAGGCTATCTCTCCTGATGGCACACCACGATCAACACAATGATATCGTTACAGACTATCTCTTGAATACGACTCAACGATTTTTCCAAAAAACGGAGAAAATGAGTTCGACTCCTCTTGTCATTCTACAGCTTTTCAAGAAGATCACTAAACTAGACCCTAGAAGAGCCAAAGAAGAAATGCAATCCTGCCTGGAGGCGCTTAATCAATTGGCTTTAGCTCCCTACGAGCGAAGGGCTTTCGTATATTTAGATATCCGGCCTTGGTTGATCGGCCACCTGGAGCAACAACCTCTGAAAAAGGTCATATTACAAATGAATAGCTAATATGAGCCTACCGTCCTCCATTCTATTCTAAGTATTTTTCTCCAAGAACTGATTTAAACTTCTTTGTTAGTTGGCTTATCTCGATCGATATTTTGCTACTTTTAGTACGAAAACCAACTTCTCTGGCTAGTGCTGAGGTTCCGTTTACCTTCGCTTAATCTTCTTATTATGCGTAATTATTCCAGCCTTTTTATCCTATTAGTACTTTCATTACTGTTTGCGAGTTGCCAAGCAAAAAAAGTCGATGAGCAAAAGGAAGAAGAAAAATCAACCCATGCTTACCCAACTACGGGAGAGATCGAAAAGCTGCAAAATCAATTAGATCAACTCATTGCCCCAGGGACCTTGCCACAAATCCTAGCAGAAGGCTTCGACTGGTCAGAAGGTCCACTTTGGATAGCAGATAAGGAAATGCTATTGTTTTCGGATATCCCACCTAATAGTATTTATAGCTGGACAGAGAAGGATGGGAAACAGTTATACTTGAAGCCATCCGGATACACAGGAGAGAAAGAGCGCGGTGGTGAACCCGGTTCCAATGGTCTACTTTTGAGTCCAGAAGGGCAGTTGATCCTCTGTCAACACGGAGATCGGCGCCTTGCCAAAATGGACGCTCCGATGGATGCACCAAAGCCTCAATTCATTACGCTTACCGACAATTATGACGGAAAGCGTTTCAATAGTCCGAATGATGCCACCTATAGTAAAGAAGGGGAGTTGTTTTTTACCGATCCTCCTTATGGTCTAGAGGGAAACGTTGATGATCCCAATAAGGAGATTCCTTTTCAAGGGGTCTACAAACTAGGTCTTGATGGAACAACCACTTTATTGACAGATGAAATGACCCGCCCTAATGGTATAGCCCTTTCGCCTGATGAGAAGACCTTATATGTCGCTAACTCCGATCCTAAAAAAGCCATTTGGATGGCTTTTGATATAACAGAGAGCGGTGTGGAAAATGGCAGAATTCTCTTTGATGCCACCAGCATGGTTGGCCCTGAAAGGAAAGGATTACCAGATGGTCTAAAGGTACATAAGAGTGGTATCCTTTTTGCCACTGGTCCTGGCGGAGTCCTTGTCCTGAGTCCAAATGGAGAACATCTTGGAACCATTCTCACTGGTCAAGCCACCTCCAATTGCGCATTTAACGAAGACCAGTCTCAGCTATTCATGACAGCCGATATGTATGTAATGCGAATCGATCTTCTATAGATGGGGATAGGTCAACATGTAGAGACCACTTGAAGAAATTTATCCGTCTACATCTATGAATTAAGGCCATAAATGACACTCTTCTTAATCCTTTTCCAGGAAAACACCTTAATTTTCCTGGCCTGGATAAGATATCCCCTTAGTTTGCTTTTTTTTCCGATCTTTTGCAATGACTACAACTAGTGCTACTGTAATAGCTACTAGAACAGGCAATACCATCCAAAGGTCCAATCTAATGGTCCCCTCTGGTGCATCTTGCAAGAGGTCCCGATTGGCAGTTTGCCAGAAACCAAAGGCTGTCCAAATGACCACTAAGATGCCAACCAGCATACGATTCTGTCCACTCATATTTAATTTAATGTTCGCCTATATCTTAGTGCACGTTTAGCGATCCCCCTTTCGGTAAAAAGGCTTTTTGGGGCTAATGTCTGACCGACAACGCGGAGTGAATGACACTATTCTCCGCTAAAAGTCATCATCAGATATGCACTTATCAATAAAATTCAGTATCGGTTCAGGAATGACTGTATAGTATATCTAATCATTTAGATATGATTGTGAAGCCTAGTTCCATTCAATTTATGAAATAGGGCTTCTAGAAAGCTTTTTGCTTTTTTTGAAGGGTTAGTAGAAGTGATTGTACATAGTAGATCAGAGGGTTGGATCCAAGTAGAGATGACCAATATACAAAACAACGGTGTAATTAGCTCATGTTTATGTTGGCCATTACTACATTATCTGTGATTCAGCGTAGGATACGAGCGAAATTAGTCCGCTTCATTATCGATCTTCACATTCCTATTTATTCAAAAGTGGGTCAGCTCTGACGGTAAGCCATCCCATGCTTCTCTGCTCACCAGCAGTAAGATGGACCTGGTATTTACCAGGATTAGCTAGAATAGGAAGCAGCTTCTCCCCGAAAAATGGCTTGCCACCAGCATATCCAGAAAATTGCTGTACTAGCAACCCTCTAATCTCATTTACCTCTGAAGCTGACTTAGCCGACCTTAGATCCGACTTAATTTGTGTCAGTAGTTCTTTTTGTTCTGGCTTGACCAATACTCCTTCTAAATGCTTAACGACTAACTCAAGTTGATTTTTTAACTCCCTTACCGCCAAAGTGGGGATAGAGAAGCGATAATTCCAATATTTCCGGTTAAGTCCAGGTTCCACAGCGATTTTCCAACTTACTGTACGGGTAGAGAAAGGATCTTGGATCTCAATGGATACGCTATCTATGGATGCATCTCCCACCCAAAACTGAATGGGTGCACCATAAGCAGGGTTTTGTCCTCTAAATTCAAAAGTTGGCTGCTTACGTCCTGTGTTAATTCTTCGCCATTGAGTAGCCGGCTTACTGCTGAAGAGATGAAGTGGTTGATTAACTAGACTATCATCTAATTGTCGCAATGGGCTGATATCATCTAAAATCCAAATACTTCGCCCGTGTGTTCCTGCGATCAAATCCCCTTCTCGAGGATGGATGATAAGATCGTGGATTGCAACGGTTGGCAGTTTTGCCATCAGTGGAATCCATTCCTTGCCACGAGTGTAAGAGAAATGCACAGCTTCCTCCGTGCCCACGAAAAGGAGATCTGGATTTACGGGATCCTCGCGGATAACATAAGTGCTAAAATCCTCCGGTAAATTCCCGGTGATGTTGATCCAGCTGTCCCCAAAATCTTCTGTCACAAAGACGTAGGGCTTCATATCGTCATAGCGATGATTGTCTAGTGTGATGTAACATCGCCCTTCTACAAAAGCAGAGGGTGTTACACGACTCACCCAAATTCCTTTATCCACTCCCAACAGGTTCTTCCCTACTTCCTCCCAATTTGTTCCTCCATCTCGGGTAACATGAACAAACCCATCGTCTGTACCAGCCCATACTACAGATTCATTAACGGGTGATTCTCCTATCGTGATAATGTTGAAGTGATTTTCACCGCCAGTTACACTATTGGTCAAATACCCGCTTTTACTAGGATTGCGCCACTTAGGGTCATTGGCGGTAAGATCTGGGCTGATAATGCGCCACTTTTTCCCTTGGTCTACCGATTTAAACAGGTAATTCCCTCCAAAATAGATCGTGTTCGGATTATTAGGTGATAAAACTAGGGGACTACTCCAATTGAAACGAAACTGAGGAGGCAATAACGGCCGCTCCAGATTTTCATAAAAGAACCACTGCTCCCCAGGATTGATCGTATATACAGTGGCTGTTTCCTCGAAATCAGGATCAAAATGATCCGCAAAATTAAGGGTAGTTTCCGGAGTAGGAGTGATGTATTGATGCTCTCGAGTTTCCAGATTTAGGCGGGTGGCAAAGCCCACATGATTGACAAGATAGAGTGTGCGCCAATCCGTTGGGTCAACTTGAGCGTGAAACCCATCTCCTTCCCCTACCCAGGTATTGTGCATATTCAAAATCCCTCGCACTTCTCGGCTATTGCTAGGTCCCGTCCAAAGTCCATTATCCTGCAGCCCTCCTACGACCCAATAGGGATCGCGCATATCTGTTCCAATGGCATAATACTGACCTATGGCCATATTGTTAAACGAAAGAAAGCTCTTGCAACCATCCACCGTTAATCTCAACCCTTGATCCGTACAGTGGTACATTACTTTGCTATCGTGAGGTGCGATCCAAAGATCATGATCATCTCCACCATCCCGGCGCCATCGCGGTCGAGCAAAAGTCTCACCCCCATCTGTTGAATACTGAAAATCCCGAGAAACAACGTAAATATTTTTAGGATCATTCGGATCAATATCTATTTGTCCATGGTAAAAAGGGCGTACCGCATGTTTCAGTAAAAAAGTCCAACTTTCTCCTCCATTATCCGAGCGGTAAACACCAGAACCCGGTACTCCTTCCGGCAAGTTTTCGTCCGCTTCGACAGCAGCTACCATTATGTCTGGAAACTTCCGACAGATGGCAATATCAATCATTCCTGTTTCGCCCGTAGGTAAGCCATTCTGCAATTTGGTCCAGCTCTTACCTCCATCCGTACTTTTGAACATTCCTCCCTGCTCTCCACCACTTGTATACCAGTAAGGTTCTCGAAGTCTATGATAGAACCCAGCAAACAAGACAGAAGGATTTTCAGGGTGAATAACAATTTCTGTACAGCCAGTCTTTCCATCATCAGGAAGACCACCACCTAGTTTCCTCCAATTTTTACCGCCATCAACAGATTTGTATAACCCTCGATCACCTTTGTATCCCCATAGATGCCCTACTGCAGCAACATAAATAACATCAGAATTTGTTGGATCTATCGCAATTTCCGCAATATGGTGGGTGCTTTTAAGTCCCATATGCCTAAAGCTTTCACCTCCATCAATCGATTTATATATTCCATCACCCCAACCACTGCTATTTCGATTTGCGGCTTCTCCTGTACCTACCCAAATGATATCAGGTTGTTGCTGATCTAAGGTCACAGCTCCAATTGAGCTAGTTCCATATCGATCAAAAATAGGCTTCCAGCTTAAGCCAGCACTGGTTGATTTAAATACCCCTCCAGATGCGGAGGCACAGACTACATGACGATAATCCGTATCCAAGGCATCCACTGCTGCAATCCGTCCCATCATATTAGCGGGCCCAATATTCCGCCAATGAAGATCTCTCGAAAATTGGTTGTCTACTCTTTGTCCACTTAAGGAAAAGTTTAGGAAAGTCAGCAGTAACAAAAAAGGAAAGGACTTGCTCATCTTGGTTTCGTTTAAGGACCTAGATTATACTTTGTTCTCATCAGCAGACAAAAGTTTAAATCAGATCAATCTCAAAAATGCGATTCCTAAAACTAATCATATGGATGAACTTAAGTAAAAAGTGATTGCAACTTTTCCTACACCTTGAGCATATGCCTAGGAAATTGTAAGACGCTTTGGTCCCACAATGAGGATGCCCTTACCTCAAACTGAGATAAGGGTATCCATCCTTCTTGAATCAAGCAATAACGAGATAAAGACTATACCTAACCCGCTGCACCTACTTTAAAGGCTACTTCCAGTCGATCCCAACGAAGGGCAACATCTCCTTCTCTTACCATGAATTCCAGTCTTTCGATTTGCTCTTCAAGATCAGAAGGAACAACTTCCACCCGAAGGGCATCTTTAGATTCATCATAATTGTAGTCACCCCACTGGTCAGCCTCCGTATTGAAGATTACTGTCCATTTGTCCTTGTTAGGAATGGTGAACAGCGCATAACGTCCAGCTGGAAGCGTTTGGCCTTCAATTGTCACATCTTGGGCTACTTCAATAGTCGTTGCCTCATTAGCTCCCGTACGCCACACCTCTCCATAAGGTTCAAGATCTCCCCAGATGGTACGACCTTTAACGGCAGGGCTACTGTAATCAATTTTGATATCTACTCCAGCAATCTGACCGCTAGCTTCCTTGGGAGGGCTAGGTCGACTTGATTTATCTTCTTTGGGTTCTTCTGTGGTATCTGTAGTAGTTTCAGTTTCTTCTGTTTGATCTGCTTCACTTCCCTGCTCTGACTGGGCAGTAGGACCACAAGCAAATACAAAGAAGCACAATAAAAAGGCTAATCCTTTGACGATGTTTTTCATAATTCTGCAAATTTTGCCGACAAATTTATTACATTATTCTTGAAGTTTATACCTAAAAGGGATTGTCTCAGAAACTTAGAAGAGCCATGACATGAGGGCCATCATAAATGTGGTCTTTCAACCCTATTTAGGCAACTTCTTAAATTCCTTTCCAGCTATTCCAACTTGGGTCATCGAAGAAATACCCGCTAAAAACAAGTATCAATGAAGAGGAGAAACTTTATCCAGCACACTGCTGCCGCCTTGCCACTTTCTTTTCTAGCCTGCAACACGGACACCAGTCCATCAGAAATTCAAACAGATAAGCCGTTGAACGGTTCAAAGCTTAGGAACAATCCAATCGGAATTTCTACCTATTCTTTTTGGCAATTTAATGGCCCAAAGGAGGATACTCCGATTGAAGCCTGTATCGATGAAGCAGCTAGATTAGGTTTCGATGGCATTGAGCTTTTACTTGTGCAAATGACGTCCGAAGAACGACCTTACTTGCATCAGTTGAAAAAACGGGCTTTTCACGCTGGGCTTGATCTAATGGGTTTTTCTACCCACCAGGGCTTTCTCTCTCCCGACCCAGCTAAACGCCAGGAGAACATTGACAAGACCATTCATCAAATTGAATTAGCTTATCAACTGGGTATTCCAACTATGCGATTGAACACAGGAAGATGGGGGACGAGCAAGTCTTTTGATGACCTCATGGCCAACCGGGGCATAGAACCACCGCTGGAAGGCTACGATGATGAAGATGGCTTCAAATGGGTAATCGATTCTATTGAAAAATGCATTCCTAAAGCCGAAGAATGTGGAGTAGTGCTTGGCTTAGAGAATCATTGGGGGTTGGGAAGAACGGCTGACGGTGTAAAAAGAATTGTAGATGAAATTAACTCGCCCTGGCTTCTAGTCACCCTGGACACGGGAAATTTCCTCGAAAACCCCTATGATCAATTGGAAGCTTTAGCACCCCAAACCATTCTGGTACAAGCTAAAACCTACTATGGTGAAGGCAAATGGTACTCGCTTGACCTAGATTATCCAAGAATTGGAGATATCATGAGAAAAGTCGGCTATCGCGGTTATATTTCTTTGGAGTTTGAGGGGAAAGCTGATGTGAAGGAAGCTATACCTAAAAGTCTGGAATTATTACGCAACGCATTCCACTATACTGTTTGAAGTAGGTATTCTCAGTGTTTTTCCTGTTCAGCAACTAAGCCTCCCTGTCGAGGTCCGAACCTACGTCGATATTGACTAGGCAGAAAACCAGTATATCGTTGGAAAAGATCTCTGAAAGTATTCACATCGGTATAACCTACAGCGAACATCGCTTGACTAACATTGCTTCCAGAGCTTTCTAGCATCCGCTTGGCTTCTTCGATTCGTAGCCTCTGAATATAGGTCCGTGGCGTATTCCCCGTGGCAGCTTTAAATCGACGGATCAAGTTTCTTCGACTCATTCCAAAACGGCGAGCTAGGTCATCTAATTTTAGGGAAGAATCATAATTGCTTTCCATGAACCCTTGCACCTCTAGTATCTGCTGATCAGTATGATTTTTCTGATTTTGGAAGATCATAAAAGGGAGTTGTGAGGATCGACCATAGTCAATTTCTAGCTCTTTAGAAATTCTTATCGCAACCTCTTTACTAACAAACTTCTCCACTAAATACAGTATCAGATTGAAAGAGGAGAAAGTTCCTCCTGAAGTATATAAACCGTCTGTATCTGTAATAATGCATTCTGGCACCCATTTCACCTTAGGATACATCAGCTTGAGTTCATCGATCCAGGCCCAATGCGAAGAGGCTTCTAGATTATTTAGCAAGCCGGTTGCCGCCAAAAAATAAGCGCCCGTGCAAACACTCCCTAGTTCCGTTTGACGGTTTTCTTTCATTTTCAACAACCACTCGATCAATGGACGATTTTGAGCAACTCCTTGCTTTTGCTGTCGATTCAGTGGGGGTATAATCACCAAATCCGTCTGCTCAATATCATTCAAATGGGCATCTATTTTTACTCCATATCTGCCTAAGTGGACCTCAGATGCTTCTATGTGACTTGCCACACGGACATTAAAAACTGACCCTGCGATCATATTTGCCACGTCAAAAACCATCGTTATTCCAGTTATTGCCACCGCACTAGTTTCGCCTTCAGGAATCACAAGAACGATATCTTTCATACCTATTTCTTTTGTCACTACTTCCTTTGAAAATGGCAATAAATGCCGGCACTTGCTTCAACGAAGACCTTATAAATGAAGACTAATCGACCAATTCAAAATTTATCCCTATGAATCCTAAACCACCAAAAACACTTCGACCAACACCGCAGAATTAAAAGTAATGCGGCTGACATTATTAGCTATTTAGCTTGCCACTGGCGTATTCCTCTCCCTCCGTTTACCCAACCTTTTGTAAAGAAAGATCCCCTTTATACAAAAGGAATGCTCATGAATAAGATTCTACCTTACTATAGTTTACTCTCGATCGTATTTCTAATCGGATGCCTCCAAGCATTCTTTGTAGGTATACCAAAGACACTTCAACATCACCCTATTGTAGATCAGCTTCTGGAAAAACCAGAGGACAGCGCACTATTACTAATTAAGAATGGAGAAACCGTGATTAATAGAAACATTGACACCCAACTTCCATTAGCCAGTCTTTCCAAAATTGTTATCGGTTTAGTATTTGCGGAGCAGGCAGTTAAACACTTGGTGGAACCGGAGCAGAAGATTCCTTTAAGTAGCTTGAAACGATTCTATGTAGATGATGAAAACTATCAGACTTGGAAGGCGATCGGATTGGAGGAAGGGTGGATTACAAAGGAAGAAGTTGCACTCAAATATGTAGCACAGGGAGCCATCCGTTTTAGTGCAAATACCAATGCTGATTTTCTTATGGAGCATCTAGGATTAGCATCCATTAATGAGTGGTTGCAGGAAAAAGGTCTTATGACACACGAAGCTATTTTCCCTTTTGGTGCCTCTGCAGTATTCTGCCACAATCTTGAAAAAATGCCAAAGAAAACCTTCCTAGCTCAGATGGATACAATGTCTAGAACGGTTTATATCCAGAAGGTTTTAAGTATTCACGAAAAACTAGCCTCAGGTACCATCTCTTTAGAATTCCCAAAGATCAATGATCAAACCTTTCTTAAGGTCTGGTCTGATCACTTTACCAAGGCCACTGCTAAGGATTATGCTAAAATAACCGAGTTGCTACTGAATAAAAAAGCGCTGGATAAGGAGCTACAGCAAATGATCAAATTCCTATTCGAAGAATGGGCTTTCGCTGAAAACCCCGGCTTGGATCAACAATTTTCGAGCATTGGATTCAAAGGCGGCAGTACTGGCTTTCTGCTGAATACAATCTTGTATTTGGAAGATCAAAATGGGAATCAAGCACAAGTTGTTCTTTTGATGAATGAGCTCTCGTCAAAGAAGCATGAACTGATTAGTAAATTATTCAGTGGTTTCGTGTTCGATCTAGCTACTAATGATGATTTCGTCAAGAGCGTTCAACAAGTCTTAGCAGCTAATGATTAGGTCTTTACTTTGCTAGGGGATAGGGACTACCAATCCTAGTATTGGAAATCGATCAAATGGCTTGCCTCTTTCTCCAGATAAAATCAAGCCCAAATCCCAGTGGACTTGCCTTCCACGTGCTCTAAGTCCCAAATTGAACATACCCAACTTGGCGGCAGGTATCCAAATGTTTTCCGAAATGAAATACCAACGTCTGGTCAATCGATATTGTCCACTCAACAAATAGATGGGTTGAACGGAAAATTCCCCTTCCACCAAACCAAACCCCAGGCCTAAACTGATATGTCGATCTTCTTGCCCATAAGTACCCGTACCTAGCACAAAGCCCAAGTCCAAGAATTCATCAGTATCTGGAATCTCAACAAACATAGCACCAAAACCAAGCTGAATATCTTGACCTTCAACTGGGACGGTGACCTTTGGACTGATGGTAAACCCAGGGCGATATCGAGCACTATCTAGGGCTGCAAAGAGACTTAACAATTCAAAACTAAGCCCCAAGCTGAATTGGTCCGAAGCTCCATATTGGACCTGGTTGAAAAATACAGTAAGGTTTTGATAGTATACTTCCCCTTTTTCTGGCCCAAAGCCACTGGGAACCAGAAATACTCCATTTGCAGTAGGTGATGGTGCTAGGCGTTTCTCCTCATTTTTTTGGCTGAAAAGCGGGGTCGCCAAAAGGCCTTCCAATAAAAGCAATAGTATAGCAAGCCGTGATAAGGAATGGAAAAAGGCCATCGGCGCTAGGCATTTTTAATACATCGGACAACCACAATCACTTGCTCGACAGCTCGCCAAAAACAGCAACATCAGGAGGAAAGAAATAGCTAGAATAGATCTACGTTGAAGAAAAAGAGATAGCTTGGCGTATACTTGCATAAGAAAGGTTTTTTAAGCAGCTTAAAGCTACAAAATTCCTAGCTTAACTGAAGTTCACAAAGCCATGGAAAGGAATTCATCTGTAGTACCAAAAAAAAGGATTCTAGTAGCTGTCCTCAACTGGGGCCTAGGTCATGCTGCTCGTTGCATTCCATTGATCACTGCTTTGCGAGCTGCTGAACACGAAGTAATAATAGCGGCTGATGGTAGGGCAGGAATGCTCTTGCAAATAGAATTTCCAAGTTTAGCATATATAGAACTCCCTGCCTATAATGTCCGCTATGGTTCTTCTAATATGATCCTAAATATAGCCTGGCAGTGGCCTAAGATACTGTATGCTGCATTCAAAGAACACAGGAAGGTAAGAGACTTAATTAACCATGATCAGCTTGATCTGATTATTTCTGATAGTCGGTTCGGTTGCTTTAGTGCTAAGGTAAAGAGTATATTCATTAGTCATCAAATATGGATTAAAACGCCATTTCCTTTTCTGTCCTTTCTAGTAAATCACTGCAATCACTGGGTAATACGAAGGTTTAATGAGTGTTGGATACCTGATTGGCTGCCTATCCCCCGCTTAGCTGGGGACTTGAGTCGCCCGATCCCTAATCATCCTCATCGTTATCTTGGCATATTATCTCGCATGACCCAGAAATTAGAGGGAAACACCTGGAAAAGGTACTCGATTGTTGCCATCCTTTCCGGTCCAGAGCCGCAACGCACTCGATTTGAACAAATAATTATTGAGCAAGCTCAACATCTAGATCAACCTTTACTCCTGATCCAAGGCAAGGCTGAGGTAGAAGTGGCAGAAAGAAGGGAGGGTCAGGTAATTCTACGATCATTTGCAACAGGGCAGGAGCTTAATGCCATTCTATTAAAGGCAGATCTGGTTTTATGCCGATCAGGCTACAGCAGTATTATGGATTTGGTGGGTCTAAACAAACGAGCGGTTCTAGTACCTACGCCTGGACAAACTGAACAGGAATATCTAGCTGAAATCTGTTACAATAAAGGATGGTTTTATCATCAAGCTCAAGAGGAATTTGACTTGCAAAAAGCCCTAGCAAATGCTAAACAATATGCTCCAAATCCAAAAATTCGAGAAGTAGTGCATCAACAGGAGTTACTCAAGGAAGCGGTACGTAGCTTAAATAGCTAGGCATGAGCCCCCAATCTGATGGTAGCTCAAGCCTAGCTCTGGGGTAAGAAAACTTACTTTTTATTGAAAGAATTCATGGTGAAGTTCAAGCCAATAGCGGCGAAGCTCTTGGCCGTATCTGCAGCGTACTTGATCAATTCAGGAAGTTTGTCTCGTTCCTCACTACTCCATTCACCCAATACAAAATCTACCTGCCGACCTTTGGAAAAATCATTACCTATGCCAAATCGTAACCGAGCATAGTTATTCCCTCCACACATTCTATTGATATCCTTCAAGCCGTTGTGGCCTCCATCACTGCCCTTGCCACGTAATCGTTGCTTGCCAAACTCTAGATTCAAATCATCAACGATAACCAAGAGATTTTCCTTATTAATCTTCTCCTTAGTCATCCAATATCGAACCGCCTTACCACTTAAGTTCATATAAGTGGATGGCTTCAATAACACCAAGGTCCGCCCCTTATGCTTCACTCGTGCAATATCTCCTAAATGCTCATGTTTCCATTCCGCACTTTGTTCCTTAGCTAAGGCGTCGACAACATCGAAACCGATATTGTGTCTCGTGTCGTCATACTTAACGCCCATATTACCTAAACCTACGATCAAATACTTCATTGGATCTGGCTCTTGTGGAGTCTCTGGGTACCAACTTCTTAACCATTTAAACATTATACTGCTACATCAAAGTCACGTAATGCCTCATTCAAAGAGACCTTTTTGTCCGTGCTCTCCTTCCTTTGCCCAATAATCAAAGCGCAAGCCACTTGATAATCACCGGCGGGGAAAGACTTTGTATAGGTACCAGGAATAACTACAGAACGTGGAGGTACTTCACCACGATAAGTGACTGCTTCCTCTCCCGTCACATCAATAATTCTGGTAGATTTAGTCAATACGACATTCGCTCCTAACACAGATTCTCTTCCAACTCGCACTCCTTCTACTACAATACATCTAGAACCAATGAAACAATTATCCTCAATGATAGTCGGCGTAGCCTGAAGCGGCTCCAACACTCCTCCAATACCTACTCCTCCGCTCAAATGTACATTCCGTCCAATCTGTCCACAGGAACCCACAGTTGCCCAAGTATCTACCATTGTTCCACTTCCTACCCAAGCACCAATGTTTACATAACTGGGCATCATGATTACCCCTGCCTCTAGGTAGGCACCGTGACGCGCAATAGCATGAGGTACAACTCTTACTCCTTTCTCCGCATAATTGCGCTTCAAAGGAATCTTATCGTGAAACTCAAACGCCCCTACTTCAATAGTTTCCATCTTTTGAATAGGGAAGTACATTACCACAGCCTTCTTCACCCAATCATTCACTTTCCAATCGTCACCATCAGGCTCCGCTACTCGCAATTTTCCTAGATCAAGCTGGTTAATCACCTCGCGAACTGCTTCTTGCGTCTGAGCTTCTTTCAATAATTCTCTATTGTCCCACGCCTGGGATATGATTGATTTTAAATCTTCCATTTTTCATTTTTAGTTCTCTAAGCGCCAAGGAGGCAGACTTAGAACAGGTAATTTTAAAAACAGGGCCGAATTTAAGGAATGTTGTGCTAAAAGTTTGACAATCCAACAACGCTCCTGTTCTTGTATCGCAATTGAATTTCAAATATTCTTTACGGTTAGCTTTGTTCATGTCTTTCATAAGCCAATTTGGCAGCGGCTAAATCTTCTAAAGCATGGCCTACAGACTTAAAAAAGGTAATTTCTTCCTTGCTTGTTCGCCCGGGATGTTTTCCTCGACATAAACCAAAAAGATCCGCCTGGATATCCTCCAGCTGACACACCCCGGTTGCCAATGGAATAGCCAAATCTCCACTTTCTTTCGGCGCCCCCTGCAAGGTGTCCACAAAAAGGGTACTGAGCCGAATCACTTCATCATCCGCCTCTCTCATATCTGATCTATAGGAACCCACCAGATCCAGGTGTTGCCCAGGCTTTAAGAAACGCCCGTAAATCAAAGGATCTACACTCATCGTAGCCGCAGATACGATATCCACTTCTTGAATGGCTTCATCTAGATGCTTAACCACCTCGAGCTCGTAGGAGTTCCCATCTAAAGCATCCAGCACCCCTTGTGCCTTCTGTTCATCTCTTCCCCACACAGACACTTTCTCTATCGGCCGAATGCTCCCGTGAGCAGCAATTAAATAAGGCGCTAAGCTTCCCGTACCGATCACTAGTAAATGCCTAGAATCTTCCTGAGATAAGAATTGGGAAGCCAAGGCCGAGGTAGCAGCAGTACGTAGATTAGTCAATACTTTGGCATCCATCTCCAATATCGAACGACCTGTCGGTAAATCAAATAGGGTATAACTGCCTTGAATACTTGGCAATTGATAGATACTATTATTGGGTGAGATGGTCACAACTTTTAGCCCCACGAACTGTCCATCATCCCAAGCAGGCATCAGCAAAAGTGTAGAATCCGGGCCAGCTGTAGGATTCGCATAATCATGATGATGCCGCATGGGCACGGTGATTTCTGCTTGAAAAGCTTGCTCCAAAGCACTTATCAGACTGGGATAGTCTAATAATTCCAGCAACTGGTCATTGCTTAGTCGTATCATATGAAGTATCGATATTGGACAAAATAGGCAGTCTACGCTTCCTTCCTCAATTAGACCGACCTGCTTTCACAAGCATATCCCGAATCCAACGATTTAGACTAGTCTGCTCCTGTAATTCCTCCAGTGTCATATGCAGTCTGTATCGCCAGTAGTGCTGTGGATTACTGGGTTCATTAATTCGCTCATCAAAAGGGTTAGCTCTTCGAATAGAAGCATCAACGGCTAAAATATCTTGTATGGGAAAAACGGCCCACATACTTGGCCAATTCAGATGCTGTTGAAAAATAGCTTGAGCTACAAAGGGTTCGCAGAAATAGGGTGCCTCTCCTTGAAAACCAAGTTCTTGTTGGTAAAATCGTTGAATTTGAGCTCTTTCACTTTCCTCCCACCAAGCTCTGATCGGAGACATATCATGAGTTGACGGACTACATACCGAAAAATAGGGAATGTCTACTGCCTGTAAGAATTCACTAGCAGGGTTCTTCGACATACGTTGGATCTCCAAACTGAAGAAATCCAGTTCTTTCATTACCCCTGGTACACAAGCAGGCACCATTCCCAGGTCCTCTCCACAGATCAACATATCCGTAGCCCGCTTAATGGCAGGAAGCTTCGTCATGGCTTGGTCTCGCCAAAAAAGTTCTTGTCGATGATAAAAGTAGTCATTGTACAAATCCCGGACTCTCTGCTGTTCTTGCGGTGATAGCGCTTGGAAAGAACTTGTTTTCGTACTGTCAATCCTAGGGTGATAAGCCGCCTCTTCTTGCTCTTTTGCTTTGAAGAAAAGTACATTTCCAATTAACGTAAATAGGCCCGCTTGTAAATCTTTTAATCCAGCGTTTTCCTCAAGCTCTAGGAAGTCCTTGACTTTTCTTTGAGTATTGAATTCCTCCTTCATCTGAAGGCTTACGGTGTCTTCTTGATTTTTCAAAAAGATAGACTTCACCTCTTGATTTCGATCACCAAACAAGTGTTTTAGAAGGTCTTCAGTAATGTATGGATCACAGAACCTCCCCTCAGTAAAAGCAATACCTCTTTGTTCAAATTCTTCTGCCCAAACGGGTAATGCTGGATTGAAGTACCCCATCGTACCTTCAACTTGTTCCCAGGGTATCTCCCAGATCCTAAAAAAACCTAAGATGTGGTCAATTCGAAAGGCATCAAAATAATCTGAAAGTTGACGAAGTCGGTTTTGCCACCAGATGTAACCATCCTTGGACATCTCCGCCCAATTGTAAGTGGGGAAGCCCCAGTTTTGACCGGCCGCCGAAAAAGGATCGGGTGGAGCTCCCGCTTGTCCATCCATATTATACAACTGAGGAGCCGTCCAAGCATCCACACTATTTCTATAAATACCGATCGGAATGTCACCTTTCAAGATCACCCCTTTAGATCGAGTATAAGCTGCCGCTTCCTTTAATTGCTTATCCAGGTAATACTGCAAAAAGTATTGGAAAGCAATTTCTTCATATTGTGCACTACGCGAGTTAGTCCCTTTCTTAAGCAAGCTTTCTGAATAGGTATGATGCGCTGACCATTGCTTGAAATCCGCCGTTCCATATTTATCTCTACAATAGCAGAACAAAGCATAAGGCTTTAACCAATGCTGGTTTTCCTTAAGGTATTTTTTGAACTCCTTTTGTTGAAGAAAGTCCTTTTTGACGAGTTTAAAAATATCCTTGGCATATTTAAGCTTCAGCTTAACCACCTGCTCATAGTCCACCACTTCTTTGCTATTCAGCTGTTTTTGCTCCGCCAAAAAGGTGGCTTGATCCACTACATCGCTAAACCCATCCACTTCCTGGATATGTAGATACATGGGATGCAAGGCGAATACTGAAATCGCAGCATAGGGATAAGAATCTACCCAAGTATAGGTGGCAGTAGTATCGTTGATCGGTAAGACCTGGATCATTTGCATATTGATCTGCTCGGCCCAATCCGCCAAAGCTTTTAGATCATTAAACTCCCCTACTCCAAATCCAACTTGACTGCGTAAGGAAAAAATAGGAATAGCCAATCCGGCACCTTTCCATGGCTCCTTACTCAATTTCATATATTCATCTGCAACAAGAAGCGCAGCACTACTATTCTCTATTTTCCCTAGAGCCAATTGCCTGTTGCCTCCTTGCTCTAGTCGGACCACTCTCTTAGCAGACGGATCATAAAGTCCATATTTATATTCCAGCTGATCGGTCTGTGGTCGATCAGCCTGTCCACTCCAGGTCGGAAAATTGGTATTACTAAGAAGCAAGGGCTTTGAGTAATCCCAATTGCCCAGGCTCGGATCATTGCCTAAAATACAAACTTGCAAACCCTTTGGAATGGCTACGGCTCGCATAGCGTAGTGAATCTTTCCAGCTGAAGGCTCAATCTTGTCTTTTCGTTTGGACAAGCCTGGGTTAAAAATAACGGACGTAAAAGCCGCATTGTACAAAGCATTATCCGATGCCTCCTTGGCTCTCCAGCTATCGTAGATTATCAGATTTTTCGTTCCGGTCTTGGCACTATCAAGCGTTCGCATATCTCCCCATTCTTCATCCAGAATGTTCAAATTATCATCTAGCAACACATATTGATATTGCAGAGGGAAATCGGGTGCTAACTCCAAGGAGGTATGCCAATTGCCGTCTTGGGTATACGTCAGTTTTTTGGCTGACGCTGTTGACCCTTCACCTAGACTTGGATGGTTTCCAACTAAGGCTAGTTGTTGTCCCCATTGGGTGTGATATTGTATGTGAAATTCTAAAAGCAAGATAGATTGATTTTGTCAGGCTAATTTAAAGGAGTCAGCTTTCGGCTGAACCCCATTGTAGAAGGGCACGAATTTACGAACTCACACTGTCTCTTCATATTATCTTGCTTAATATAATCCGTACGAAGCGGCCTTACTTCAAATTAAGGACCGCCCTTGTAGTAAAGTAAAAAGCCTACATCTTACATACCAAAAGGTATTTATATTATTTTACAGACTGCTACAGTACAGGACAATCGAAGATTTATCTCTCATATTTTAGCATATTGTTATCTTAGTTGAACATAAACTGAAGGCATTATGTCAACCGCATCACATCAATCAGATTCCCATTATATCCATGGGACTTCTCCGGAAGAACAAGCTCGACTTTCTCTGTTAAATGACCTCTTAAATAAAGCTTGTCTTAAGGAAATGCAATTGGAAAAGGAGCAAAGGATACTAGATATCGGTAGTGGTCTAGGACAGTTTACACGCCTAATGGCTAAAACCAACTCCCAGAGACCTTTTGTTCTCGGAATTGAAAGAGACCCACAGCAATTGCGGCAGGCAATCGACTTCGCTCATGCCAGTAATGAGCAAGAATTAGTCGTTTTTAGGCAAGGTGATGCCACGCAGCTACCGCTACAAAATGAGGAATGGGATAGTTTTGATCTAGTTCATGCAAGATTCGTACTAGAACATGTACGAGAACCCAGCCAAGTAGTACAACAGATGGCCGCTGCATGTAAACCTGGCGGAAGATTAGTCCTAGCTGATGATGATCATGATATTTTTAGATTGTATCCCGAATGTCCAGGATTCAACGAGCTCTGGCAAGCCTATATTCGCTCTTATGATAGACTTGGGAATGATCCGTACGTTGGGCGAAGATTAGTTCAGTTGCTTCATGAATCAGGTATGCATAAGATTCGTAATACCTTCATTTTTTTCGGGGATTGTGCTGGTAATGCCACTTTTGAGGCATTTGCAGACAACATCATCGGAGTGGTATATGGAGCCAAATCGGTCATCATTGAGCATCAGCTTTTATCAGCATCTTTTTTTGATCAAGGAATCGCTGCGATGCATCAATGGAAGAAAAGAAAAGATGCCGCTCTCTGGTATGCCATGCACTGGGCAGAGGCATACAAACCAATAAAATAATCAAATCGAGAATACCAATTTAAACTTATGCGACTACTAATATATTTGGTGGGGATACTGGCCTTAGTATCCTGTCAAACTCAACAGGAGAGCGAGCTAGCAGATGTAGATTGGACTCATTATTTGGGAGGACCTGGTTCCAATCAATACTCATCTCTTAAGCAAGTTACTCCCGAAAATGTACATCAATTGGAGCAAGCTTGGATCTACCATACGGGAGATGGGGATTCTTTGGGCAGAACTCAAATCCAATGTAATCCACTTATCATTGACGGAATCCTTTATGGCAGCTCTCCCAAGCTTAAGTTTTTTGCGCTCAATGCCAAGACTGGAGAGAAAATCTGGGAATTCGACCCCTTCGCTGCAGAAGCCTATAAGCAGTTTGGAATGGGTGTGAATCGAGGACTTTCATTTTGGACCGATGGTAAGGAAAAACGCATTCTGTGCACAGCAAAAGACTATCTATATGCCATCGACGCAGAAACGGGGCTATCGATTCCTTCCTTTGGAGACAATGGGAGAGTAGACCTTCATACCGGTTTAGGAGAAGAGTTTGCTGACTTCTTTATTGTAGCTAATACCCCAGGTATTATATACAAGGATCTGATCATCCAAGGTGCTCGTGTAAATGAAGCCACTGGTGCAGCCCCTGGTCACATTCGAGCCTTCGATGTTAAGACCGGAGAAATGGCTTGGATTTTTCATACCATCCCTAAACCAGGAGAATTTGGGCATGACACTTGGCCAGCGGATGCATACAAAAGAATGGGAGGAGCCAATTCCTGGGCGGGTCTCAGCTTAGATGAAGAAAGAGGAATTGTGTTTGTTCCAACAGGATCAGCATCCTATGATTTTTATGGTGGAGATAGAGAAGGTGAAAATCTATTTGCCAACTCCCTAATCGCACTCAATGCAAAAACCGGCGAGCGCATTTGGCATTTCCAAACCGTTCACCATGATGTCTGGGATCGGGACTTACCCGCGCCTCCAAACCTTGTTACCGTGACGCACAATGGAAAGAAAATTGAAGCCGTCGCCCAGATCACAAAATCTGCTTATGTCTTCCTTTTTGATCGAGAAACCGGCGAACCCTTGTTCCCGATTGAAGAAGTCCCCGTACCCGCCTCGGAGCTGACTGGAGAAAGCACCTGGCCTACCCAACCTATTCCGACTAAACCTCCACCATTTTCCCGTAACCGTATGCTGCCAAAGGATGTCACAGATAGAACTCCAGAAGCAAATACTTATGCCAATACCATCTTACAGCAAAGCAAGGAAGGAGATCCTTTTATTCCACCAACTCTAGAGGGAACGATCGTCCTCCCTGGTTTTGATGGTGGGGGAGAATGGGGTGGAGCTGCCTTTGATAATAGTAAAGGAATGATGTATGTCAACGGCAGTGATATTCCCTGGATACTACAAATGATCCCCCATGAAACTTATGAAGGGACTTCGATGATCGAAAAAGGGAAAAGTTTATACAATGTATATTGTCTGGCATGTCATGGAAAAGATCGTAAGGGTGGAAACGTATATGCCACAGTACCCTCCCTTCTAGGACTCAAGGATAGACTGAAGGAGCCAGAAGTAGTTGCGATTATCAACAAAGGGAAAGGGGTGATGCCAGCCTTTGAACACCTGGAAGAAGAGGATAAAGAAGCTTTAGCTGCCTTCATATTAGAGAAAGAAAATGCCCCAGAATATCGTGGTAAAAATGCTGGAAGAGAAAATTGGCCATATCCTTATTACATGAACGGCTATCAAAGATTCAAGGACCTAGATGGTTATCCTGCCATCAAGCCGCCTTGGGGTACGCTCAATGCTATCGATCTCAACAAGGGTGAGATTGCCTGGAAGGTAACCTTAGGTTCTCATCCAGAACTAGAGGCTGCGGGGATGGAACCCACCGGTACGGAAAACTATGGAGGGCCTGTAGTTACCGCTGGAGGACTGATATTCATTGCTGCGACAATGGATAATAAGATCCGGGCCTTTTCTCAAGAAAATGGGGATATCTTGTGGGAAGCTGACTTGCCTGCAGCAGGCTTTGCCACGCCAGCCGTCTATTCCGTATATGGAAAACAATACATCGTAATTGCTTGTGGTGGTGGTAAACTAGGACTTCCATCAGGAGATGCCTATGTAGCCTTTGCATTAGCGCATTAGTTCTTCCACCCATCTATGTCTTGGACCGTAAACCTGCCCTATTTTTTCGTGGAGCCAACTTCTTTGCTCTTTGTGAACATAGGGCAGGACCTCTCGGAAATCATCTTGATCTTTTCCTCTAGCATTCTTAGCCTTATATAGCAACTGGATAGCAGGGTTCAGAATAGGAATCTCTTGCTCAGATTTGATAATTAGGTCTTCCATAGCGCCGGTGATCGAATGATCCCTTCTAAACAACCACTCTTGCTTTGTATGATCTTGTAACATTATCTGAATTTTCCAGGGCCCCATCCTCTCTTTTCTAACCCAGATATTATACAGTGGAGCTGCTAAATACTCTTCGGGCTCCCAAGCTCGAAGGGCACCTGGAGGATCGACTACAAAGATTTCGAACCCGCGGAAGATATTGAATAATTGCCCCTGATCATCCCGCAATACTACCACATCAATATCGCCATGATCTCGAGTAACTTTCCCCATAAATAAGTCTAAGCCCCACCCTCCTGCGATGCACCAGGAAGCAGAGAAATCAGTAAAGATTTGAGTCACTTCACTTGGAGAGAAAGGCTCCCAATACGTATAGTCAAATTTCATAGGCAGGTGAATAGGATGTTCTTCTTGCTTGATTTTATCAAGAATTCTCTAAATTCCGGTATTAATCACTTCAATTCTTTTCTTAAAAAGAAAAATCGCCGGACATGAATAAATCCATCATCGCTCTTCTTTGTATCAGCTTACCTATTCTCCTATTTGGACAAAAGCGGACTACCGCAATAGATCAATCCCGGACACTAGTCCAAAAAACAAGTAAGGAGAACCTGTTCCCAGGTGTAGCGGTTACCGTTGCTCAAAAAGGGAAGGTGATTTGGTCTGAAGGCTTTGGTCATGCTAATATTTCAGCCAATGAACCGGTCAATCCTTCAAAAAGCTTATTCCGGATCGGTAGTATTTCCAAGCCGATGACCGCAGCGGCATTAATCAAATTAGTGGAGGCCGACAAGATAGACTTAGATGCCCCAATTCAAACCTACGTACCCTCCTTTCCCGAAAAGAAATACCCGATCAGTTTGCGACAACTGGCCGGCCATCTAGCAGGGATTCGCCACTATCGCGGCTTAGAGTTTATGAGTCAGAAGAAGTACGAAACGGTCGGAGAGGGGCTCGATATATTCAAAGATGACCCTCTGATCAACGAACCAGGAACTCAATACTCCTATAGTAGCTATGGTTGGAACCTGATCAGTGCAGCTATTGAAAATGCCGCTGAGGAAGATTTTCTGACCTTTATGCAATCTGCTGTTTTTGATCCACTTAAACTATCCAATACCTTTCCTGATCACGCTGACAGAGCGCAAGAAAACCGCGTTGCTTTTTATTTGATTAACAACAAGGAAATCCAAGAAGCCCCTTATGTTGACAACAGCTACAAGTGGGCGGGGGGAGGCTTTCTCTCTACCTCAGAGGACCTGATTCGATTTGCTCATGGGCATATTTATGGAGATTACTTGGAGAAAGGTAGTTTGGAATTATTGGTCACTTCACAAAAGACTAAAGCAGGCAAAAGTATCAATTATGGATTGGGCTGGCGCAGCGGTGAAGATAAGAAAGGCCGCAGATGGTTTGGTCACAGCGGTGGATCAGTAGGAGGGACTAGCTTTCTTCTTATTTTCCCAGAAGAAGAACTAGTAGTAATTACCTTAGTTAACCTAAGTAGTGCAAGACTCAACAATCTACCATTTAGAATTGCTGAACAGTTTCTCAGTAACCCATAGGCCATTCAGCCTTAACATTGATTTCTTTACCGCGCTAAACATTGTCTTTTCAAGTACCTAAACCTACTCCAACATGATTCAACCATGGCTAAAAGAAGTATGGGCCAATGCCAGACCACCACAACCCGATTCAAAAGGCCCTAACTTTTGGCTAGGAGGAATCATAGGACTGATAGCCTTAGTAGCATTGGTTTCCGGTACAGCTGGTTTTCTGTCACGCTTCTTTTGGCTTTCGCCCTATATCCTGTTACTTGGAGGAATCCTGAGCGGAGTTGGTGTGTATTTTCTAAGTACCTTCCTATTGGGAATATTACTCAAACTCCTAGAGTCTAGCCCGAAGCATGTTCTCGTGGCTATTGGGGGAGCGCTTATTGCCTTACTCTATTTTCGCCTCATCCCGTTCCGTTGGCCAAGTCAAATCTATCAACCGACCATCTGGATGTTGATGGGACTGAGTATTGTTTTAGGTGGTAGTTTATCCTTCCTATTGCATCCAAAACGGTCAAAAACTAGAAGTAAGTGGGCGTGGTTAGGCTTAGTAATAGGCGTTGTAGCCATCGTCTGGGGAATTTCATGGCTCCAATCTGAAGGGAAACCATCTTATCCTTTATCCTTTGAGCGATCCAGCCCAAGTCCTACCCTTCAGGAGCAAGGAACTATAGACCCTTCTCTCCCTGGTAATTTTACTTACGAAAAATTCACCTATGGAAGTGGAAATGATCTCAAAAGAGCTGCCTTTAATACAACCGTACGCTATCAAACAGCTTCTGTAAATGCCAAAAACCTTCTTCCAGACTGGAAAGGGAGGAAGAAGAAATGGAGAGAAAAATATTGGGGCTTCGGTGTAGATAGCTTTCCATTAAATGGAAGAGTTTTCCTACCTGAACGGAATAGCCCTGCTCCAATAGTGTTGATGGTTCACGGGAACCATGCGATGGAAGATTACTCCGATGAGGGTTATGCTTATCTAGGTGAATTATTGGCTAGCCAGGGGATGATTGCAGTATCCGTGGATGAAAACTTTCTCAACGGTACTTGGTCAGGTGACTTCAGAGGGAAGGAAATGCCTACTCGTGCCTGGCTTCTACTGAAACACCTAGAACAATGGTCGATCTGGAGTCGAGCTGCCAATCATGAGCTCTACCAAAAGGCAGATTTGGATCGAGTTATCCTAATTGGGCACTCGCGAGGAGGGGAAGCAGTTTCGATTGCAGCCGCCTTTAACCAATTACCTCGATTTCCAGATAATGCTATAGAAACCTTCAATTTTGGTTTTGGAATTAGAGGGGTAGTAGCTATTGCACCAACTGACTATCGCTACGATCGGCAAATGGAGTTGGAAAATGTTCACTTCCTTTCCTTGCAAGGGTCCTATGATGCGGATGAAAGTGGTTTCTTCGGTCTGCGTCAGTATCAACGGATCACGCAGAAAGATACGCTTCAAAACTGGTCAAAAACAGGAATTTACGTTCATGGAGCCAACCATGGTCAGTTCAATAGTACCTGGGACCGAACAGACTTTGGCACTCCTTATAATTGGCTGCTGAACACTTATCCAATCATTCCAAGAACACATCAAGAACAGGTAGCAAAAGTTTTCATTAGCGCCTTCGCCCAATTTGCGGTAGGGAATGCTGCAGAAACAGATGCTTATCGTGCTCTTTTCAAACATACTGGGCATGCCAATGAATGGTTGCCAAAAGGTATTTACCTCGGCCATTATAAGGATACGCGAGCTAATATCTTGGCTAACTTTGAAAATGATATAGATGCTGCTCGAGAATCAAAAGGTGTTCTCACTAAGTCCCTATTTCCAAAAATCTGGAGAGAAGAACAATTGAAGTATAGGAACAATTTAGTTCAAGGTAACAATGCAGTAGTAATCGGGTGGGATTACGGAGATAGCCTTAGGTTAGATTCAATCACCCAATATCAGCTTCATTTTCCCTATGCTCATGCGAATGGAAGCAGAGAACTCCTCTTTACCTGTGCGACAGGAGATCCAAATATGCTACCCAAATTTAAGGGTAAGGACCCCGTTCTGGATCTAAGGCTGATACTACAAGATACCAGTGGTCAAAAAGCTCAGTTGATACTAAGCAACCATAAGAAAATCGCTCCTAGGTTGAAAGTACAGTATACCAAAAGTAAGAGCCTGGATCAACAACAATTCTCCAATAGCTGGGAAGTCACGACGGAAAGCTTTGCCATACCTTGGCGTGATTTTGATGCTGTTGAATCCTTTAACTTTAACGCGATAGAGCAAATCCATTTTGTTTTTGATCAGACTTCGAAGGGAGTGATAATCCTCGATGAAATCGGTTTTGGTACTTGAGCAAGGTACTAATATGTTAAAAATTCCTAAAATTCTACTGATGCACCCAACTATTGGGTAGCGAAATACCGTTTATGCATTTACATAATGGGATAATGCTATTTTACTAGCTTAACATCCCATACTTACCTACCCTCAGACTCACCACTAGACGATTACTCGTCAACGCTTAACACACTTGTGATCACCACAAACCACTAATGCATTCCAGTATTGCATTATAGGGTCGACCTATGCAAAGACTGTTTAATTATTATACAATTTAAAAGACCATTATGAAAATCAATCACCTGACCGCTGTCGGTCTATGCCTTTGTATCTTTTTTGCTGCCTGTAAAAAGGACGATGATAACACTGCCATGTGCGATATCGAGATTCCTGCAGGAACCCGATTCTTTGAATTTCAAAATGATGGTGGTGATACCTTCTACGCTTGGACCAACAAGGCAGATATTATTGCTGCCGTGGAGGCCCAACTAAGTCTACCGCTTGAGCAACGAAGTCAACACATTAACGGAAAGATTGCTAGAATTGAAGGAGACTGCTCCCTCAATCAGGAATGGAGCTGGTATTTTCTTGCTGACGAATGGCTGCTTGCTGATGCCTCCATCGAAGTATGTGATGGCAATCCTCAATATGTAGAGGAGAATCTAGATGACTATCTCGCTATTGAGCGATATTGTCCTTGGGGATCAGTAGTAGTGAAGGAAGTAACACAACCTTTTTAGAGCTAAGGCAAGCGCAGTGAATGTTCCACCCTGTTGTGTGGGGCATTCACTCAAGATTTAAGTTACAATTCTTTACGAAGGCGAGCGACGGGGATACCTAGTTGTTCCCTATACTTAGCGACTGTCCGACGCGCAATGTTGTATCCTTTTTCCTGCAAAATATTCTTCAGCTTTTCGTCAGATAAAGGCTTCCGCTTATTTTCTACGTCAATTACCTCTCTTAGTATCTTTTTCACTTCTAAAGTTGAAACCTCTTCTCCTTCTGTAGTAGATAATGACTCTGAGAAAAAGTCCTTTAGCCGCTTAGTCCCAAACTCCGTCTGAACGAACTTACTATTCGCAACCCGTGAAATCGTGGAGATGTCTAAACCAGTAATATCCGCAATATCCTTCAAGATCATTGGGCGCAGTTTTTTCTGATCCCCAGATAGAAAGAAATCATATTGATACTGCATAATCGCGTACATGCTATTGTACATCGTTTGTTGCCGCTGACGAATAGCATCGATAAACCAACGAGCAGAATCTATTTTTTGCTTAATGAACATTACCGCCTCTTTCTCTTTGCGATTAGCTCGACGCCCCTTCGTATTCACCTTATAGGCCTTGAGCATATCACGGTATTGATCATTAATCCGGAGATCCGGAGCATTCTTACTATTTAAAGATAACTCCAACTCCCCATCACGATTTACGATAATGAAATCGGGCACGATATATTGAGCGGCTCCTCGGCCCGTACTACTGGAATAGCCACTTGCCGGCTTAGGATTGCACTTAAGAATTTCATCAATAGCATTCTTCAACTGAGCCTCCGTAACATTAAGTTGACGAATAAGCTTCTCATAGTGCTTTTTAGTAAATTCATCAAAATATTTCGTAATAATGCGGACTCCATACTTGAGCCATTTGACTTGGTCATCATCCAGTAGCTCCTCCCGCTCTAGTTTAAGCTGCAGTTGGATCTTCAGACATTCTTGCAAATCTCTCGCTCCAATACCCGGTGGATCAAAACGTTGGATTTTCTTCAGTATCTCAAGTACTTCCGACTCTTCTGCAAAAATATTTTGGGAAAACATCAAATCATCCAGAATGGCAATGGGTTCGCGACGTAGATATCCATCATCATCGATACTCCCTATGATTTGTTGAGCAATCACCTCCTCCTTTTCGTCCTTCAAGGCCAATAGACCAAGCTGCTGCTCCAAATAATCATGAAAAGAATCCTCTACTGCAATGGGAATAGTTTTCTCCTCCTCATCCGAATAGCTATTATCACTTCTCAGCTTATAGGAAGCAGGATCATCCTCGATATAATCGTTGATATACTCATCAAAATCGTAGGAGTCATCCTGGTAATCATCCTCTCCCTGGTCTTCTGTTGTATTGAGCGCAGATTCTTCTTGTTGTTCGAACTCTGAATTTTCTTCACTCACCCCTTCATCTAAGGCAGGATTAGCCTCCAACTCCTCCTTGATCCGCTGCTCTAATGCCACAGTAGGCACCTGCAACAGTTTCATCAATTGAATCTGTTGCGGAGACAACTTCTGCAGCATTTTTTGGCTCAATGTTTGCCTTAGCATCTTACTCCGGTTTAACTACTATAACGGAATCTCTCGACCCCGGTTACAATTTTTTAATTGCAATTTATTAATTTCAACGGCCTTACGATCTAGCCCTATTTCTCAGATTTGCTTATTCGCAATATAAGCCTTTTTTAAGGAAAAGGGAAGCCACAAAAGCTATTAGAAACAAAACACATTCACCTTTTTTATAATACATCATTACTGTTATAAAAGCTTTTTCATCCGCAGATCAAAGAACAGATAGCTTATGGCAAATGAAAAAAAAGCGCTCATTGAGGCTTTGCAAGATGCTATGAAAAAAAGAGATCTTGCTGCCTACTTAATCCCTAGTGCCGACCCCCACCAAAGTGAATACGTCGCTGCTTATTGGAAAACAAGAGCCCACTTCAGTGGGTTCACTGGATCAGCCGGAATTTTGGTTGTTACTCAGAATCAGGCAGGACTTTGGACAGACTCTCGCTACTTTTTACAAGCCGAAGAGGAGCTGAAGGGGAGCGGTATTTCGCTATTTAAACAAAAGATACCGCATGCTCCCGAACATATCCCATGGCTTGCGGAGCAACTCCCTAAAAATTCAGTGGTCGGCATCAATGGTAGCCTTTTTACGATTGGGCAAGTACAATACATGAAGTCGGTTTTTAGGACTAAACGGATCAAGATTGAGTCCAACCTAAAACTAGAAGATGATATTTGGCAAGAAGGTCGACCACCACTTCCTACCAATATGGCTTTTGAGCTTGCTCCAGCGGTAGCTGGAGAAACTCGGTTGAAGAAATTAAATCGTATTGCTGAGCAATTAAAGAAACACAATGCTGGCTTCCAATTGGTAACTACACTAGATGACATTGCCTGGATTTTGAATATCCGCTCCAGTGATGTTGCTTTCAACCCGGTTTGTATTTCGTATCTGATGGTCGGGCATATTCTTTCTTATTTATTTGTAGATGAAGAGAAGATTCCGGCAGATCTTCAGGAGAAGTTACAAATAGATGGAGTAGTCCTAAAAGCCTATAGTGAAATCATCCCATTTCTATCAGGCTTAGGTTCAAAACAGGATGTCCTTTGTGACCAAGACACAGTTAGTATTGGGCTATATGAGGCAATTCCCAATCGAAAACGCCTTTTGGGTCCCAATTTTTCTCGTCAGTTTAAGGCACTCAAAAATGATACGGAAGTAAGTCTGATCCGACAGGCGATGATCAAAGATGGAGTGGCTCTAACCAAACTATACCGATGGTTATCCCAACATCTTGAGCGTAATACGACAACGGAGGTAGAAGTCCGACAAAAACTAGATCAATTCCGAAAAGCAGAAGGTAGCTATTACGGTGAAAGTTTTCCGGCCATTGTTGGTTACAAAGGTAATGGTGCTATTATTCATTATCATGCGGAAGAAGATAGCTGTGCCACTATCACAGCAGAAGGGATATTACTGTTAGATTCTGGAGGACAGTATTTGCAAGGTACTACAGATATCACCCGAACGACGACTCTCGGAACTCCTACGCCAGCTCAGAAGCGGCACTTCACCCTTGTGTTGAAAGGGCATATTGCGCTGTCTAATATAGAATTCCCCAAAGGAACGACCGGCGTTCAGTTGGACACTTTAGCCCGCCAGTTTCTCTGGCGAGCCGGACTTAATTATGGTCATGGTACTGGCCATGGAGTTGGCTTCTTTTTGAATGTTCATGAGCCTCCTCAGGGCTTTGCGACTACGACCACTACTTCACGTGGGAGTACAGCCTTTGCTGCCGGTATGTTGACCTCCAATGAACCAGGATACTACCTGGAGGACCACTATGGGATTCGTATTGAAAATTTGATGCTTTGTATTCCCTCCCAAAACAAACAAGCCAAAGATTTTCTAGCTTTTGAAGCGTTGACCCTTTTTCCTATTGATCAACAACTAATCGACGTACAATTGCTGGAAACAGCAGAGATCGAATGGCTTAACCATTATCATCAAGAAGTGTTAAAACAACTTTCTCCTCACCTCAACTCGGAAGAGATAGAATGGTTAAAACAGCAATGCCAGGAAATTCCAACCCGCTGATTAATCATTCAACTAATGTCGGTGTGAGTAAGATTGATGGAGAATAACTTATCTTTGCAGGATGAAGACAGGGATAGAGAAGAAAGATATAAGGTTATTGGATTTACCTGCTTTGCAGGATACCTTAACGGGTATGGGAGAGCCAAAGTTCAGGGCCAAGCAAATCCATGAGTGGCTTTGGAAAAAGGGCGCTAGTTCCTTTGATGAAATGACGAATCTACCGAAAAAGCTTCGGGAAAACTTGATCAATCATTTTAGCATTAACACGATCTCTATTGATAAAGTACAGAAAAGCTTGGACGGCACCATCAAATCTAGGTTTCGCCTACATGATGGTCATTTGATTGAATCCGTGCTAATTCCGGTACCGGTAGACCGTAGATATACAGTGTGTGTCTCTTCACAAGTGGGTTGTAGTCTTACTTGCAAGTTTTGTGCGACTGGCCAAATGAAACGCCATCGTAATCTTGATGCAGGAGAAATCTACGACCAAGTTGTCGCCGTTAACCAGCAATCTCTAGAGCATTTCGACCATCCATTAACCAATATAGTTTATATGGGAATGGGGGAGCCTTTATTGGCCTATAGAAATGTGATGGAAAGCATTAGACTCATCACTTCTCCGGAAGGTTTGCACATGTCGCCTAAAAGGATTACCGTAAGTACCGTAGGTATTGCCAAGATGATCAAGCAGCTGGCAGATGATGAAGTTAAATTTAATCTAGCTTTGTCGCTACATGCCGCAGATGATCAAAAAAGGGATCAGATTATGCCCATTAATCGGCAGAATAATCTAGATGTCTTGATGGAATCCTTACGGTATTTCTATCGCAAAACCAGAAACAGGATCAGCTACGAGTATATCACCTTTCAGAACTTTAACGATAGCCTAGAAGATGCTGCTAACTTAGTCAAACTGTGTAAAGCCTTTCCCGTACGGGTTAATATTATTGAGTACAACCCAATTGATGGCGCTCCTTTCCTCAAATCTGCAGAACATAAGATTGATGATTTTGCGCGGTATCTGCGAAGAAATGATATTATGGTGACCGTCCGTAGGAGTCGAGGGAAGGATATTGATGCCGCTTGTGGACAGTTGGCTAATAAAGAGTAAACTATTAACTGTGTTTACCTTTTGATCGGCTTTGGTATAAATCATTGAGTTTATCACCAAAATCCGACCTATGCTTTTCTTTAGAAACTTCTTTCTACTATTATTTTTAGTTCTATCAAGCTCCTTTACCGTATTTAGTCAACCTGTAATTGATGCGGGTTTTATCCCTACGGATGGAGATAAATGGGAAGTAGAATTCCTTGGCGCGACCAATTTCAGTCCGGGACCAGAAGGCGCAAATCAAACCTGGGATTTTGCAGATTTGGATCAAGATAATGCAGAAGCTATTACCTTCGAAATTCTCCCGTTGAACAGTGCTGTAGGTAGTAACCTATTCCCAGATGCAGATTTCTGTTGGCATCTTAAGGAATTTGGAATCTATAACTACTATCAAGCCAACATGGATTCGATGACCTTAATGGGCGTTGTATCCGCTACCAATCAAGACATTAATTTTCTGACAACATTTAATAAGCCTGAAGACGTGATTCGGTTTCCTATTAACTACCAGGATAGCTATAGTTATACCTCTCAGTTTACTAGTGGAATACCCGGATCCATCACCTTTGATGGGGAACGCGAAGGTACTGTTGAGGTAGATGGGTTTGGTACACTGATCACTCCATTTGGCACCTACGAAAATGTATTGCGGATGCTCATTGTAGAAAAGGATAACTTATCAAATATCACTGATACACAGTATGCCTGGATCGAAGCAGACAATTTCACGCCATTGATGGTCTACAATACGAGCACGGATGGAGAAGAACCACCAAGCCTGTACTACTCCAGACCCCTCATTATCAATGACACCAAAACATAAGATCGCAGTCTACCCTCAACCTTACCATAATGGGGAATCCTAGTCAAGATTGGCTTCGACTTAGAATTAGCAGTGAAGAAATGCTAGAGAACTATCAAATCCAGGTAATAGCTTTGGATGGAAAAATTGTCTATCAAGAAGGCAAAAGATCAGGCTCACTCAGAGAAGAACAAGTAGAGGTATCAATCCATCATCTTGCCTCAGGCCCCTATTTCATCAGATGTAGTAATAAAGGAGCCATTATCCAGCAAAAATGGATGAAGCAGTAAGGATATTGAAGCCTAATGGAGGCGAATATAAACATGGAGCTCCGACTGCCTCCTATTTTCAGGCAGTCGGAGCTCTTCGGGATAGTAGCAAAAATTCTATACTTTCAGTTTTGCATCAAAGTTCACCAACTGCACGAAACGGACAATGCGTTCTGTTATTTCGTCTTCTGTCAGCTCCGTTAATCGTTCAATGCCAAACTTCTCTACACAGAAAGAAGCCATAGCAGAACCATAAATCACGGCACGCTTCATGTTCTCAAACGAAAGATCATCCGTTGAGGCCATATATCCCATAAATCCACCCGCAAAGGTATCACCAGCGCCCGTTGGGTCAAAAACCTCAGCCAATGGTAAAGCTGGTGCAAAGAAAACCTGATCGCCTTGAAAAAGCAGTGCTCCATGTTCTCCTTTCTTCACTACAATTGTTTTCGGTCCCATTTTATGGATCAAGGCTGCTGCTTTGACCAATGAGTACTCCCCAGACAACTGCCGCGCTTCCTCATCATTGATGATTAAAACATCAATAAGCTGCAATACATCCACTAGGCTTTCCATAGCCGTATCCATCCAGAAATTCATGGTATCCATTCCCACCAACTTAGGCCGCTTGGCCATTTGCTCAATCACCTGCTTCTGAATAGATGGGGTGAGATTACCTAACATCAAATAATCAGCATTCTGATACGATTTAGGCAAAACTGGATCAAAATCCGCTAGCACATTCAATTGCGTATCCAATGTATCCCTTTCATTCATATTGTTGTGGTACTTCCCAGCCCAGAAGAAGGACTTTTCTCCCTCCTTAATCTGCAAGCCATCGAGATTGATGCCACGCTTTTCCATCATGGACAGTACCTCTTGCGGAAAATCATCCCCTACTACAGAAACTATTTTGATTTCATCTGTGTAGTAAGAAGCGGAAAGGGCAATGTAAGTAGCAGCACCACCAACGATCTTTTCGGCTCGTCCGAATGGAGTTTGAACATCATCAAATGCAACAGTACCAACGGTTAATAAACTCATGGATATTATTATTTAAAAAAATTTTCGCAAATATTGCACTTTTATTTCTAAAGTGGTAGATTTGCGTCGCTCTTTTAAGAAAGGAGCAACAAAGACACGAAACCAGCCTCCTTAGCTCAGCTGGTTAGAGCGGCGGACTGTTAATCCGTAGGTCCAAGGTTCAAGTCCTTGAGGGGGCGCCATGAAGGACTACGTTCGTAAAGGACGTGGTCCTTTTCTCTCTTTGCCTTCATGGCTTTCACCAGTAATTCGTATCCCTTTCCTCAACATGTTTCCCATTGTAAGATGTCTTGACATCTTAAATGATCAGGTATTGTGGTGAAGGCGTAGTGCAGCGGAGTCCTTCATGGCTTTCGCCACATAACTGTATCCCTTTCCTCAACATGTTTCCTTAATTAATGGTATCAGTTATGACCTTCTTCTACACTTATGTCCTCTTTAGTCAAAAAGACCACAAACTCTATATTGGATTTACAGCAAATCTTGAGAAAAGAGTTGAGACCCACAATCAGGGATTAAATAAAAGTACTTGTCCAAGGCGACCGCTTAAGCTCATCTACTTTGAAGGGCATACTCGAAAAGCTGATGCACTGCGGCGAGGTTCAACAGTTCAATACTGCTACAGATGCTTTGCAAAATTCTAGTAATGTCACCAATAGTGATATATCAGAACTGAGGAGTCACGGAGACACCTACATGGTAGATGGCCTGGAAAAGCTTTATAGTATGACAGAATCTTCGGAACTTGTTACAAATCATCCATTTGTAGAAGCAAATAGCGATATGCCTGTCCCTCTGCATGTTGAATATACCGCTGCCTTAAAAACTGAAGGGAATAAACTTGGTGTAGATCATTCCACTGCTAAACCAGGAACAGTTGCAAATACTGTATTGGAACACGAAAATTCAGCTCATACACACCCTAATCATCCCGAAGGAGTAAGGCGAAAGAGTGGTTCTTCTATGATTCCGGGAACATTTGATAAGAGTCCTTCAATTCCAGATCGAGAAAATAAAACTCTTAGACAAAAACAATATGGGACGAATAAATATTATGCTGTAATTGGTGTAGAGAATATCTATCTATTCAGAAACAATCCAAGTGGGATTGGCGGTACTCAATTGATTACAGCACCAAGAAAATTTTTCAAATAGAATGAGAATTTTGATTCTTACAGGACTCTGTTGCACATCCTTATTTTTTTGCACAGAAAATAAAAAAGAGCACTCTTTGCTAAGCAGTGACGAGATTACCATAAATGAAGATACTTTGTTGTCTACAGCAACTTGGTATATATATAGCTTGAATTGTAGTGGAAGTTCTAGGTTAGTCAATTTAGTTGACGGTGAAGGAAAAACATGGAAAAAAGAGGTTCCAATTGTTACAGTTCCATTCAAAGTGGGAGAAACAAAAATTAATAGCGATACGGTAACCTATATTTATTCCCTTAGAGAATACATGTATCCAGCCGGAGACTATAATGCTCTTTTTTACGAAATCACATTCGTAGATGGTAATCTATACTCAGCGAAAGACGATGGTGGTTTTATTGCAGATTTACGAAAAATCAGTCCAGATTCTAATACATTATTCCAATCAGAAATAATATCGAATGAGGAATATCTTCCTCCCTTTTTGCTAAAAGAGGCTAAACGACGAAAAGTATTAAAATAATTGTGATTCTCGACTCACCGCGAGTTCCGATGAAGTGGCTGTACTGTTTTTTGGTACTACTAATGAGGAGAAAGAGCAGCGAGCATAGGGAGCAGGCAATAAAGCCGTTGGAATGAGGAATGGCTAAGCACAGCGGCGACCTGCCGTAGCGACCAAACTAAACAGTTGTGAAGCTTCCGCTGAAAGCTACGAGAGCTAGCCAGCTATGAGTGCCTCCGCATCCCGATTCCCATCGGGAGAGGACAGGCACGAATGGCTGTATTAGCATGCGTCCCTTTTGGGCAGTAGGTGAGGGGGGCTGCTGAACGCTATATAACTGCGTTAGGTTGGTGTGAATGGGATGGAGGAGGAATACAAGATAAAAAAAGAGGGTTGCAGTGACGCCTAGCCATTCCGTAGGCAAAGCTATAATCCTCTTTTTTGCATCAAAAGGTAATAGCCTTTTTGACTGGGTAGATAGGATATTAGTTGGTTTGGTGCGCTAGTAATTGATCTAAAGTGACGTTATCAAGTTGATCTATTAGCCAGGCCTTGATTATATCTCTGGCGGTAGATTTTGCTTTCTTAGAAAGTTTTAAATCCAACACCAGTTCCTTTACTTTTTCCTTCAACTCAATATCATCAATCCAGGCAGAAATTTCATCTCCATCATCGTCTGGCGCAACCTGAATAATCCGAATGGCCCGATTTATTTCAGGGATGAATGCGCTAAAGATAGGGTTACCGTCGTATTCCTTTTTGCCATTTTGGGTTTGATTGATATAAGGAGTGTACGTATATCCGTATTCTTGTAAAAGGCTGCTGAATAGTCTTTTCCATGCCCCTTGTGCAAGGTTGTACGTTCTTTTGTTTTCCAAAAAATCCGCGTATAAGAACTTGGTCATGGCAAAACGGTCAATTAAAAGATCATATAAAATAATAAAACACCTAGCAACAAAAGAAATGCGGTTCCTGCTAAAATTTCGATATCAATGCGCACATCTTTGGTTTTTCGATTGCGAAAGGTTTTCTTCTTCACAGCATCGATGCCGCCATCCACATTCTCGATATATCGTCGGGCATCCTCATATTGTTTTTGACGGGCTGCCCGCTCCTCCTTCGTTAAATTGTTCCAAAGCTTGTCCAATAAATTCAAACCATCTGTTTTGGAAAGAGGTTCATCTTGTGACCAATTTTCCGATTTTTCGGTTCTGCCCCCCTGTGCTTGGATACGCCCACGATGCTTTTTTGACATTTTAGAGAGTTTGCGATGATAGGTAAGTTAATGTGAATGTCTTACTAATGCAAGCACTTCAATAAGTTTAAGCCGTATCTCCCAAGCCATAGGTTGGTGTTTTCCACCAACCGTACCCTAGCCCTCATCACCAACAATACTCTCCGTCGATATAGAAACATTTCCATGTCCCCCTTTTGTCCACCACCTAAATTTTACTTGAGCAGATAAAGCTTGTAGACTTGTAAAGACAACACAAATGAAGCTTTCTTCCTACATGTTATGTTCCCCCTCGAGCGCCTAATATGAGAAGTAGGCTACTTATTTTCTCACATCTGCAAAAAGTATAAGATGAAACACATCAGTAATTTCTTTCGGTATGAAGTCATTAGAAACCTTCTATTGGTAGTTGCTTTTGGGCTAGGTATCGCAAATGCACAAGCACAGAACAAGGATCTCAAATTATCACTAGGCGCCTCCTATGGAATTGCCCCGAATGTGACTTATGGAAATTCGGATGATGCCGGTAGCCTAGTCAGTGTCTTTGGTGATCTGCAGTACCAAAACATCATTGGCCAAATACAATTTGCTTCAGCTTTGGCAGGTACTTTTGAAGAAGGAAACTTTGAAAGTGGATCGTCCCTGCATGGGTCTATTGGATATGTTGTGGATATTGTTGAAAACTTCAAACTTCCGATCATGGTCAGTGGGGGAGCAGCTTTTATCAAATACAACAATAGCTTTGGCGGCGGCTCAGGAAATGCATTTAGCGATGTGAGTCCACAGGTTGGGGTGACGTTGGCTCCCTACTATCAGTTTACGCCTAATATCTCAGTACAAGGATCTGCTCGTTATTTCAAGGGGTTTAAAGGCAGTGTGGACAGCGAACCCATTGATTTAACGCATATCTCTATAGGATTGCGAATAACCATATAATGAAGAAGCTTTTCCCGTGGTATTGGCCATGTGGAACAGTTTTTTTGAATCTATAAAATTTTCCAAGCTTGAAGTACGTTGTATTAGTGAGTCTCATAAAGCTTTATCCCCAATCTCCCCAGCTTCCCACCCCGGTAAAAATTCTAATACGACGTACTTACAAGCACTTTTAGTCAAACTGTTTTTCCACTGATAAGGACAGATGGAAAATCTATGAGAACACCTAAAATCGTTATTTGTACTTAAATGCTCAGTGGTACGTCCAGTCAATTATTTATTCATCCCAATTTTTGATTATGTACAAAATCACTGTGCTAAGCATTGCTATGCTATTTCTTGCCCTATCTATTTCTGCCCAAACTTTAGGCGAAAAATATCAACTACCAGAAGAAGCCGGGAAACTTCGAACCGATGGGGTATATGAGTTAGCAGCCTCACTTTCTCCTGACGGCCGTAAGGATTTGAAGACGTATTTCCGATTTTTTGATGACGGAACCTTTATTGTCTTTCCTTCCCGCTTATCTCCCGATGAAAAGCCACAAAATTTCCAAATCAATTGCAACTACAAGCATATTGCGGAAGGAGCAGCTCCTTTCAACAAGGATTTTACGTTGCGTACGCATGAAGGCATTTCGAGAGCTAAGATCGATTATGGAGTAGGGAAGCCGTTCTTATTACTAGAAATGGATGTCCGAAAGGATGTGATTGCAATGACCATCAAAACTTTTAACGAGAAAGGGAAAAAGGTAGGGAAACCTGGAAAATTCATCGTTCCTTTCTATCAAATGGAATGGCCCATCTCCAGAATCTTTACCTCTCGTAGAAGGTAAACAAAGATCATTAACCAAATAAAGCTTGCCTAGCTCAAGTAGTTGAATACTACTTGGGCTATTTTTTGTCAATCACTTGAAGGTTTTTGCAGTTAGAAGCCTAAAATCCAACTAATAGGTACACCTTTTCAGGTCCAGGGTGGACATTTAGCCGGAGATGTTTTAATTTGTGCAAAACTCAAGGAAGCACATAAAATGGATAAAGCGCTTGATATACTTGTAGATAATGGTTTACGAAAAACTGTCATGAGGCAGGGAATTCTAGAGATTTTCCTAGAAAGTGATATGGCGGTTTCTCAACAACACATTGAAGCAACGCTTACTAAACAATTCGAAAGAGTTGATCGAATCACGGTTTATCGAACATTGAAAACTTTTGAACAGAAAGGAATTATCCATAAAGCTATTGACGGAACGCATACACCTAAATATGCCTTATGTACGGATAACTGTTCAGAACACGCGCATCACGACGCGCACGCGCACTTTCATTGTGATGACTGTGGTAAGACCTTTTGTATAGAAGAGGTTTCGCCACCGAAAGTAAATGCTCCGAAAGGCTTTGTCGTAAAATCAACCCATCTAGTAATGAATGGGCGCTGTGATAATTGCCAGGATTAGTTGATCCAAAAAATTACTTCCCTTACCTACCTGGACAGCGCTTACAACGCTTTCCTTTCTTATACTTCTTACAACATTTCTTCTTAACACTCTTGTGTTGCACAATCTGTAAAGGGAAAGGCAGTCGCACGCCACTGCCTGGCTCTAATTCATTTGACGATTTAGTATTGTGGTGCATATCCTACTGTGAAGCTATTTTTATTTAGACAAAATCTACTTAAGTGCAAAAATAGCTTTCAACTGCAGTTCATGCAATACCGTATTTTAGCATTTTCATACCTAATATTAGGTATAAATCATGCGATCCAAACTTGTTGATATTGTGAATTAACGCTTACTCACGCGCTGAGTAGTGATGATTTTACTTTTGGGATCCAAGAATTGAATTAGATACATTCCTTTAGGTAGATCACCTACAAAATACTTTTCGCCAGCTACATAGTTGTAACGCTTCATGGCTCTTCCAATCATATTGAAGACAATGATCTGCTTGACTTCTTTCTGGTTGTTAATACTGAAATGATTGGTAACTGGATTTGGAAAAACCTTGATTTCAATCTTTTTCGAAGATGAATTTAAGGCAAGTTGTGGGTTAGTTTTTTGCGCTGTAGCTATTGCGGAGATGGAAAGTAAAAAAATGATAGATAGTAGAGCTTGCTTCATTAAATCCGGAATTACGGGATGATAAATCGGTTTTTAAAACACATATTTGGGAAATACATTGGCAAATTAAGGTTTTATTGCCAATATTTCAAGCTCTCCCACAATGCTTTAGTGAAACTTTAACACTGTCTACATACTAAAACAGATAAAAACTTTTAAAAATATGTTTTTATTGGAATTCCAAAGATTTAGGACCTTTTTTTGAACTTTTCCACAGACAACTGCTGCAAAACATTTAGCTTAAGTGTTAAAATAAGGACATTTAAACACTTTATGCCGGAAAGAGATTGCGCCAAACCCTACAATAGGATTTGGCGCATTTAGTATGATCACACCTAGTGGCGTCAAAATTAATCTACAACAAGGACTTAAAGTGGGCAGCAAATTCTTCAATCGTCATACTACCAATATCTCCTTCTCCTTGCCTTCTAACGGAAACGGTTTTGGCCTCTGCCTCTTTCTCCCCAATGATTAACATAAAGGGAATCTTCTTCACTTCTGTATCCCGAATCTTACGACCAATCTTCTCACTCCTGCTATCAATAACGCCTGTTATATCGTGCTTTGTCAGGGCCCGCTCCACCTCCACTGCATAATCGTTGAATCGATCACTAATGGGAAGAATAGCAAACTGTTCAGGAGTTAACCATAGCGGGAATTTACCCCCAGTATGTTCAATTAAGATACTCAGAAATCGCTCCAAAGACCCAAAGGGTGCTCTGTGGATCATTACCGGACGGTGTGCCTGATTATCTGCTCCGATATATTCCAATTCGAAACGTTCCGGTAGATTATAGTCCACCTGGATCGTACCCAACTGCCAAGAACGTCCTAAGGCATCCTTAACCATAAAGTCCAATTTTGGACCGTAAAAAGCAGCTTCCCCGTATTCAGTGATCGTTTCCAGATCTACTTCTTTAGTGGCATCGATGATGGCCTGTTCTGCTTTTTCCCAATTCTCTACCGAGCCAATATACTTTTCAGGGTTCTCTGGGTCTCGTAGTGAAATCTGGGCAGTAACTTTGTCGAAGCCCATCTTGTTCATAATCATTTTCGTGAGATCGAGAACATCTAGGAATTCATCCTTTAGTTGGTCTGGAGTACAATAAATGTGAGCATCATCCTGTGTAAATCCCCTTACACGGCTCAGACCATGCAATTCTCCACTCTGCTCATAGCGATATACGGTACCAAATTCCGCCAACCTAATCGGTAGGTCTTTGTAAGAATGTGGCTTATGCGCATATATTTCGCAGTGATGAGGGCAATTCATAGGCTTCAATAAAAACTCCTCGCCTTCCCTTGGGGTATTGATGGGCTGAAAGCTGTCTTCACCATATTTTTCATAGTGGCCAGAAGTAACGTAGAGGTTTTTCCTGCCGATATGTGGAGTTGAAACCGTTTTATATCCGCGCTTCTCCTGCTCTGTCTTCAAGAAACTCATTAGCCGTTCACGTAGGGCATTTCCCTTTGGCAACCAAATAGGCAATCCCTGACCGACCCGTTCAGAAAACATGAATAGCTCTAGCTCTGCTCCTAGCTTCCGATGATCTCGTTTTTTTGCCTCTTCCAATAGGGCCAAATACTCTGTTAACTCCTTTTGCTTGGGAAAAGTGATGCCATAAACACGAGTCAACTGCTTTCTATTCTCATCTCCTCTCCAATAGGCTCCTCCCACCTTCATCAGTTTGATGGCCTTGATCTTTTCCGTATTGGGGATATGAGGTCCACGACAAAGGTCAGTAAAAGCTCCCTGCTGATAGAACGTAATTTCTCCATCAGGTAAGTCCTCCAGTAACTCCAACTTGTATTCATCTCCCTTTTCTTCGAAGTAGGCTATCGCATCAGCTTTGGAAATTTCTCGACGCTCGAAATCATTCTTTTGCCGAGCTAATTCCAGCATTTTATCTTCGATCTTCTTAAAATCCTCTGTAGATAGCACTCGGTCACCCAAGTCTATATCATAATAAAAGCCATTTTCTATAGCCGGACCGATACCAAACTTGGTTCCAGGATACAGGGCTTCCAAGGCTTCCGCCATTAAATGAGCAGATGAATGCCAAAAGGTAGACTTCCCATCATCATCTTTCCAGGTCAATAGCTCAAGCGTCGAATCGGCTTCAATTGGACGGGTCGAGTCCCAAACTTCTCCGTTGACTCTTGCGGCCAGCACATTCTTGGCTAGTCCATGGCTAATTGACTTGGCAATGTCCATAGCTGATGCCCCAGCTTCGTATTGGCGAACATTACCATCAGGGAAAGTTATATTTATCATTGCTCCTAAATTTTTCAAACGATTAAAGAAACTACATCCTAGAATGCAATTAAGTTCCCGTGAGTGCTTCTGAAAAAACGGCGCTAATTTAGGCTTTATTCAGGAATATCTATAGTTTCAAGATGTTACTTATACTTCAGTGCACCTGCATTTAGATCCTTCAGGTAGAAAATCTCTGGTGGCCGTTTAATATCATAAGATCCTAGCAACAAAAAGTTCTAGCTGGTGAAAAATATTTTATTTTTATTTAATATCTAAAAATCCGTATAACTAATTGAAAATCAATAAAATAAAAGATATTTAAATATCCACCCCCTGGATAATACATTCATAATGTATCCATCAAACTAGAAAGTTGGCCTCATTTTTGGAAGTAGGCCAGTGTATTTATTCCAAAATGTTTTAGCCAGTTAACTTTTCCAATTTCTTCTTTCCAGAACACTTCTCAGAACAACCAGTTTGGGCTACGCCCGAAGTCATTCCGATAACCAGTAGGCCAGTTTGGCCCTAAATTCGTTTTGCTATGAGACAGCTTTTCGTGTATTGGTGGTACAGTGGTACCACGAGGAAGTCCTATGCGACTAATAAGCAATCGTTTTTTTCTGTACGATTTTCCTACTTGGAGGGGTGGATTATTATTTTGCTGTTAACCCTTTGGCAATTACCTACTTCATTGCAGGCAGAAACTACCTTCATGCCTAACATTTACTTAGGAAATGATGCCGAAAATCCTAGCCCCTGCACTTGTCTTAACAATGCAACTACGTCTTCCGATGGACAATTTAGCACGGTAATAAGTATCACTGGACCAAGTAACCAGATTTGGACTATTACATCAGTGGAAGGTCTTTATACTGATGACAGTGCAGCACCGCCCGCAGCACCAACTTCAATTACTGATGGTACAATCATACCAGAAGTAAGTGATGGGCTATATCAACTAGCCGTTCGTCATATCGAAGGCGTCGGTTTTTCAGTGGTGGTGAATAACGGCATCGATAGCGAATTGAAAGCAGAAGCCAATTGTACCTATCCCGATCCTCAGTTTGTAAATCTTTTAGATGAATACTGTTTAACTAGTTTACCTACAATGTTGGAGGTAGACCTAAACGGAGCAATCGGTAGCGGCGAGTTCAGGATTAATGGTGAGTTACAAGCCACCTTCAACCCCTTCGAATTAGGCGCAGGTACACATGAAGTAACCTATACTTTTGATGCGGAGGAAGCTAGTTCCGATGATCCAAGTGATCCAGGTTGTATCTATACCATCAGCCGGAAGGTGGAAGTGCTAGGTATCCCTTCTTTAGGTGCGAATTTCAAAGTCCAGGTACCTTTAGGCCCGGATTGCTCTTCGGTAATCATACCAGATATGATTTTAGAGGGAACTTATCCTTGCATAGATACAGACTATCTAGTTAATGTACTAGACCCCAACGGAATTCCAATCGGTAATACGGTTACGGGAGAATATGCTGGAGAAACTTTAATGGTCGTAGTAAGTTCAGTATCCGGAGGACTTTCGACTATGGGTAGAATAGAAGTTGTTGATAATACTAATCCGGTTTCAGAATGTCCCGAAGCCGTTACTTCGATCACAGTAGAACAGCCAATACAGTTCTTAGAAGGGGACCTAGCTGATAGTGATGCTAGCTTTTTACCTTCTAACTTCTCCTGTTTGTTGGACCAAGTGGACACGATTGGGGGGTTTCACTACTTCGATTTAGATACAATTCGTCCACTAACCAGCGATTTGTATTCCTTTGAATTCATGGCCGACTTCGGAAGAGGATTAGCAATCTTGTTTCCAGGAGAGTTCAATGCCTTGAACGGTCCCTGTCAAGGCTATGCCGCCTTAGGTAGCAAACACGATACTAGCCGCGGATTCTTTGTGGGAGAACAGAATGTGATCGGGTTTTCGACTTATTTAGAAGCAGGAACGCTTTATACCGTCCTCACAAGCTCCGCCAACCCCCTAACTGAAGGCGACTATTCTTGGGCTATTTATGGCACTGGAACGGGCGAGATAGAAAACCTTCTAACTACTGAAGAAGAGCTAGTATTCCCCCTATTCTGTCCTGATGATACCAGCTTCCTACAACAAGAAGAAAGCCTGCTCTACACTGGCGAACCTATTGCAAGTGATAATTGCTCAGATGTTGATTTCCATTTCTCAGACGAGCTAATAGATGGGGGAGACTGTTTCCCTAAGGTCATCCAACGTCAATTCACAATTACGGATGAAAACGGTAATGCAACTACCTGTGATCAATCTATCAACTTTGCGACCTTATCACAAAGCGACATCATCCCCCCTACCAAGTTTGCAACAGTATATTGCGATGAAGACTTTGACACCAATGAAGAAGGGAATCCAGCACCCAGTCATACAGGATTCCCCATGATTCGGACTTTTTCTGGTGCTTTTGCACTGAGTCCATCGATTTGTAACCTCACCGCCACCTACGACGACCAAATGGCTATGACTAGCTGTGGAGGTTCAAGAGTTTTCAATCGCCGGTGGTTCTTCTATGATGAATGTGATCCAGGAAACCCCATCTTCTATGATCAGGTTATCTTCATTGAAGACAATACAGCACCAAAAGTAGATGCTGACCTATCTAATCTTGACTACGAAACGAGTGCTTTGGATTGTGAAGCACAGTTAACTGTTCCCTTACCTGATGTAAACGACAACTGCTCAGCCTGGACAATAGAAACACAGATCATCCGAGATGATGATTCAGGTGAGGTTCTCGCAACCCTTTCCACTGATGCAGATCGAGAAGTAACACTCCCTTTAGGATGCCACACCGTTCGCTATATCGTGACCGATGAATGTGGAAATGAAACAATCGCCGAGTTTCCTTTATGCACTACGGATGATCAAGAACCGGTAGCCGTTTGTGATGATAATTTGATCGTTTCCTTGGGAGGGAGTGGCCTAGGTTTTCTAGATGCAGTAGATGTAAATGAAGGTAGTGAGGATAATTGCATGATCGACGAGATGCTGATACGTCGGATGTATGAAAGAGATCCAGAGACTTGTGACTCTGTAGAAGCTTACTGGACAGAAAGAGGTGATGAGATAGCCTTTAATTGTTGTGATGCCGGCGAAATGGTAATGGTAGAGTTGATGGTCACTGATATCTTTGGCAATGATAATAGATGTATGACTTTTGTCTCCGTCACCGATAAGGCTGACCCTGATTGTACTCCACCAGATGATGTTTCCGTCACTTGCAGCTTTTTAGCCCAAGATTTTGACCCCACAGATACAAATCAATTAACTGCCCTCTTTGGTTCACCAAGCGGCGCTGACAACTGCGGCTCCTTTTCAGCTGCAGAGTTGGCGCCAGTAGTCAACCTAGATGAGTGTGGTGCAGGTACTATCGAACGATTCTTTGTGTTAACCGATGATTTCGGTAACCTTTCCGAAGATGAATGTAAACAGACTATCTCTATAGCTGCTGCACCAGGCTACAGTATTAAGTTCCCAAAGGATGTACTCCAGGAGTGTTCAGCTCCCCTAGTGGATACCCTAGAGATCATTCAAGAAGGCTGCGAATCCTTAGTGGTTAGTGTTAAAGATGAAATTTTTCAGACTTCTGAAGCCTGTAGGAAAATCTTCAGAACTTACCGAATAGAAGATCAATGTATTCATACTGACTCTTCGGATCCAGTAGTAATTACTCGAAATGAAGATTGTGATGATGAGGAAGGCGAAGAAGCAGTCTGGGTAGTCATTTCTAATGATACTGCCTTTGTAGATCGAGACGGTGATCCATACAATTCAACACCAATGCTAGATCAAATTGGAGCTTCCTGTGGAGGCATGAATCCCGAAGGTCACTGGCGTAGTCTCCCCTCCACTGGATATTGGGAATATACTCAAGAGATTGTCATTTTCGACCTCGTAGCGCCCACTGTAGAACTGGAGGAAGACTCGTTATTTTGTTCCAATAATTTAGAAACCTGTAGTGGATTTGTAGATGTGCAATTTACAGTAACCGAAGCCTGCTCTCCAGAAGGAACTAGTATCCGGGCTTGGATAGACCTGAATGAAGATGATAACCTGGATGGAGAAATCCCCGCTGAAGATATATTGGGCATATTCCCTACTTTCCGAATTACAGGTGAATTCCCGATTGGGGAACATGCCTTCCGTATTCAAGTAACGGATGGTTGTGATAACCCCTTCACGATAGAAGCACCTTTTGAAGTAGTGGACTGCCAAGTCAATACGCCTAGCTGTAGGTTGCCCTTTTCTGTGGAATTACTACCCTTGGATCCACCAATCGATGCAGATGGTGATCTCGATGTAGATCTAGCAGCCTTATCCATTTTAGCAACAGCCACCCTGACCGCTAATATTGATGACTGTACTGGACCAGTAAGATTTTCCATTCATCGGACAACTGATATCGATAACGGGCAAGAATTTCCAGATCCAAACGAAGAAGCCGTCGTACTGACCTGTGATGATGTGAATGAAACCGTTGAGTTGCAAGTTTATGCTTGGGACAGTGCTGATAATCCTATCCAGATTCAACCAAATGGAACTGTCGGTGGACCAAACTACAGCTTCTGCACCACTAGTATTTCTGTCATAAACTCAGCTGCCATCTGCAACCCAAACGCTTTAGTTAGTTTTTCAGGAGAAGTGATGACGGCGGAATTGGAACCAGTGCAAGGGGTCATGCTAGAAATCGGAGAAGACATGCCCATGTACGGCCCTACTAACCTACAAGGGAATTACCTACTGGAAAATCTAGATGCTACCAACCAATATGTGATCCGTCCGGATATGAACTATGATTTCAGCAACGGCGTATCCACTATTGATCTCGTCATAATTTCTCGACATATCTTGGGAGACCATGAACTCAGCGATCCCTACAAAATAATTGCTGCTGACGTAAATGGATCAAACACGGTAACTACCTTAGATGTGGTTCTACTACGGCAACTCATCCTAGGACTTAGAAGTGATTTCGGTGGCAATCGTAGTTGGCGATTCGTAGATGAAGATTATGAGTTTCCAGATCCCAGTAATCCATGGACAGAGATTTTTCCTGAAAGCATCAAAGTTAACACTCCCCGTGTAGACCAAGAAAACTTAGATTTCATTGCGGTAAAAGTTGGAGATATAAATAGCAATGCCATTCCCAATCAATTAGAGGGTTTGGAGCCACGACAGGGTGATAAATTCTTTCTCTTGGAACTCGGTAATCAAACGGTTAAACGAGGGGAGCTAGTAGAAATTCAAATCAAATCTAGGCAACTGAATGAGATTTTAGGGTTTCAAGGGACGCTCCAATTTGATACGGAAGCCTTAGCTTGGCAAGGGTTTGAAGCGGGTCTAATGACGGAAAAACACATGAATTTTAGGGAGATTGCTATAGGACTGATACCTTTTTCCTGGCATTTAGAAGGTGGGCAGCCTCATGAGACAGTAGTTGCCTTACAATTCCTAGCACTCAAGGATGGCCAACTGAAAGATTGGTTTGATCTCAGCAATCGCATTACGCCGATAGAGGCTTACCTAAAAGATGGCTCGGATCTTTCTCTAAACCTCTCTTTCCTAGAGGGTGAATCCGAGGATACTAATGAAACTATACAATTGCTACAGAATCGCCCCAACCCTTTCAGTCAGGAGACCATCATCCCCTTCTTTTTACCAGAAGCAGGCCCTGCTACTCTTAGCTTTTTTGACCTAAGTGGTAGGCTATTACACCGTATCACTGACAGCTATGATAGCGGATATCACGAATTAGTCATATCGGGAAATAAGCTGCAAACGGAGGGATTAATTTACTACCGTCTAGAATCTAAAAACCTCAGTGTTACTCAAAAAATGATCTACAAGAAATAAAAACGAAGACCATTTAACTAAAGAATAAAAGCGTGTAATAATAGTGTTTCAAATGTGTGTATCGGCGTGGAGAAGCGATTTTTCTCCGCGCCTTTTTTATTGCGCCAGTACCCAATCCAACAAAGGATCCTTGGCTTGGGCATAGTCCTCAAAACGCAAGGGAATCGGAACATCTAAAGGAGGCAGCTTTGCTTTTCCTTTTTCTGGCCAATGGACGATCAACCTGTTGGTATAAGAAATCCTTAATTTTGAATGAGATAACTGCATCACTTCGCTATTCTGAGAACCATTCGGTTTACTTCTTGAATGTTCCCCAACGATGGTCACCTTGGCATCGCGCTTAAGGAAAAGTGTGGTTGCACTTGCGGCTGAAAAAGTTGTGCGGTTGGTAAAAATGAAAATCTTTCCGTTCTGGTTTAGCCAAGGTCGTTTTAGAATGCCTCTGATTAATGGTTTACTCAAATTGTAATTCCCTCCTCGATTGTTCCGCATGTCAATAATGAGTTTATCGGGGCGAATACGATCTATCTCCGCGAGCATTTGCTTGGTGAAACTAGCGATGCTTTCTTGTCCTTTTTGATTCTTTACCCGATTATATTTGAAGTAGAATATGTTGCTTTGGTCAAGGTATTTGTGCCAATAGGACTTGTTTCGATCACGCAGATACAAGGGATAAGCCAATTCTTTTTGGTCTTTGATATTTTTCCAATCTAGGTTTTGAAAGGCCTCAATACTAATGCCCTCCACAGATACCTTCTTACCATCCGCCAGTTCCAGTTGTACCGAATTTGGGTTTGAAATGATGCCCAACTCAAATAAAAGACGGGGCGCTAATAGGTACACAGGAGCCATATGTATAGTTTCCATCTTGTTATCAGCTGGCATAATCGACAAAAGGCTTTGGTATAGCTCTTCAATGGATACCCCATCAAAAGACAGCACCTGTTTTCCCAACAAGTCTTGGTAGGTATCGTCTGCATTGAGGATGTATAGATCTTTGTCAAAAAAGTAAAAAGTGAGTGGGAGTCGGTTAAATCCTACCGCTGTTTGCATCAGATCCAGTTCGGTGTGGCCATCTTGTTGAGTGGCCAAGATTTTACCTAATTCAATCGCCATCTTTTCGTTGGATAACTGGTCCGCCTTCCCCTTCAATCTTTGCAAGCCATCAAATAAGAGTGGAGGTAGATCCGGATTCGGGTTTTTGAATTGTTTACTCAGTTTGTGCTCTACGAATGCAATATCCTGTCTCCATTTATCGGGAGTCATTTCTTGAATCTGTGCCCAAAGGCTAAGGTTGAGCAATAAGCAAATGCCTAGCAAGCATGAATTTTTCAGTCGAACGATCATATCTTTTTCTCCACATATTCTGGAAAGTCTGCAATCGAATCAACTAAGCCCCAATAAAATGAGTACTAACGGATCGGGAAGTACTAGAACCTGTTTTGCTTACGGTATTGAAGGGGAGTTAAACCTGTCTCTTTTTTAAAGGCAGCATAAAAGGCAGATTTGGAACCGTACCCTAGTTCATAAGCCAAATATTCCATTTTAGGTAAATCAGCCTTTTGGGCCAACTGAACTTTGGCTTCTTTGACCCTATAATCGTGAATTAGTTCAAAGAACTTCTTCTGTAAACCTTCATTGATTAATTGAGAAGTCAGATGAGGAGACAAGCTTAGATGATCGGCTAATTGAGTAAGACTATAGGATTGCTGGAGGAATGGCTTTTCCTGTTCAAATAGTATCAACAGTTGCTGAATTTTCCGTTGGCGCAGGCCATCCTGAAGTCCAGACTTCCGATACCTCGCCTTGGGTTTACCAAAGTAGTCTCCATTTTTTAGCATCAGAATGGAGAGCGTATACACAAGAACAGAACTAAACAGTTTTGGAAAGTAATCGGGTAGCAAGCTTGAGTAAATATCAACACCGTTGATCACCCCTCCTTCGGAAAGGAGCATGATCATCCCAGCACAAGCTAGAATACAACTCAAAAACAGCAGGCGCACCTGGTGTTTCCCTGCTGTTTTTTTGCCGATTAAAAGCCACGTCAAAAAACCATAGCTCAGCAAATGTAGACTTGCTCCCTCGACAATTACCCAGCCCTGAACGCCCCATGGATCAGTCTTCCAAATCGGAAAAACTCTCTCTACTTCTACATGTCCGTGAAATTGTACAATCAGGGCATATATCTTGTATTGGGCGGGTTGTAAATAAAAGAAAAAGGAATAGAAAAAGTACAACAATGCTGGCAAAAAGTGGAGCCATAAAGTACGAGGCAAATCCTGACGGGTAGAGCTTAGAAAATACCACCAGGTAAAAGGACCTAGCGTCAGCAGAAATGGGGCAGATATATTTAGTAGATGAGGAGTATAGTATAAATATCCTGTATGGATCAGGAACGCTTCTACTTGTAGAAACAGGAGCGCCAAGAACAAGCCCAATAATGCTAGTTGACCTGCCCACTTTGGTTTAGACCATAGGACGTATAACAAGCCTAGACATTGCAGTATACCGCAAAGAATCAAGGTAGACAGCCAATCCAATTCTGCTTGAAATGTTTCCATCATCCTCTATAAGGACGGCCAATATAGGTCAGAAGTTGCAGCAGTTTCGCTCATTCTACATTATAGCAATTTCGCAATACCATAGATGCCAACTGAAACGATGGATACAATACTTAACCAGAAGAAAAGGTCATATAGCTTGCTCGGCTGAAAATAAACAGGTGTTTCTCGATATCGAAAATGCAAAGCGGCAAACACCACCAAAAACAGAATCAATGAACCAACGATACCTCCGGTAAGCACCATAAACACAGGCATTTCTATAAAAAGGAAAAATGCCCCCCAAAGTACCGGAAAGACCCACGCCAAAATGGCAATAGATCTTTGTCTTTGCTTAAGATCAAAAAAGTCAATCCAACCTATCTGACCAAAGATATCAGAGAACTGCCGGGTCCATCCCGCTAAAGCGGCAAATAGAGTAGAAAATAAGACGATGAAAGATCCCAACATGAAGGCAGTTTTAGCGCCTGCACCTAGGGTTTCCGTATACAAACTTGACAAGGTTTCCACCATCTGGTAACCCTCTGGCACCTCCCCTTGAGCATGGAGTACTGCCGCCCCCAGTAGATAGAATGCTGCGGTAACGAGTGTATACACTACCATCGCCAAAATAGCATCCAAGTACATAACCTTCATCCAACCTTTAGCCCGATTTTGGTAATCCACCCCTTCCGCTCTCGGTCCTGTCTTAGCAGCATAGCCTTTTTCTAGGCACCAATAGGTATAGGCTATAATTTCATCCCCTCCTACTCCCGTGATACCAAAGGCGCCAAAAGCTACTGCTACTGCTTCTTTAGGGAGATTAAAGCCTAAACCAGCCTGCACATCCTCCCATTGAATGGCATAAGGTGTTCCATTAAGAAAAAACAAGGACACAAAAGTGAAAATCGTGAAGACAGCAATCATGATCAAAGAAAACTTCTCAATGAAGCTATAATACCCCCGGAAGATCATCAAAGAAACGACCACAGCTATCAAGCTTACCCAAATCCACAAGGGCAAAGCAGGAAAGGTTAAGTGCAAAATAATCGCCACTCCTCCCAGTATACCGCCAACCTGGAGGATTTTTACGATCATTAAAAAGAAAAAGACCCAGATCGGCCATTTTGCCTTTCCAAAACGAGGCCCGGGTAGTCGGTTGAAAGCCTGCATAGCTGTTTCTCCCGTCATTATAGTATGCCTACCAAACTCCAGTTGTACCGCTACTTTCACCAAACAGCTAATGATGATAACCCAGAAGGTAATGAAACCGGCCTCAGCCCCTAAAGTGGTAGTCGCTATAAGCTCTCCGGATCCTACGATCGAAGCAGATAACACAAAACCAGGGCCTAGATATTTTAATTTATCACGGAAACGAACCGGTGGTGCAGCAATCCGGTCCTGGGTAAGCAAATAAGGATCTTGTTTCATAAAAGTTGGCTTGTACCAACGATAATACTAATTTCCAACCGAAATTAACTGAATACTCTTCTTTTTTGATTTCACACTTCTTCTCCACCGATAGTAAAGTCTACGTCAAAGCGTAAATTAATCCTTGGGCTCCTTGAATATACATTAGGAATAATGTAACTTGTACTTGAACACGAAACTCCCCCCATTTTTTGCTATTCTAGTCAATCTAAGCAAATCCACATCCAGTAAACCATCGTCTTAACACCTGCCTCTTACTGGCGGTCACCCCCATTTTTATACTGAATATACAAACGTTTGGACACACTAAGGACAGATCTATTTTTTTGTCTAAATCGTTTGTTTTCATGAAGAATTTTACAATCATTTCTAAGCTCCTAGCCATTTCATTGTTACTGTTTTCCGTTGCTTGCCAGAAGGAAGGAATTAAGGAAGGGGGAATTGACTTTGACCTCAATCAACTATTGGAAGAAGCGGCACCCAATGGAAGTACTTCCTTTTTCAAACTACCTGAAAGTAATGATTATAGCAGCATTCCGCAGGATCCCAGAAATCCAATCACTACCAATAAGGTAGATCTTGGTCAAATGCTTTTTCACGAAACTGGCATTGCCCAAGCCGCTATGCTAGAAAGTGGAACGGGTACCTACTCATGTGCTTCTTGTCATTTTGCCAGCGCGGGCTTTCAAGCTGGACGACATCAAGGTATAGGTGAAGGTGGAATAGGTTTTGGTAAAAATGGAGAAGGTAGAGCAGTGGCTCATCATTATGCAGAAGAAGAACTTGATGTTCAACCCATACGTACACCATCAGCTATGAACGGTGCCTATCAACGAATCACCCTTTGGAATGGGCAATTTGGGGCAACCGGTATGAATAGAGATACCGAATATGCATGGACGGAAGGAACGCCTAAGGAGGTGAATCATCTCGGATATGAAGGTTTAGAAACCCAGGCCATTGCAGGCTTAAAAGTACACCGATTGGAGGTAACGGAAGAGATAGTAGAAGCTTTGGGATATAAACAAGCTTTTGATATCGTCTTCTCCGATGTCCCCGTTAGTAACAGGTATACCCGTGAAATGGCAGGCCTAGCAATCGCGGCCTATGAACGCACTGTACTGGCCAATCAAGCTCCCTTTCAAGAATGGTTAAATGGTAAAGAAAATGCCATGAGTAGAGACGAAAAACTAGGTGCAATCTTGTTCTTTGGGAAAGCCCAATGTTTCAATTGCCACACTGGCCCTGCACTAAATTCGATGAACTTTTATGCTTTAGGTATGAACGATTTGGCCACTACTGCCCTCCCAACTATGGGTACTTCACCGGAAGATAAAGCCAATCTGGGCCGAGCAAGTTTCACGAATCGCCCCTGGGATTTCTACAAGTTTAAAGTGCCTCAGCTGTATAACTTGGCTGATTCTCCTTTCTACGGGCATGGTAGTAGCTTTACCACGGTCAAAGAGGTGATTAATTACAAGAATACAGCCATCGTAGAGAACCCGAATGTGTTGAGTAGTCAATTGCCCAGAGATTTTCGGCCGCTCAATCTCACTGAAGAAGAAATTGATCAGTTAACTACCTTTTTGGAGGTTTCTTTAAGAGATCCGGATTTGGGTAGATATCAGCCTCCTCATATCCTATCAGGAAATTGCTTTCCTAATAACGATCAACAATCAGCCGAAGACTTAGGCTGCAAGTAAAAATACAAAGGCATCGAAGATCTAACTTACCTTCGATGCCTTTATACAATACTTTATGTCGATTTAGTTGTTGACGCCTTCGGGCTTTGCTTCTTCCAGCGTCTCTTCATCTTCTTCCTCCAATGGTTTTTCAACCTTAAAGTGAATAGGGTGACGTTGGTTGAATTTAGCGATGAAAGGGAAAATTTCCTCTTTTTCACGCTTATCTCTTTTGGTGAACTCCGTAAGCAAGATGCCATCCTTAGCGATGATCTTTTCAAAGCTTTTGGCACTATACTTCATCCTTTTTCCGGTATTAAAGTCGAAAAGATATTCTTTAGCTCCTTTTGGAGGAGGAGTATATTCCGCCTCATCCCCTTTAGCCGTCATAGCGGACATGTCAACACCACCTCCTTTACCATTGTCTTCTACAAAATAACAGATAGAACCTACTTTAGTCAATTGATATGTGTCCTTATATACATTTTCACCATCGCTGTAACCCCATAGCTTTTTGGGCTTGATCTTAAAGGTGCGTCCTTCTGGATCGATGCAATCAATGCTCTTTTTTTTCATCTCTTGGCTCAAAAAAGTCTTAGGATCACTGCCTTCTGGTTCGTAACCAATAATCCAATAAATTGGAATAGAAGGTTCATTATTTTTCCAATCATCCAAAGAAGTGTAGAGTCCTGGATCGAATTCAAACCCTTCTTCAAATTTGGACATATATTTTTCGATAACTTGTGTTTGCTGTGCATGTATAGCTAGCGCGCTTAGGCATAAGAACAGGAATAAGGACAATTCTTTTCTTGACATATTTCTATCTTTTTTGATTCTTTAACGTGGGTAAATCTTATTAAATTTTACGGTTATGTATTTGAAGCTTTTTTTTTCCATTTTTTTGTCAGCTTCTTGATGAATTGAGGGAAAAACACCCGATTTACCCATCTACAATACATAAACGTTTTTCTTAATACATTTGTCCACCCACTAGATAGAAACTTAGCCGTAATTCCTAAAACCTCACCAAGCTTGCCACCGGGTTCTGTACTTCCTGTAAAACACAAAGAACGGTACAAAAACCAACTGCTTTTATGGCTGGCTCTTTCGTGCCATCTTCAAATTCATGATCTATATATCTTATATACCAACTGAACTGACTCTCGGGTATTTGATATTTCTCAAAAATAGCCTGCATTTCCTCTTGTTCATCCAACCATCGACGCTGATCTTTCCAGCTTGAAATGGAGGGACGATCGGCAATACTCGGATAGGTTACGGTCCATACTATAGGTACTTTAAAGGTATAGTGAAAAGCGCCCCCACCGTACCCAGTTTGCTGGCGCTTAACGGCTCTCTCCCAGTCTACCTGTACATCAGGATATGTACGCTCCAATTGGCTAACTATTTGACTATCTGCTGGTCGGTTTCCAGTTCGGTAGAAAGTATACCAATAGTCCGCTAGATATCTTTTGGGCAATCCATTCTGTTGTCGATCAAAGATTACGAAATAGGGAGAAGAGCTAAGCTGAGTTTCTACCCCTGAAGGAATAAAAGCGGCGCGAAGGGCTGCTAACAGCCCTTCGTTCCGACCAAATGCACAGCCATGAAAGACCATTTCTGTACACGCATCTACTACATTATTATTTAGCGGAGGAAACGCCCCCTGGCCAATCGCATTAGCCAGGGTTATCTCCGTCGTTCGCTTACCTCCAGGCAAAGTAGGAATCCCCATTCCTGTCCATTCATTACTATGGAAAACCAAATTAATCTTCCCCCAGGGGCGACCATTACTAGGCGTATGGTCGTTCAGGTAATTTCTTACAGCCAATAAAGATTGGCACGTATCTATCACGAACTCCGTCTGGTCCTCAGGATGTTGGCGATAATACTGATTCGCCTGCTTGAAGTAAGGATTATTTCCGTCTTTGTCCTGTCCTAATAAGAAGGTGATATCCTGTCTGGCAGTATAGGGAATAGGCAATGTGGATAGTTCATTTTTCATTTGGTTTTTACGCCCCAACTGCGCGATCGCCGGCTGGAATGACCAGATTAAGAACAAGATTAAGCTTCCTAGTAACAGGCTGAATATTTGAAATGACCGTTTCATAAGGTTGTGCTTACATTGTTAGGAAATGCCCAATTAAAGCGTTTTTACTTTGCACTCAATTTAAACTCGAGCGTAAGTTGCTGCGTGTGAAAGCAACTAAAGAGGTAGTGTTTCTCCAAGGATGTCTGTAGGCACTTTGTCAGTGCTTCATCTGCATTAGCAACTTCCACACGGATAATTCTACCTAACACATCTAGTGTGATTTCCATTTCAATGTTTGCCACCTCAGTTGGGATGGAGCATAGGGACAATTGATCCAAATAAGTCTGTAGTTCTTCTTGCAGCAATAAGTCTACCGAAGAGCCCATCCCGCTTTGTGCCTGTTGGACCGTTAATTTCAGAGAGCGTGCCTTAGGGGCTTTATTTTTTCTTACTATGCCTTCGATAGCTACATCAAATCCAATCGCCGTATTCTCTACGCCTGAAGGGAGTGGCAAAGCTTGTTTCACACTTACAGTTTCACCATCTTCGTTCTTCACTACCTCGTGGTCCACTGCAATAAAGGAGGTATACGCAGTCATGAGATTATAGTCTAGACCTAGCTTTGTGACCTCAGCAATTCGTTCATCTGAGTAAGAAACTTGATTGTAATCATCCAACAAACGGATCTTTTCTCTAGCCCATAGGTATCGTAGGGCAGCATTTTTTCGAGAGGATTGGTATTTTTCTACCTCAAAAACCTTTTCAAAACGACCTATTCCTGTTTGTCCAGTAATTCGGATCTGCCCTTCCGGCTTACCTTTGTATTTACCAAAAACTAGAATCGGGCGGTCTGCTAAAACGTCGGGTACGCTAGATGGCTGGATATCATAGGCTTCAAAGCCTTCGAATTCGACCTTAACTTGTGACAAGACGGGCTGACTTATGTATTGTCTGAAATCTTCTGCCTTGTCATGTGCTCCCTCTGGTGCGGTAATGATTAGTGGTTCCCCCATTCCAACATGGGCCATACCTTCCAATAGATGTCGGTTAACTCCTGCACCAATACCAAAAGTGAAAAGGTTGGATTCGCTTAGGCGGTTGCGGATGAGATCAAAGGTTTCCTGCTCTACACTAATATATCCGTCGGTTACTACTACCATAGATCGGGATAAGTTATCAGCACAACGTGGCATGGCCAGGGCCTTTTGCATGGCTGGAAGGAGACGTGTTCCCCCTCCACCGTATTGACGGTCAATGACATTAATAGCCTTCTCGACATTTTCTTCAGTAGCAGCGATGGATTCTTCTGCTAACCAGCCAGCGTTTCCGGAAAATAAGAGGACATTGAAACGGTCAGTGGGGCGCAGACCAACAATCAAGTCTCTCAAGAGTTTTTTGGATATATTCAATGGAAAGCCTCTCATTGAACCGGAAACATCAACAATAAAGATGTACTCTCTGGCTGGAATACTCTCTGGCATCACTCGCTTAGGTGGTTGAACCATGGTGAGGAAGTAGTTCTCTCCTTTGTGTTCATAAAGCAGCATACCCGATTCGATTTCTCCACCTGTCAGTTGGTACTGTAGAATAAAATCGCGGTTGCCTCCTGCTTTTTCTGATTTATCCAAGACAATTTCAGCAGCCTTCTGGCCTTCGTAATTAATACCTACTTTATGGGTTGTAGATGTGATATTCTGAATCGGCAAACCAGCGGATAGGTAGATATCAAGACCAAAGTCATACAAAGGAGCTTCGCCTGATTTCTGATAGGGATTGGCAACATATTGGTCCTCCCCCCCTGCTAAAGATTCGCTATAACGAGGGCCTACTACCGTTGGGTAAACGAATTCGTATATCCCATTTTCAGGAATAAGCATTTCCGTATACTTTAGTACCACTTCTATCTGATCGCCAGGCATTAAATTCGCCACATTCATTTGAAAAACATTTGGTCTTTCCTGTTCCAATAAGGAGGCTCGTTTACCCTCTTCTTTTGCCTGTTCGTATTCTGCCTTGGCTTGATTCTTTTCTTTGATTTCAGCTTGTATCGTTCGATTCCCAATCTTCATTACCATATCATACACAGCAGCTCGGGTAGAAGCTGGGAATACATAAATTGCCTCAATCGGTTTTAGGCCGTCATTTTTATAAACTTGAGTAATCGCCACATCAGCAATTACGCCCGCAATATTAACCTCCGCGGAAGTGGATAGCAGTGGTAACTGATCTACACCTTCTTGCCCCCCAATAATTCTGAAGTATGGAGAAAGTGTTTTGTCTTCTTGTATGTCTTGCGCTAAAATGGGATTTAGTAGCAATACCATTAGTATGGCTAAGCAGGATGTTTTCATGTCTGTGCTTTTGGAATCAATAAATTGTTGTGTCGATTCAAATGTACAGGCAGAAAGCCCCCAAAAGCCAAGCACTTTGAGAATTCGTAGGCGGGTATCGAGAATTCGTTGTTGGATCTGGGAGGTAAGTTCAATTTTCAATAAAAAAGGCAAGTGTAACGAAGTCTAATGCCATCGTATAAAGAGTTGAACTCGGAACCTAAATTTTCATCTCCTTAAAAAATCAAACAATGGTCACATCAACTTTTGAAATGCTTATCAAGCGCATTGCCACTGTACCTCCTACTATCCCCCCAAATATTAGCACTGTATTTCGGCGAGTGGTACAAGGTTTTTTCATGAATATCACCAATCTTAGTGATAGTACTACCTCTAATCTATTTCTCCGGATTACCATTCCGGCAGCTACTGGAAACCGCATCATTACCAATGCCAATACACAATGCTTTTTTGACAACGGTAACGTCAACAATGTTCAACTGACTATCAATAGTGGAACCCCCAATCTAACTAGCATTTATTTATACTACTAGAACCTTTCAACTCGGAGCTCGACAGACAGGATTAATCACCTTATTGCCTAATGTAATTCCATTCATCAACCTGACTAATCCCGACCTCGAAATTCGAGGATATGTCGAAGTCCTGACTAGTAGATTCAATGGTTCGTTTTTCACTTTAGGAGCTGTTCCTGCCTCAGAGGTACTAGTTTCTCCAGAAATCAGAGGAACCTTCTTGGATAATGATTACCCAACGAACTCTACTTCCAATGAATTAGATTTTGATCAAATTGCTTATGGGCTTCCGACAGCTAGTGGGAGAGCTCAAAATACAATAGCAGGCCTACCACCTATCACATTCCCGATTGACGACTTCCAACAAATCGAATTACCAACCTTCCTAAAGGTTAATCCTGGACTAGCGGAAACGGAAGCAAGTCAAATTCTTGAAATGGTAAAAGGGATAAAGATTAAAGACAAGAAATAAGAAAGTATTTATGGAGAAAAAGCTTAAGCAGTGCGACAATAGACTCTCCGGCTTTTTGGCTGCAGCTTTTGCCGTTACACTTCGTTGCTCAAAGCCTTGGGTAGCTTAGGCTATCCGCGGTTTTCGCGCCTCTTGTAACAATAAAATCTGCTATCCAAAATTGCCAGATTACTATTGTCACACTGCTTAGTTAAGCCTTTTCTCCATCTCTTTCCTTGAGCAAATTTGAGCTCTTCTTTATGTCATAGTATACGCCCAATAAATGAGCAGAAACTGGATGGGTAAACGAATGAGCGTTGGCCAAACGAATTTTCCTTTTTTCAAGGACTTTTGGAAATGATAGACATTGGCGGGGAACACCGCGATCAGTAAGGCTATCACTCCCCAAGCCGCCAAAGGTCGCGTCTGCGGAATCAGAATCAACAATCCTAAGACGATCTCCACCACTCCAACGATAACATTCACCTGTTCGGGAGCAGGCACCCATTTAGGAGTGATTTTCAAAAAAAACTTTGGGTTACGGAAATGGCTATATCCCGCGAAAATATAGAAAGATGCCATCAAAATCACACTAATCCATTCTAGTATCATGCCGCTGTACTTAACTTCGAAAGTAATTTTTTCATACGATCTTCCATATCAGCATAAGAAGCATAGCCGTTGCTGAGTAAACCCAGACGGTTATTCCAACTGATGACTACACTTGGGAAACCTCGAATGCCCCATTCCTGGGATTGTTCAAAATCTTGGCGCGTTATGGCTTTGTATTTTTCGGAAGAAAAAGCATCACGGAAATCATCATAATTGATGCCCAATGATTCGCATATCGGCTGATAAAAGGAAACTTCTTTAGGATCTTTGTTTTCGTAGTAGAAGTGGTACTGCACGGCTTTGAAAAAATCAAAAGCTTGATCTGGAGCCAAATTCTTGACTACGCAAACCGATCGGCAAGAAGGTTCCGTATCATACAAGAACTCATACCATTCCAACAAATCATACTGAAAAGGCTGCCCACTTACTTCTGCTACTTTTTCCCAATGGTGACGCAGAAAATCTTTCATCTTCTGGTTCCATGGGTCTCCACCTCCAGGCCGAAGTCCTCCCATAATCAAATGAAAGTCCATCTGGTCCGCGTAAGCCTCTTTCAGTTTAGTGATCTCCCCTCTGAAACCGTAACACCAAGAACACATTGGGTCCGCCAAGTAGATGATCTTCCCTCGGGAACTATTATTATTTGCTTGTAGTTGATCCATACGGCTTAATATAGGAGGAATATCTAGCAGTGTGCTAGTTTTACAGGGATAAAAATGAGATACATGCCGCTAAGACTACAGTTTAGGAAGCAAAAAGATGGATCTGCTGTATTGACTTGCTTTAGAACCGACGGTACATCTACTTTTACTAAGATTAGACCAGGTTTAGAAGTACATGATTTAGCGCACTATGTTGTGGAAACTGCTTTGGGTTTTAAAGAGGCATTCTATGGATTGATCAACCAAGGGTATACAGTTCCTGATTTTGAGCTACCTCGTGACCAACGTCCTACTGCACTTATTCCAGAAAATTTACCAGTAGAGTCCTTGCAGACGGAGTTTATCGTCAATCAATTGCAAATAGAATTATACAATTCCGGGGAGCAACAAGACTTTATCCCTCTATTACAGCAGGCCATGGCTAACCGAGACCTAGCGTTTCCAGCAATATTAACATTGGAAAAAGTTCCAGCAATGCGACAAGAACTCAGCGCCTTAGTAACTAGATGGCAAATGCTCCCGGCGGGAGAAGTCATTGACTTAGAAATGGATGTATAAGTTTACCAGATAAAAGGTATTAGCGCCTTGCGATCTGAAGGATAATCCTCAAAATTTGCTTTGTACCACTTGTGATGTGCCCAAGCTCGGGGCGCCAGGTTGGCAAATGTGTAGGCTACAAACGCCCAGCCTGCCACCGACCAGGTCAAAATAGCCCAGCCACACCATTCGATAATCTCTCCTAAATAATGAGGGTTTGAGACCCATCTAAACCATCCTCCATAAGGAATCTTATAACTAGTCTCCGTAGACGATCTTAAGTGTTTCAAAATAGCGTCAGACTGTTTATTGATCCAGTACCCCATTGCAAAAATCAGTAGACCAAGCATAAAGGGCCATTGAAAAAGCCAGTCTTGGGTATACGTATTTTTAATAAGAATGGAATAACTAATAATGATCCCATTCATACTATTAAATACGATCGCCATAAGCACCAAAACCAATGGAAAGGGACGCTTACCCCCTGACTTTTGAAGTGGGTAAATCAAAGTTCGGTGAGCATAATGGAATTGCCATATGACCAGAAAAATAATCAAGACGATATCTTGTTGATCAGCAAATGCAAAGAAGAAGTATAACGGGAGGAGCATTGCTGGTGCTTCCATAATCATCCACGCATACTTGGCGGGCAAAGTCATTCCCCAACCTTTACGCCCGAAACGCCCATAGGGAGCTGAAATGAAGAACAAAGAGACGAAGGTCACCGCGGCAAAAATGAACTCCGTTTTTAACAAAATACTATACCATTCTGCTAATTCCATCAAACGATATCTTGATCAGTGCCGATGTGTCTGGTAATGGATACGTAAAGCATCTTCACCAAAATCATTGCTGGGATCACGGCAGACGGAGTGCACGTGATTTCCTCCGTTTTGTGTATTGTCAAACTCGATCAATAATCGGGGCCCATGTATTCGATAATAATGCTTCTCTCCTTTTTCTATTCCACCTGCCCAGGCAAAGTACAGTGTTTCAACCCCTGCTGCTTGGATAACCTTCCAATGGGCCCGAGCAACTTTCTCCTCATTATTGTTCAGGTAGAGTTGAATCAAATCGATCAAGGCAAGCTGCTGTGATTCATTCAGCAGCTTATAAGGCAGTCCTTCATAATTTTGCAAACTCACCCTTCTATCATTACCTGTAATGATCTCCGGATAAGCACGCTTGGCAATTAATGCCAACTCTAATTGTACCTCCTCTAAACTTTGCACTAGAGCTCTAGCCCGGTCTTCTTCTTGTGCCATAACTCTTTTTCCCTTGGAATCCCCCACCGGAACTTCCGCCGGGTTTGCTCCCATAAACTGTGGTGTGACGTTTAACCTCCCATCCGCGAAAGTATAGTTCAAGGAAAGATGATGACCTTCAAAACGCCAACCCCAAGCATTAGCATCAGCTGGCTCCCCGAATATGGAAACAAAGTAAAGCTCCGGATTTCTGTAATTATTATCAGGAGCCCGTTTTTCCAAAATTGTTAATATCGACTCCAATTGCCGGATATCTTCTACTTTCCGATACCCTTCCTGCGACAAACAAGCCTTCAATAAATCAGCGGCCAACTCTTTCTGCCGGGCACTCATCAATTGCAAAGCAAGTCCTCTCCGCTTGATGGGCACAAAGTGCCAATTTTCTCGCTCCACATCTTTGAATGGTAACTGACAGCTCTTCTTTTCCAATTGGGATAAGCTCTCAAGAAAGGCTTTCGCCGCAAGCACAACCTTTTCTTTATCGAGGATTTGTGAAGAGGTCGATCTTACGACATCTGGGGGACTGGTACAGAAACTTAGGGATAGCATTAGAGCATAACCAAAAGTAATGAAGGACTTCATGGTGTTTGTCGGTTTTTGTTTTTAGTCTTACTAATATACACATATATGGATGTAGGTCATGCAAACAGCTTCTTAGATCAGAAAATCGCTTACTTTTGCTTGGTGCAACTGAAGTCCCTGGAGATTTAGAAGTCAACTTATCGCGTGGGCTGCTTGTACACCTTTTTTGGTATAACGATATTCTCAGGAAGGCTATAGCGCAGGCTAGGTAACCTCAACCTAGCTGCAGCAATACTTAAAATCTTATGATTGAACAGAAAGAATTTTCATTACGAGCGCAAGAACGTGGATATCACCTCATTACTCAAGAGGTAGTAAGCGCTATTGGTTCCTTACCAAAAACGGGAATTTTCAACCTCTATATCAAGCATACCTCTGCTGCTATCACCATTAACGAGAATGCTGACCCTTCGGTAAGAGTAGATTTTGAACAAATCTTCAATAAGATTGTCCCAGAAAACATGCCTTTTCTTACCCATACTATTGAAGGACCAGATGATATGCCTGCACATATCAAAGCTGCCATGATCGGCTCCTCTATTAGCATTCCTATTACGAATCACCGTTTAAACCTTGGAACTTGGCAAGGCATTTACCTATGCGAATTTCGAAATTATGGTGGATCAAGAAAAGTGATAGCTACTATATATAGCTAAGGATGCAGATCATATTAAATGGAATACAAGTAGGGCTACTGCTGGCCATTTTACTCGGACCAATTTTCTTTGCTCTAATTCAAACGGGAGTAGAAAGAGGCTTGCGTGCCGGAACTATGGTAGGGCTTGGCATCTGGATTAGCGATATTCTATTTATAGCTGTTACTTATGCTGGCTTAAATTACATCGCCCCACTTAAGGAAAGTGAGGATTTCATATTCTACGTTGGATTAATTGGGGGGCTGGTATTAATCGTAGTTGGGGTCGCTACCTTGCTGACCAAACCTCCGGGATGGGAAGCAGGTTCCATTATATCGACTAAGGCTTCTTATTTCTCTCTTTGGTTAAAAGGGTTTCTCGTCAATACAGTAAATCCCTTCACTTTCGTCTTCTGGATCACGATGATGAGTACCTCCGTCGGAGATCAAGGATACAATCAACAAGAGGCATTTCTTTTTTTCGGGGCAATTCTTTCTACGATTATCATTACAGACTTTTCGAAAGTCGCCTTAGCTAAATACATCCGGAAATGGCTTACCGGAAAACACATTCTTTGGATTCGTCGTGTTTCTGGAGGGGCCTTAGTTGTCTTTGGATTGATCTTGATGGTCCGAAGTATGCTATAAAGACCAGATATCCGAAGTTTTACCTAGCACTTACTATAGAAAATTTCGGATATCTGTGTCCTTGCTATTTACTCATCGCGTAAATAGACGATCGGGTTTTCACAAAAGCACTATAAATATGCCCTGCCACAGCAACTAAAGCTATGGTGAGTAAGCCAACTACAGCGACCAACATCGGCAAGAAGCCAGGGTTGGGCATCTCTGGTGAGATTTGGGTTAAAATGGCTTTGATCGCGAGGAAGCCCAAGGGGCCGCCAATCATACAGGCCAAAACCACGGACCAGAAAAACTCTCTATTGACTAACCGACTCACATTCCAAATATTGGCACCAAGCACCTTGCGAATGCTAATCTCTTTCATTTTTCTCGCCAGGATCAACATGGCTAAGCCAAACAAGCCAATGGTAGATATAAATATCGTCAGGAAAGCAACCGCAGATAAGATTTTGATCACTTGTTCAAAACCTTGGAAATAACCGTCCATTACGTCTGTTTGGAAGAAGAAGTTAAAGGGACGATCAGGATAAATCTCTTTCCAGATACCCTCCATAGCTTTAGCTGATGCTTGGGTTTGAGCAGTAGACGCCAAGGTGGCAGTAAGATATCGATAATCGGATTTTGGCCCTACGCGAATGAGCATAGGCTGGATGGGACGGAAGAAATCCTCGAAACGAAAATCTTCTAGTTCTCCAATGACCGAATAGGATTGATCTTCCAACTGAATGACCTTACCCACGGCTACATCCCAACCAAAGTGTCGACGGAAAGCAGCATTCACCATCACAGACTGAGAGATATCTGTATCTAATTCTGGACTAGAGAATCTTCCATCTATCACGGTCAAGCCCATTTTCTCCAAATAATCAGGCCCTACCACCATTTCGTCGACAGGAGTATCCTCTCCATCTATTTCAATAGTAATACCATTAGAGCCCCTTCCAAGCTGCTGGATTGATCCTGAAATATCTTGAATCTCATCCAAGCCAGCTAGTTCATTTTTCAAGCGGTCATAGGAAATCCCCTCATCTAGACGAATCACGATCTTAGCTTCTGGATCGTAGCCCCAATCGACTGCTTTGAGCCTTTGGGTATGCTTAATAAATGCAACGGCTGAAAAAATTGCAATGAACGTCAGAGATAACTGCGCCCCCAATAGGATTTTCCTAAAGCGATTCTTATTGCCTATTCGTAGCTTATCCTTCAAAATCTCTACCGGTGGGAAACGAGAGATATAGTAGGCAGGATATCCACCCCCACCAAGTACCAGTAGAACCAATAAAGTAAGGAAGAAAAGTGCGTGCCTATAATCTTGCAAGTAGTGAAGACGAAACTCTAAGCCTCCAGCAAATCGCTTAAACCAAGGCAAGAAAAGAAACTCTGCCAATAGTATTCCAGTAACCAACCCTACTAGGCAGATCAGTAAATTCTCTACTAGGAACTGAGAAATGATTTGCCTTCGCTGGCTGCCCATTACTTTTCTAACACTGATTTCTCTTAATCTACTGGATGCTGTAGCAATAGCTGTATTTACGTAGTTAAAACACACTAGCAGTAAGAGAGCTATCGCAATCACCACCAACATGATGATAGCTACGACATGAGACTGGTGAAAGAATGAATTTCCCCACTTATAGGCATGCCGGCTGATATTCGAAAGCGGCTGTAGATTCAATTGATCCAGTTTCCACCCTTTGTTATCTTCATTGTACTGCGCTAAATAGGGCGTTAATGCTTGCTGAACTTTTGAGGGATCAGCAGTAGGATCCAACTGTACAAAGGTAGCATCAGCTGCTTGGTGCCAATCTAGGAAATCATCCCGCCCCAAGGTCAATTGATGCTGATACGGGACAAGTATATTGAAGCTAAAAGTACGTGTGGGAGGTAACTTTTCAAATACTCCTTTGACTTGAAAGCTACTTTCAATTTCGCCCTCTGCGTTGTTGAACTTGATTGTAACTTGCTTTCCCAAGGGATTTTCCGCACCAAAAAATTTAGTGGATACCCTTTCGGTCAAAAAGATGCCATCCATCGCACCGAAATCTTCTACTTTTCCCCATTTCAGCGGAAAGGAAAATAATTGCACAAATTCTGGATCAACAAAATTGATACTTTCGCTAAAAACTTGGTCATCGTATTGAAAAATGCCTCTCGAAAAAGTGAAGCGAGTCATAGCTTTCACCTGTGGTAAATCTTTGGCCATGGCAGGCCCGAGTGGCTCCGGCGAATCTCCTCGCAATTGTAGTTCATTATCTCCTTGCAAGACCTTTTCCATGATATAGATATTGTCCCTATTCTCATGAAAATCATCGGTATTAAAAGTCCAAAAGATAAAGGTATAGACCACCATACAGCAGCCGATAGCCAAGGCTAAGCCCAGCACATTGATCAAGGAAGGCCATTTGTGCTTACGCACATTACGCCACCCAATTTTTAGATAATTTTTAAACATGTCGAGTGAATTAAGTCGGGAATATGTAGATCGATGACGTCGGAGTGTATAGCGATTTATAAATAGGAAAACATTGATCGCATACCATCTCCGCGCCTTTTTAAGTCCTTTCTCTTGGGTATATTCCAGAAATCGCTCATATAGATCACCTTGAATTTCCTCGACTAGTTGAGGATTGCAATACCATTCCAGGAAACGGTCAGCCCACCGGGGTGGATTAGGTTGATGCTCTACCATCCTTCAAAAGTTGTTTTGGGGATAAGAGACCATAACTTGTTTCGTGCCTGACGAGCATTCCACAGGGCTTCTTTCCCAACGTTGGTAATAGAATACAAGCGCTTTCGTCGTCCCCCACGCTCAGTGGATGAACCAGCGAGCTTAGATTCGACTAAGCCTTTGTCTTGCATTCTATATAAGGCGGTATGTACACTACTTAAGGTTACAGATCGATTCAAATCCTTTTCGATGCCTTTGGTAATAGCTAAACCGTAAGCCTCATCATGTAAAATGGTCACGTACAGGAGGACAATTTCCTCAAATTCGCCTAAGTGATATCCTTTCACTGTTTGGAGATTAAATCATGTAATAGCGCAAAATCTATATTTCAGCATTTCTTACCCATTTGTAAAAATACTATCATATAGAATGACTTGCAAGAAATCAGTGGTATTTCTCACCCATTTGTAAAAATACTCAAATTGCTAAGCGGAAGTTTTCAGTTCCTTCTCGACTCGCAATAATTGAAATGAGACTAGAAAGATTAGGAATAGGATGGTACCGGAAACTACAAAAATGGAAGCGCCTACATAGTTGAACAATACCCCGCCAAGGACGAGACCAAAAATACTAGCCAAACTCCCCGTACTACTGGCATACCCTTGGATGGTACCTTGCACTTTGGTGCTTCCCGATTTAGCGAGGATAGAAAGAAATGAAGGCCACATAATACCATTACCCAGAGCCATCAATACATTTGCCAGATAAACACTTGTGTCTGTCTGGAGCGTCAAAAGGAAAAAATTAGCACTGATCAGAATGCTTCCTATAATCACCAGACTGGCATCAGGAACTTTCGCAGACAGATAGGAAAGTATTGGTCCTTGAGCCAAAACCATAATCCCACTATTCAAAGTGAAAAAAAGGCCTAATTGAACCGAGGTCCATTCCATTACCTGGGATGCAAAAATGGGAAAACAGGCATAGAAAAAGCTAAAGCCCAAGAAGTTCAAAAAGTAAACCCCAAATAAAACGGGAATATGGGGCATTTTTAAGACTGCTTTAAGTCCAGTATCTGGACAGTTTTCCATCTGATAGCACTCCTTATGCTCTATCTGAAACAGCTTTTTTACACCGAAAGCCTTCAAATTGGATTCTACTAACTCAGGCCTAGATTCTGGGAGGAATCGCTGTATGACAAAAATAGCGGTCAGAGAGATTAGAGCTGCTGCTAGGACGGGCAAAAGTTCCTCATAGGACGTTGCGCCCAGAAAACCAGCTAGGACTGGACCAACAATGAATCCCAGGCTAGTAGAGGTGGCCATCTTACCAAAATTAGCCTTGCGATTAGTGTCATTGGATATATCCGATAAATAAGCATTAGCCACAGAAACATTACCCCCTGTTAACCCATCTAACGCACGAGCTATAAACAGGAGAATCAAGGGCAGACTCAAAGTAAAGGTTCCTAACACGCTTGAATCAACACCTAATAGTGTCTTTACGGGTGAGCTTATAGCTACTATAAAGAGGACCCAGGCCAAAAAAGTCCCAGCTTGACTGATCAACAATACACGCCTTCGACCAATTTGATCCGACCATTTGCCCAACAAAGGAGCTCCTATCAACTGAAACGCTGGATACATCGCCCCCAGTAAACCATATATAAACCCGTTTCCACCAAAGTCTTCTACTAAAAAAACGAGGAATGGCAAGATGACACTATACCCCAACATTCCGATAAAATTTACAAGTAGTACCGGGTACAATGAGATTTTGGCAGTAGTAGCAGGCATGGCTTTCATTTAAGGAAGTTAATTAAATCTAAGTATAAGGATAATTGTGTCTTGATACTTATCTTAAAGACCATTCAAAACAAAAATGTAAAACATGAAGTCCTCTTTTCCCCAACAATGTGCCAACCTATTGGTTGCCCTGTTGCTCTTACTTAACAGTTGTGGACCAGCTGAACCATCAGCCTCTCAGGCCCCCGAATCAGCTGCGCCTACTACCTCTCAGACACCGCTCGAAGCCTATATGTCGGTGCCAGATGATGCTTTCACCTACGAACTCAAAGACAGTATCAAAGGTCAAGGATATACAGCTTTTATCATTCGAATGGTTTCACAGAGATGGCTTACCACGGCCGAAGTCAAAGATCCAACCTGGTGGCATTGGCTGACCATCGTCGTACCAGATGAAGTGATTACCAATAAAGGTATGTTATTTATTGGTGGCGGGTCTCGCCGTTCCGAAAGTCCTGACAAGGCAGACGAAATGCAAATTCAGGCGGCAGTTCTGTCGAAATCAATTACGGCCAATCTCCACAATGTACCCAATCAGCCGATGGAATTCGTAGGAGACGATTACGGGCCAAGAGTAGAGGATGAATTAATTGCATACGGTTGGCGAAAATTCCTGGAAGGAGGAGCAAAGGATGAAGACGCCATCTGGTTAGCACGTTTACCAATGACCAAGGCTGCTGTCCGAGCCATGGATGTGATTTCGGAATTCAGTCATTCCATTGGTCATAAGGTGGATCAGTTCATGGTAGCGGGTGGATCAAAAAGAGGATGGACAACCTGGACAACTGCTGCTGTTGATGATAGAGTAGTGGCCATTGCACCCATTGTTATCGATTTACTGAATGTAGTACCCTCTTTTGAGCACCACTGGAGAGTATACGGATTTTGGGCACCAGCTGTCGGAAATTATGTAGCAGAAGGCATTATGGATTGGCAAGGCTCTAAGGAGTATGATCGACTAATCAGTATTACGGAACCCTACTCCTACCTGGATAAACTAGACATGCCAAAACTGCTATTGAATGCCACGGGCGATCAGTTTTTTATTCCTGATTCCTGGAAATTCTATTGGGACGATCTCAAAGGAGAAAAAAATGTACGATACGTCCCCAATACGGATCACTCCATGCGCGAATCCGACGTGATAGAAACACTTATTTCATTCTATCAATCCGTTGTTCTGGAATCCCCACGCCCGGAATTTGCTTGGCGGGTTGAGAACGGTACTATCCATATTGAAACCGCGGATGGTCAAAAACCGGCCAGTATTAAACTATGGAAGGCCAATAATCCCGATTCTAGAGATTTCCGTTTAGAAACCATTGGAAAAGCTTGGGAATCGGAAGATGTCCCCATCACTGCCGAAGGCATATATCAACTTAAAATAGATGAACCCAAGGAGGGTTACAGCGCCTTTTTCGCAGAACTAAGCTATCCTGGTGCTGCGGGTATACCACTCAAGCTAACAACTGGGGTAGTGGTTACACCAGATACCTATCCCCACGAATCTTTTGCTGCCAAGGAACCACAAGGCACACCAAAGACGGATTAAAATGTAAGACTGGACTGGCGAATAACTGTCAGTCCAGTTTTCCATCTGAAAGCCAAATTACTTCCCGGTTTCCAGGAATTCAGAAAGGATTGAGTGTACTTCCTCGCGATAGGTTCTGCCGATGGGTATGGTTTTTCCCTGGATTTCAACTTCAGTGGCCGAATAAGCAGAAATCTTGTTTTTTGCCACTAAATAAGAACGGTGAATGCGCAGTAAGTTAGGTATAGCTAGTGTCGTTTGTAGCTCTCCAATTTGAAACTTGGTCACGATGGATCTGTCTTCTGTACAAATTCGCACGTATTCTTTCAAGCTTTCTACGTAGACAATATCCTTCAGTAAGACTTTCACGTTTTTCTTGTTGACTCTGAAAAATCGAAATTCTTCTTCTGCCGATACTTCAGAATTAGAGTATCCCCCCTCCGTTTTTTCCATCTTCACTTTGTGAACAGCCTGTAAAAAACGTTCAAATTCAATAGGCTTCAATAAATAATCAAGCACATCATATTCAAAAGCCTCCAGTGCATATTGATGATAGGCCGTAGTTAAAATGACTTGAGGAGGGTGACTTAACATCTTCAGGAAGTCTAGTCCTTTGAGTTTTGGTAAATGAATATCCAGAAACAGCAGATCGATCGCATTTTGTTTCAAAAAACTACTGGCATAAATAGCATCCTCACAAATACTTACTAGTTCCAGATGCGGAACCTCTCCAATATAATCAGCCAAGACCTCCGCGGCTAGTGGCTCATCTTCCACGATCAAACACCTGATGTGTTCCGGCATAACTGTTGAGATTAATGGATAAATCTACGGTAAAAACTTCTTTATCATGCTGAATGTCTAATTGATATCCATTGGGATACAATAGCGCCAATTGCCTGCTTACACTTGGTAGTCCAATGCCTTCCACGGCATCATTCTGTTCTTCATCTGTACTATTTTCTACCTGCAATCGTAATTGCTGATCCATTAGCTGCAAATTAATTCGTACGAAGGTTTCAAAACGGGTTTCACTCGTACCATGCTTGAAAGCATTCTCTATCAGCGGTAGGATCAATAATGGCGCTATTAGTACAGCAGGATCATCAACTTCTTTTTCCAAAGCAATTTCTAAGCGATTATTGTAGCGCAATTTTTCTAATTCCAAATAATCCTCAATAACCTGGATCTCTTGCTCTACAGTAATTCGATCTTGATTGCATTCATACAACATGAAGCGAAGCAACTTGGAAAGTTTCATAATTACAGGAGCCGTCTGGTCAGACTTTTTTCGGGCTAAAGCGTAGACATTATTCAAGGTATTAAACAGGAAATGAGGATTAGTCTGTGATCTAAGAAAGCGGAGCTCATTCTGCAACTTTTCTTCAGTCAGCAGTTTCTCCTTTTCGAGTTGCTGAAAACGGATGCGCAGCAACTTAATCGTTAAAGCCATTCCCGTTACCGAAACAAACCGAATCGCGGTATAGATATACCTTGGCAACCAAACATCGAAAGTATTTGCTGGATAGGGCAACAAATAGATATAGGGATAAATAACATAAGGTATCAACAGTCGATACAAAGCAAAAACCACCGTAAATACCGCCGTAAACTCCACAAGTAATTTCCAATAACTCCTTCCCTGAAAGTACCTAGGCAGTATCACATACATGCTATAATAAGCGAAGCCCATTTCTAAAGGTAGGATGGTCAGGCGTGTACCAAATCCCTTCCATAGCCTTTGCCAGAAAGGCAGATCTACAAAGCTTGAATTGGATAAAAAAACTTCTACGTAGCCGTTCAACAGCCAGTACAAGAACCAGAAACCAATATGTAGTAACAGACGCTTGCCCATATATTCTCGGTCAGACTTCAAATATCGCAAAAACAACCCCATGTAGCTACAAGGATGTAGAAAGGAGAAATTTGAATGTCCAAATGACCGTTTTCTCCCTATTAATGGCTATTTGCTCCACTAATAGGTAAGAGAAAGGTGTTGAAACACCGTTTTTCAACCTACCTACACTTTTATGAAATCACTTCCTAATCCATTCTATCTTGCTTTCATGAACTCAATCTATCAGAAGATATTGCTGGTTATATTATCACTTGCCGTCACAAAGAGCTGGACGCAATCTCAATTTACAAAAGTTATACAGGGACCACTTGTTGAACAGCCATCCGACAGCAGAAGCGTGAACTTCGTTGATGTGAATAATGACGGCTGGGAAGACCTCTTTATTTCTAATGGCCCCAGCAGTGGGCAGCATAATTTCTTATACATCAATCAGGGCGATGGGACCTTTACCTCACTCACAGATGATCCTATCGTAACGGATGGAGCCAAGTCGGATGGAGCCACATTTGCCGATATAGATAATGATGGAGATTTGGATGCCTATGTGGTCACTTGGTATGGCCAGCAGAATTACTTCTATCGCAATGAGGGCAATGGCTCCTTCCTCCTGGACAAAGATTCTGTTCTAACCACTAATGGTACCTATTCCGAAACGGCCAGTTGGGGGGATGTAAACAATGATGGCTGGTTAGACCTTTTCCTGACCAATAGTGAAGGCAAGCCTAAGCAAAACCAACTTTTTCTAAATCAGAATGGCAAAAGTTTCAAGTCTACAACAACACCCGCCAACCAATCCAATACTCTATCTCGATCCGTCAATTGGATCGATATCAATAAAGATGGAAAGAGTGATTTATTTATTACTAACGAAGGGAAATCACCTAACGAGCTTTACCTAAATACAGGTAAGGCTCCTTTTTTCCTTTCGGAACAAAGTGCCATATGGAATGAATTACCAACAGGTAGTATGAGTGCTAGTTGGGGGGATGTCGATAATGATGGTGACCTTGACCTTTTTCTTGCCAATGCGGGCTATTATCAGGAAATTGACAATCAGCTGTTACTCAATGATGGTAAAGGAAATTTAAGTCTGAACGCCAATAGTGGTCTAAGTAAGGATGGAGGCTGTTCCTATGGCTCAGCTTTTGGTGACTTCGATAACGACGGAGATTTAGATTTGATCGTGGCCAATGGCTTTTGTAAGTCAAAACTTGAGAACTGGCTATACCAAAATGATGGAAAGGGGAACTTTACAAAGATAGCTTCTGCTCTTCCTGATATGTCTAGCTATTGCTCCTTTGGCCTGGCTTGGGGTGATATCAACAATGATGGCTTCCTTGATCTAGCAATAGCCAACTGTCAAAATGGAAAAAACCAAGTACAACCTGCCAATGATCTTTATCTAAACAATGGCAATGACAATCACTGGTTGAAGATTAAATTAGAGGGTACCGTTTCAAATCGTTCAGCAGTGGGTGCTACCATTCGAGTGCTTACCAAAAGGGGCAAATGGCAAATGCGGTATATCAACACCCAAAGTGGTTATTGTGGACAAAATAGCCTAATTGCCCATTTTGGGGTGGGCTCAGAAAAGCGGATCAAGAAAATAAAAGTACTTTGGCCTAGTGGCAAAAAAACTATTCTTCGCAATCAGAAAACAGATCAGCAGCTACATGTGTTGGAAGATTAGGCAAAGCCTATAAGAGGTTCTAGATAAAGACACAAAAATTACATTAGAATCTAAGGGTTAAACCATGAATTTATTAGATTTGCCGCAAAATTGATAATCATGAGTACAGAAAGCCAAGACTCAACTAGACTATACTGGATTTACACATTCATCTCTTTCTTAGCGATCGTTGCTTGTTTGATGTTTATTCCTGAGTGGTGTTGGGTACCTCTTCCATTCTTTTTGACTTACTTGGTATTGGCATTTAGAAGTATCTAGTCAGATCTTCTATCCTTATCCGGTAACCATTTTCTCTCCCTTCTGAATTGCTTCTTGCTGGGCTGGCTGCATCCATCTTATCATTACAGGAATCAGTAGTAGATCACTAACTAAGGCACTCAGTAAGGTAAGGCTAATTAGTAGACCTACCACTACGCTAGGTGGGTGTATAGAAAACAGCATTACCAAGAAACCAAAGAACAGAATAATAGAGGTCAGCACAATAGCTTTTCCAGTTTCTACAAAAGTGATCTTAATCGCCTCTTCCCGCTCCATACCTTTGTTCAAAGCTAGCTTGTACTTACTCAGAAAATGGATCGTATCATCCACGGCAATACCAAAAATCACAGCAAATACAATCGACACGCCCGCCTCTAACTCAATCCCTAGGTATCCGATCAATGCTCCTGCCAGTAATAGCGGGAAAATATTGGGGACTAAGGCGATAATAAGGATTCTCCAGTTCTGAAATAAAAGGGCCATCAGTACACTGACAATCAGTACGGCAATACCCAACCCCTGTAAAAGACTTCTCCTGATGTATTCCGCATTCTTGTCGATAATCACCCCCGTTCCCGTACGATTCACTTTGACCACATCGCTATCTATATTTTTTGCAATCCAGTTATCGATGCGTAAGCCCATGGCTTTAATAGTATCTGCTCCTACATCTTTAATTCGAGAAGTAATCCGGGCTTTGGTACCATCTTTACTTACCAAAACATTCGGATCAAATTTCGGTAGTTGCCCAGTCAAACGACGATATCTTTCGAACTGGCGTTCATTTTCAGTTACTACGAAAGCATCCTCTCGATTATTATTAAAGGCTTGGTTGATGGACTTATAAAGCGTAGTAATGGAACCAATTGCTTGTAAGCTTGGAAACTGTCTTAGATAGCCTTCGATTTTATCCATTTCTCGAATAACAGCATAATCATCCACTTGGTAGTCTCCTTGCGTATAAACGGCTAACTCCATAGGCCGGAATCCCGTTAGCTCTTTTTCAAAAAAGGTAAAATCCTCCGTGATTTTCTCCCCTCTTGGCAAGTTGTCGATAATTCCATAATTGGTCGTGATCCTACTGATCCCGATCCCACAGATGATCAACATAAATAGAGCCCCCCACTTAATAGCAGTACCTTTGGAGAGCGTTAAGCGATAACTACTCAGCATTGAATTTTCCCAGAAGGCAATGCTTTTTCCAATTTTCATTAACTGATCTGCCTTAAAGTAAGACAGTAGGGCCGTGGTGAAGAAAATCACAGTTATGTAAGCCACAATCACGCCTGCCGCCGCATTCAAGCCAAAATCTCGGATCGGATCAACCCGGCTAGTCAAGAGCGTTGCAAAACCGATAGCTGTAGTAATGGAAGTTAATAGGGTAGCTAGCCCAATTTCCTTGATGGTTATCTGAATGGCTTCCGATTGCCCTTTCCCTTTACGCAACTCATCAATGTATTTGGACATGATGTGAATGACATCCGAAGTACCCACGATAATCATTAGCACAGGGTAGAGAGCAGCCATCGCATTCAAAGGCCGACCAGTAGCTCCCAGCAAGCCCATAAAAAGTAACATACCCAATCCAATCGAGACCAGGGCGATAACAATACCCCACGTTCTCCGAAAGATCCAAAACATTATCAAACTCACCAGCACTCCTGCCACCCCTGCCGATACCATAATTTCTCGCTTTTGCATCGCCACTAACTCCGTTTGGAAGTAGGCGCGCCCGAGGTAGTGGTATTCCTCAAAATTGTATCCGGCTATCAGCTCATCTAAACCCTCCATCAAAGTGCGAGCTTGATCTAAGTCTATACTGTTGACAGTCTTCAGCAGTACAACCAAGGTCTTGCCATCCTCCGAAATTAAGTTATTGACAAAGCGGTCGTCTCTCAGAATGCGTTCTCTTTCTTCATCGTATCGCGAGGGATCATCAATATGTATAGCGGGAATGGTGGTGAAACCGAAAGGTGTTTTCAGGGGATACCCAATTTGGGTAAGTGCTTGGCTTTCCTGTACGTGCGGTAGCTTTCGAGCCTCCAAACTAAAATCGTGAAACTGCTCTAGAAACGTTTGTTCAAAGGCTCCATCCTCCTTCCGTACGGCAACCAATAAGAAGTTGTCATCCGTTTCGAAAGAAGCAATAAACTCCCGGAAGATTTCCAAATCTTTATCTCCCCTTGGAAAGAACTGCTCAAAATCAAAGGTAAACCGAAGGCGTGTTAGAAAGAATGCGCTAGCAATGGCCAAGAGCGCGAAAACTGCAATTATTACTACTCGAATATCTCTCATAAATAGTATGCTATTCACATCATTGTTAACATAACCATTAAAGAGAGAAGAGGTTCATTCATAAAAAAACGGGCTAGTGGTGGGATTTGTCTCCTTAACCACTAGCCCGTTTACTCGGTTTAGCAAGTAATCTGTCAAAACTATAGCTGCCCGGCGTCCTCCTTAATCAACAGCTCCAACAAGACTTGACCTACTGCTTTTAAAGTACGTTTATTGATTACATCCATATTATCGTTTTGAGTATGCCAGTGACTACCAAACCCTTTATTTTCAGAATCAATCGGCAAATTGATAATATCGATCATAGGAATTTGAGCAATTGTATTTACAAAATAATGGTCATCCGTAATCCCTCCGCCTTCTGCATTATGGAAGTAATTACTGTACCCAAGTTTACTGGCCAAAGCCCATACCTTATCCACTACTGGTGCAGCGAAATAGGTAGAGTATTGTTCCCTGGGGAAACGAGCATTTCTGGCACCAACCATATCCAGCAAGATTCCATAGCGTGGTTTATAACCGGCCTGGTGTAAATTATTGGACCAATGTTGTGAGCCTAGAGCCCAAGTATTCCGGTTTTTGGTTCCTTCTGCCTCATCCGCAATATCATCCTTGCTTTCTCCATAATCTTCAGCATCAAACAACACAAGATCTACTCCTAATTGCAGGTCCATATTTTGCAGTTGCCGAGCTAGTTCCAAGAGCACCCCAACACCGCTACCTCCATCATCTGCACCTAAGATGGGTTCGTTCTTGCGTTCTGTACTCAGTGGAGAATCTGCAATATGACGAGTATCCCAATGGGCAGCCAAGAGAATCCTATCGGTATTAGCAGGATTGTACTGTGCGATAATATTTGTAGCTTTCATTACCTGCCCAGTATACACCTTCGCCTCAAAATCTTGTTCTATAACTGTAGCTCCAAACGCAGTGAATTGTTCTACAAACCAATCCTTACAGGCCTTATGCCCTTCGGAGCCTAACACACGCGGCCCAAACGCAACCTGCTTAGCGACATATGCATAAGCAGAGTCCCGGTTAAAGCTTACCTTAAGCGGTTCAGTAGCAGGCGGGGTAGTTGTAGCTGTACTTGGAGTTGATGTTGTTGCACTGTTTTCTGACTTACACCCTACCAATAACAGTAAGCCAGATAGAAAAAGTAGAGAGAGAATCTTGTTGGATTGCATATCCCGTATTTTATTACCTTCTTAGACAATAATGTTTGAAATCAGAAATGTTTCCACCCCTGGGCAGACAAGTCATGTATGTTTCCTCCTTTCGTATGTAACTTAATCCCGTCAGCCTCCGGTACAATCTCCCCCATAATATAAATATCCGGCAAGTATTTAACCTTATCCAGGTCTTTTGGGTCTACAGTAAAAATAAGTTCATAATCCTCTCCCCCATTCAACGCACAAGTAATTGGGTCCAATTGAAACTTCAAAGCCATCATTTGTGCATCCGGATGAATAGGAACCCCACTCTCCTCAATAAAAGCCCCAACTTTCGATTGCTTACAGATGTGGAAGATCTCTGAGGCTACTCCATCCGATACATCGATCATAGCCGTTGGTTGAAGTTCACTCTTCCGAAATACTTCGATCATATCTCTTCGAGCTTCTGGCTTGAGCTGCCGCCCCACCAAGAAATCCTGCTCCTCCAAATCTGGCTTTATGCTTGGATTAGATAGATACAATTGCTTTTCTCTTTCCAACAATTGCAGTCCTAAGTAAGCGGCTCCCACATTTCCAGTAATACAGATAAGATCCCCAACCTTTGCCGTGTTTCGATATACTACCCGATCTTTTTCAACTTGCCCAATTGCGGTCACACTGATATAGAGCCCCTTGGGCGAGGAAGTGGTATCTCCTCCTATCAAATCAACCTGATAATAGTCGCAAGCCCGCTTTATCCCATCGTACAATTCTTCCAATGCTTCCACTGAGAAGCGATTAGATAATGCAATCGAAACCGTCACCTGTTTCGGCACCGCATTCATCGCATAAATATCGGACAAGTTAACGACGATCGATTTATAGCCTAAATGCTTTAGCGGACTATACATTAAATCAAAGTGTATCCCTTCGACCAACATATCTGTAGAAACCACCGTCATTAGATTTCCATTATCAATCACAGCTCCATCATCTCCCACCCCCTTGATACTTGAAGACTGCGTAAGCTGAAAACTAGAAGTGAGATGGTCAATTAACCCAAACTCTCCTAAAGTATTTACATCAGTTCTTTTTGAACCATCTGAAGCATTCGCCATGCTTTTATTTTTAGTTGAAAAATCTACACCTCTTCGCTAGGTCCTATTCATTCCGCAAATTTATCTTTTTAGCCCTTATATATAGGTACCTAGCTATTGGAAATTAAGAAACACTTCTCAGACACAAATAGTTAAGGGTCTCCCGAAAAGAAATTCAAAGTGATGGTTGGAATTAGTCTGGGTTGAAATTATTCAACTAAATACGGGACAAAGAAGACACAACTAGGGTAAAATGAGGAATTTAGAAAACAAAGTCTCTTTTTTTACTTGAATATTAAAATTGTTATTATATTTACCAGTGCAATATTTAATGATTGCACCCCTCCACTAAGTAACACTAACCTCCCACTTATTTTCTCCCTATTTTAGTTAACACCTTTGAGGTTCATACCAAGTAGCTATCTACTATTCTTTTCCTGGAGTGTATCATAATGTCATCCACTTACATTTCAATTAGAATGTAAAAAATTCATCCCTATGATCCTCCTCTTTCAAAGAGGCAGAATCATGATAGTCGTTCACTAACATTTCCAATGCCCAAGAGTTATTAGCCAATTGTGTTGTGTAAAAAAGGCATAGCTCACATCACTTACAAGTCGATCGGTATGTATTTTCCTTGGAGAAATCATTCTTCCTTGGGCCTAACTTTTTTTTGCAAAACTTTAAAATTCAAAACAGGTTTTCCCATGAAAAAATTTCTACTCCTCTTAACTTTTGTACTGGGACTACAAACAAACACGCTCTTAAATGCTGCTGAATATTGGATACAAGTAGCCGTATACGATCATAACATTGGAGATGATTATTTCAAAGATGCCGGTGTAAGTGATGTGGCCATGCATATTGACGCGATGGATATATATCGATACTACATTAAAGGCTATAATGATGAAGATGAAGCAGAGGTCAAAAAGAACGAAGTGGCAGATAAGGGATTTAAGCATGCCAAAGTAGTGGACATCGAGGCGATTCGAGCTCTATGCAAAAAGGTATGTGCACCAAAATCTCCCGCCATCGAGACTATATACTTTGATTTCAATAAATCCAAGATAAAAGACAGATCCGAGCGAATACTAAAGGATGTCAGTACTATACTAGTAGAAAATCCAGAAATGGAAGTCCAATTAAACGGACATACTGATGCCAAGGGTACGCATCCATATAATGATATGCTTTCGAAGTCAAGAGCTAAACAAGCAAAGAATTACCTGATTCAGAGGGGAATCAGTCCTAATAGAATCATTACCAAAGGATATGGTGAAAGAAATCCTGTTGCACTGAACCGGGACAGGAGGGGAAAAGATCTTCCAGAAGGTAGAAGATTTAACCGACGAGTAGAAATCATCGTAGCAACCAAAGAAGACGATGTCAGAAACTTAGTACTAACTTCTCAAATACTAGATATTCCACTAAATCTAAGAATACGATAGGAGTAAATGTACTTTTGAAAACTACACTTTACACTCAAGAACATACAAAACCTCCTTCGGATCGAAGGAGGTTTTTTTCTGTGCCGCCCCATATACATACCCGATAGAATGTATAAATAGAACTAGATATAACAATATACTTTCTAGAAGTCGTCTATCGATCCCTTATCTGAGCTAACAATGCCTCTGTACTGCTAAGTTTAATATCTTCTTCAGCAGCTAGCCAAATAGCTTGCTTAGCCACCTTTTTGGCTTTAGATAGTTTACCCAACTTATAAAGTAGATGCGCTAGCGTATCAAGGTTATGGTATCCAGGATCTAATTCTATAGATTTTTCTACCCATGCCACTGCCTTCTTCAAAAGAACGCTGTTGTCAACATATTCGAAAAAGGTCCAAGCAATATTATTCAATTCGTCAGCATCCGTTGAACCGTAAGTACTAAGGTATCGATCCGCAGCTTTAGCAAATTCATCCATCTGACCTAGCGTACGATAATAGTTCATTTTAAAATGAGCAGTTAGTTTGGGGGCTAAGTCCGGATATACCTTGCTGTAGAATCGATCAACTTCTTTCATCGGATCTCCGGATTCTCCCAAAGGTTTTTTGAGGAACAGATGCTGAAGCTTTGCTGCTACAGCCTTTCGACCAAACAATAGATCAAAATCTGCTCGATGATCTACCATATAATTGAACCAACTTGAATTAGGATCATCAATCAAGGTAAAAATCAATTGCATATTGGGTAAGGAACTCCAATCCTTCTGACCTCGCATATAGGATTCAGCTATTTCCAAATAATCCTCCTCCATAGCAGCATACTTAGCCAGTATGAGTTTTTTTTCGAACTCAGGAGATCGTTCACCTTGCTTATACCGTCTATTCCACTCACGCAATCCTCCAGCAGGGCTGATAGCAGTTTCACCGAGAAGTTTAAAATCCTCGACATTGTGAAAACCTGTTGCCCGATGGACCACCTCTCCATTACCATCGATAAAAAGCAAACTTGGATACGCGAATATCCTATATTTCCTTGCAAAGGTGGTCCCCTCTCCCCGTTCAGCATCGATCTGAGTATTGATAAAATGGCCATTGTACAGAATCGCTACGGTGGAATCGGTGAATACCTCTTTCGCCATCGTTTTACAAGGGCCACACCAAGTCGTGTAAGCATCTACAAATATCAATTTATCGCTTGCTTTGGCCTTTTTGAGTAAAACTGACCACGAAGCCTCGTCAAACAGGATCTGATCCTGAGTATCCTGACCAACTAAATCAGCGATCGTCAATAAAAGGGCTACTATAATAATGATGAACTTATACATCTGAATCCTTGAACTTTTATCAATATGCATTTACACAAAAAGGTCAAAATGCTTTCGGATATTGCCCTACACTCAGGGCATCTTCCAGCATTCTGACCTTTTCGACTATCTAGACCTAAAGCTTTCGTTTATCTTAACTCTCTATTCTGCGCAAAAAGGTTTCAACCATCTGAACTTGCTTGGGATCACCGTCCTTTACTAGTTCCAAGGAAGTTTTGGCAGCTTCGACAGCTTCTGCTTGCTTCCCATTTCGATTTAAAATAGAAGCATAATTCAACCAATGTCTATAATTCATACTTTTCTTTGCCGCAAGACTGGCAAAGCTTTCCGCTTGTTTCTTAGCTCTTGCTTCTGCTTTAAAATTGCTGGAAATCTGGATAGCCAAAGTAGATAACTCATCCGGATTATTTTTCAGCACTTTCTTAGCATAGTTTTTACAGGCATCTAGATACTCTCCTACTTCTCCTTGACTCAAGCAATATCCCATTTCGGTTTGATACATAAAGGATTTTGCCATTTCTGGATAGTGCTTTTTCATGGCCTCATGCGCCTCGGTCAATAAATCCTTACTCTTGAATTCAATCGCCTTATCTGCAGTAGCACGACTAGCATCTAAGATTCTGGTTTGAACGGCATCGAGAGAAGTTACTGCCTCAATTTCTTTCCGGTGTTCAATCATCAACCCAAAAAGTCTTGAATCTGCTTGCGAAGCAGCCTCTAGGAGGAACTTCAAGTTCTCAGGTGTTTTGAGATCCTTCTGTGAGCGGATGTATTCATTAGCAATCTTCAAACTAGGCTTTCCTGCCTTGTTTAAGGCCTTGACATAATTGTACACTAATTCAGGATCGCGATCTCCCTTATCATAAGCCTCTGCATAAAGGCCACTTCGGTCAATTTTTTTCAACGCATTTTCCCCTAACTTGATGAAACCTTCCACATTCTGAGCCCCTTTTACTTTCATGACTAACTCTCCGGTGTAATCAATGTAAAAGAGCGTTGGAAATGCAGATACCGGGTATTGTTTTCTAAACTTCAACCCTTCTCCTCTTTCCATATCCAGCTTCATATTAATGAAGTTCTTATTGTAGAATTGTCCAACCTTATCATGCGGAAAAACATTCTTAGACATTCGCTTACATGGTCCACACCAAACAGCATAAGCATCTACGAAAATGATCTTATCCTGTTTTTTAGCTTCTGCTAATGCTTCCTCCCAAGTCCCTTTATAAAAAGAAATGCCTTGTGCATGGAGAGAAATAGTAGCTATGGCAAACAAACTGATTAGTGTCAATATTCTTCTCATTCCTATGGGATTTTAATTCGCTTAAAGATACGTATAAATCAGTTTTAATAACCGGTTTAACGTTTCCTTAAATCGTCGCCATTAAACCGATTGGGGCTTTTACAGTCCAAAGAACAAAAATACGCTACGACATGGAAAAGATAAAGCACCTCTACGGGCGCGCCGGTTTTGGACTAAGCGTTGGCGAATGGGAACAAAAACGAAACCTATCTGTCTCCCAAGCTGTCAATGAGCTCTTCAGCAAAGCACTTGCTACACCTCCCTTATCTCCACCTGCCACAGCAAATGTTGAAGGCTTCCTCCAAATGAGTGAAATGGACAAAGCAGAAACCAGAAAGAAGGAGCGAAGACTAGTCGTTCTTCAGAGTGCGGCCTGGATTAAGCGGATGAGTGATGCAAGTGAGAGTCCCTTATTGGAAAGAATGACACTATTCTGGCATGGTCATTTTGCTTGTCAAAGTAAAACATCCGTGATGGCTAGCAATCAACTAAATACCATCCGTAAACATGCTCTAGGAAATTTTCGAGAGTTAGTTCTAGCTATTGCCAAGGATCCCAGCATGATTCGTTTTCTCAACAATCAACAAAACAGAAAACAGAAGCCTAATGAGAACTTTGCTAGAGAACTAATGGAGCTGTTTACCATCGGACGAGGAAATTATACGGAAAAAGACATCAAAGAAGCAGCCAGAGCCTTCACGGGTTGGAGCAGTACGGCTAGGGGAGAATATATTTTTCGAGCAAGGGTTCACGATTATGGGACGAAGACTTTCTTTGGCCAAAGTGGTCGCTTTGACGGGACGGACATTATCGATATGATCCTAGAGAAGAAACAGACCGCCGAGTTTATCACTCGAAAAATCTATCGCTATTTCGTCAATGAGCAAATCAACGAAGCACACGTACAACAATTGGCCAACAGTTTTTACTCCTCCAATTATGATATTGGAAAACTCATGCGCCAGATATTCTTAAGTGATTGGTTTTATGAGGCAAGCAATCGTGGCTCCAAAATCAAATCTCCGGTCGACTTAATGGCGGGGATGATAAAAAACCTACAGATCGAATTTGAAAATGAACTAGCACTGGTCTTTCTACAAAAAAGTCTCGGGCAGAGCTTATTTAATCCTCCAAATGTGGCAGGATGGCCAGGAAGTAGGAGCTGGGTCGATAATTCTACACTCATGATTCGACTCAACCTTCCCGCCTTTCTTCTCAATAGTAAGGAAGTTAATTTCAAACTGAAAGAAGAATTTGAAGCTAAACGACAAAATAAGATTACACGTCGTTTAAACGCCAATTTAGACTTAACCCCCATCATAGCACAAGTACAAGGAAAAGATATCGAAGCACAAGTGAAGTATCTTTCAGATTACCTTCTTCCCAATAGTGGTAAAATACCCATGCCACTATTTAAGCGCATCACCAGAGGAAAGAGCGCAGAAGACACAACCAAGCTCGTGTTGCTAGGTATCATGTCACTGCCCGAGTATCAGATGTGCTAATCGATTTTCTGATATCTTTTTGAATCCTTAAAACAAAAGAAAAATGAAAAGAAGAAGCTTTTTGCAGAAATCTGCCATGGCCTCGACCTCTATACTTGTTCCAGCATTCCTTAAGGCTTATCAACCAGAAAACTTATTCAATAGTAGATCTGGCAAAATCTTGGTCATTGTACAATTATCTGGAGGAAATGACGGACTAAATACGGTCATTCCTTACAGAAATGATATCTATTACCAACAACGCCCGACGCTAGCTGTCCAGAAAAGTGAGGTTCTGCAGGTTTCAGATCAGTTGGGTTTGAATCCAGTTCTAAGCCCTCTTCAGTCCCTTTACGATGACGGTCTGTTAAGCATCGTCAACAACGTCGGATACCCAAACCCCGATCGATCTCACTTCAGATCCATGGATATCTGGCATACCGCCAGCGAAAGCAATGAATACCTGAGTACGGGATGGTTGGGCCGTTATTTGGACAGTAGTTGCCAAGGATGTGAAGCGGCGCATCATGCTTTAGAGGTCGATGATGAACTTAGTCTAGCGTTAAAGGGGCAACAGAAGAAAGGGTTTGCTATGAGCAATCCACAGCAGCTGAAGAGACAGACCAACAATCCACTGCTCAAGCACTTGGCAGCCCAAGATCATCATGATCATGAAGAGAATGTAGCCTATCTATATAAAATCATGGCGGACACCTACAGTTCGGCTGATTATCTCTCTGAAAAAGCTAAAACATATAGTTCCAAAATGACCTACCCTCCCTCCGCTTTTGGCAAGCGGCTAAAGCAGGTGGCAGAGCTAATCAGTGCTGATACCGATACTAGGATTTATTATGTGAGTTTATCAGGCTTTGATACACATGTAAATCAAAAGAGTCAGCAAGAACGACTCCTAAAACAATACGCTGAAGGTATGAGTGCCTTTGTAAAAGATCTCAAACAGAATAGGTTACTAGATGATACCTTGATCATGACCTTCTCTGAGTTTGGTAGAAGGGTAAAACAAAATGCTAGTCGCGGAACGGACCACGGTACAGCAAACAACCTTTTCTTAATTGGAGGAAAATTGAAACGTCCTGGTTTCTTTAATGAAGGACCAAACTTAAGTACTTTGGATAAAGGGGATCTCATCTACAAGGTAGATTTCCGTGATATTTATGCGACAATTCTAGATAAATGGCTGGAAGGGAATTCTAAGCAGATCTTGAATAAATCCTTTCGAGGACTCAACTTAGTATAGTTAATCAGCGTAGGAGTATACTTGAGCTGGGGGCTTGCAGAAATCTTCCAGTTCAAGTAGATTTCCTTGAAACACATTGAAGTCGACGTATCCATCGATACCATCAATCAGCCCTTTGTTTCCGTACTGCCAGAAATCCCACTGCCTGCCACCAGCAAGGCGAGGTTCGCGGGTATTATATCGAGCAATCCAGATAGGATAATCATCAAAATGTCCTGCTAAGTAACGATTGTAAAACTTGACATTGGTGTATAAGATAGGCTTGATATCGTATCGACTTTCCACTATAATCATCCAAGTTCGTACCGCATCAACCAATCGTCTTTTGGATACATCTCCTTTGACCTCAACATCTAAGACAGGTGGGAGATCACCATCTTTCATTTTTACCTCTTGTATGAAATTTTTCGCTTGTGCTACTGGAGAGGTTTGTGGTCGAAAAAAATGATAAGCACCACGTTTAATTCCGACCCTTTCCATTTCGCCCCAATTCCGACAGAAAAGTGTATCGACGTGCGTAGCTCCTTCGGTCGCTTTGACAAAACCGAAAGCTACCTGCTGATCAGCAATGATATCCCAGTTAATTTGTGCTTGATAATGAGAAACATCGATGCCATGTACCTCGAACTCATCCATCTGTACTGTTTCGTACTGACAGGAGGGTATCAAAACCATAAGGGCGAGTATGGATATGAAGTAACGCATGGCAATTTGAACCTGCTCAGCCAGGGCTGAAGTAAACGCTGTTTTTCTGTCCTTATAGAAATGCCTGGAAATAGACAAGCTTTCTATATGTATTTTAACGATAAATTTGTTAAAAAAGATGTTCTATCCTATGGGAAATTTGCAGTTTAATGTTTTTATAACATTTAGCTCGCGTCAAATTTGGAATAAAATGTCCCATTGCTTACCTTTTTCAGAATATTGTACCGAATGGATAATAAGCCTCTCACTCCTCTCCCAAAATGGGTGCAAGAACAACAGCACCAAAGCTGGCAAATCGAAATTCTGATTGCCAGTGGTCTTATTTTTTTCCTCACCAGAATTCCGAAATATTTAGGTGATGTCTTTATACAATATGCGCAAGCTACGGAGACCGGAGCCGAGAGTGTGATCTTGGTGATTGGGGCATTGTATTTTTCTCGGGTTCTACTAATTGGTTTTAGTATCAACCTCTTACTAAGAGCGCTCTGGCTAGCCTACTTGGGCGTGAATTTTGTGTACCCAAACGATATCAATTACGAGAAACTTAAGTATTCAGATTACTTCAAAGAAAAAACGGAACAGAAAGCAGATTCTGTAAAACGAATACTCCTTCTAGAGCATTTCAGCAGCTTGTCTTATTCTATGACACTCATGTTGACTGTCATGTCCTTTGGTATTTTCTCGCTTCTGTCCGTATTCTATTCTCTCCTAAGTGTTATTTCCAATCGGCTTTATGATTCGCAAGAATTTGGCATATTTATTATGATCTTATTCTTGTTTTTCTCTTTGGGTATACTGGATTTTCTATTCTTTCGGGTCTTAAAAAAATACCCAGCTTTCAGCAAATGGTATTATCCTATACATAGGTTCTACAATTTTGCCAGCTTATCTTTTCTCTTTAAGCGAGAATGGCTGGTACTAATTTCTAATGGAAGAAGGTGGGTCATTTACCCACTTTTTGTATTCTTCTTTACGGTAGCTTTCTTTCTTGCGGCAGATGATGTGGATCGCCACATGGGCGATTTTGATGACTTTACCCTGAACCTATATGAAAGTCGCGAGTTCTTGGATATTCCTACCTTCAATGTAATCAAGAGTTCCCGCTATAATAACCTCCTGGCATCCGACCAGAAAATCGAAAGCTGGTGTCTAAGTAGTGATGTCATTACTAAAAACTCCGCCTGGGCCTTTATCGTGTATAATAAATACATGGACTATACCCTTGAGGAAATCATGAAAGAATACGAATTCCAAAAGGGCGATTTCCAAACTCGACAAGAAATTTTTGCCAACGATAGAAAGTTCTCCGACTCGATTTCAAAGTATATCAAAATCAAAATTGATAGTGTAGAGATATCGGGTAATGAATGGTTTTATCATCGTCATCCGCAAACGAATGAAGTTGGTTTCAAGACCTATATTGCTTTGGATAGCATCTCTAAAGGCTATCACAAAATGCATCTAGATCGACTGATTATTGATCAGGATTCAAGTTTCTATTTCCCTTTTAGCAGCGCTGCCTTCTTCAAAGAATAGCTTTAAATTTCCTTACCTTCGGGCAAAAATAGCCCGCTATGCTTACCCAGCGCCAACTTTTCTTGCAACGCTTAGCCCCAACTAGTCCCGGTCCCTTATTACTGGAAATAGAAAGAGGAGAAGGGGTATACCTATATGACAAGGATGGAAAGTCATATCTGGATCTTATCGCTGGAATTGGGGTCAGTAGCCTGGGCCACTGTCATCCTAAAGTTACTGAAGCTATCAAGATACAAACCGATCGGTATCTTCACACTATGGTTTATGGTGAATATGTTCTGAGTCCACAGGTACAACTAGCCGATCTCATGGTGCAAAACTTACCAGCATCTCTGGATAGTGTATATTTTGTTAATTCTGGGACGGAAGCTACGGAAGGGGCTATGAAATTGGCAAAACGCTACACGGGCAGGACTGAGATCATTGCGGCGAAGAATGCCTACCATGGTAGTAGTCAAGGTGCGGCGAGCTTGATGAGCCCAACCACTTTTACGCAAGCTTTCTATCCCCTACTTCCAGATATTAAACACATCACTTTTAATTGCGAGACTTGTCTTCTGAATATTACGGAGAAAACAGCTTGTGTCATTGTCGAAACGGTCCAAGGTGAAGCTGGAGTCTACCCGCCCTTACCGAATTATCTTAGTCAGTTGAGAAAACGCTGTACAGAAGTGGGAGCCTTGCTAGTTTTTGATGAAATACAGGCAGGATACGGAAGAACAGGAAGTCTCTGGGCCTTCGAACAACAAAATGCGATCCCCGATATTCTTCTTTTAGCCAAGGGGATGGGGGGAGGAATGCCGATTGGGGCCTTTGTTTCCTCACAAGATATCATGAAAGTGCTTTCTCACAATCCCATTCTAGGCCATATTACTACATTTGGAGGCCACCCTGTGAGCTGTGCTGCAGGCTTGGCCACGCTACAGACTATACTCGAAGGTTCGTACATAGCTGAGGTAAAAAAGAAAGAGGCCTTATTCCGATCGCTATTGCAACATTCAAAAATAATCAGCGTTCGATCGGCTGGGCTTTGGCTGGCAGTGGAATTGCGAGATTTTGACTTTCTCCAAGAAGTGATCCAGCATTGTTTAGCTGCAGGTTTGATTACAGATTGGTTTTTGTTCAACAATCGATCCCTAAGGATTGCTCCTCCTTTAATTATTGACGAAGAACAAATTAAGTGGGCATGTAACGTAATCTTGGAGGCAATTGACAAGGCCAAATGAGCCCAAATGGTCTTGTAATGGCCTGTGGAGTGCTTATTGAGAGGTACGCTCCCGAAAGGCTTTAAAAATTTATTAGATTTGTTATTAATACGAACATGACTCATCCTTCTACTTTGGTCTCAGCGCTGAACAAAACCAACTTACACCCGCTTATGCGTTAGCGCTTCTCACTTTGCTCACCAAAGTAAGACAGGAGCAGATAATACCAAGTGTAATGAAAATCCCATTTTACTTAATAGTTACGCTACTTACGCTATCTACTTTTGCTCAAGCTCAAGAATCTGCCTTGGATTCGATTCGTAAAAGTAAGCGATATGGGATCCCAATTATTAGTTATTCTCCCGAAACTTCCCTCAGGTTTGGTCTAGTTGGCATCTATTTATTCCGCGCCAATAATAAGAACCTAAATACTCAACTTTCTTCTCTTCGTACGCCGATTACTTTTACCATCAATCAACAAATCAGTCTGTCACTGTCCTATGATATTTTTTTAAATGATAACAAACATATTTTCACGGGAGAATTCGAATGGTTTCGTTTCCCACTTTCTTACTGGGGCATTGGCTCCAATGCCCCAAATGATGTGGAGGAATTATTTACTACCGAAACGGGCAATGTCAGTATCACTTATTATTGCCTATTAAAGAATTACCTGTATGCTGGTGCTATTTTGAATTGGAGCAATAGTCTGATCACGGAAAAAGATCCAGAAGGTCTATTAGCTGACGATGGACCCGCCTTAGGAAATAATGGGGGAAGATCAGCCGGACTAGGGGTAGGCTTTAGATATGATAAACGAGATAATTACCTCAATGCATCAACGGGGCCTTTTCTGGAAGCCAGCATCGTATATAATCGGCAGGACTTTGGTGGAGATTTTGACTATACCAAGCTTTTGGTAGATGGTCGGCACTATTTCAAGGTAAACGGTGGGCATATTCTAGCCTTCCAAGCGCTAACAGAGCATAATTGGGGGAATCCTCCCTTCGAGCAACTCGCTCTTCTTGGAGGAAGAACCATCATGCGTGGACATTATCTTGGAAGGTTTCGAGATAATGTTTTTGGAGCAGTGCAGGGTGAATATCGGTTACCCCTCGGAAGAAAAACCTGGCTAGCTGGGGAAGAGAAACTCAGATTTTGGCAAAGATGGGGCTTAATCGGTTTCTTTGGTTTAGGTAATGTAGGGACTTCTTATGCTGATCTATTCAATGGTCAGTGGAAATACTCGGTGGGGTTTGGCATTAGGATCATGATTTTGCCAGAAGAGCAGATCAACTTTAGACTAGATTTTGGATTTGGCACACAGACTCCTGGCTTTTATTTCAACATCCGAGAAGCTTTTTAATTACAACTTTCGTTTACCTCTAACAATTATTTCTGATCCTTCCGCCAAAAAGACAGACAATGGTTCTTTTGATAAAGGTTCAAGGAAGTCCACTCCGTATAACGCTCCTACATCTATATTGATTTCATGATTTAATACGGGATAAATCTCCCAAGAAGGGTGCTCTACCTGATATTCAAAAGTAGTTGTCTCGCTTATTTTGGTATACCCCCAGTAATGCTCTGTAATGAATTGGGCCTCACTACCCTCTACTAATGGTTTTCCCTCGTTCTCTGCCTCCACCCAAATCCCATCCCATTTCCCATGGAGTTTCCACTCGTAACGAACTTGTTGAGTCTTACCTGCACTTCCCCAATCATGCCGCATAGGCAATGTCTGATAATGTTCTTGGTATAAGGTATTTGCCACCAAAGTAATGGCAGCTTTCGGCACTAATTCCTTGATGAAAACTACACCGCGTTTCCATTCCCCTTTTTCTTTGTATCGGACGTAAAAACGCAGATTGAACTCCTCAAAGTTCCGATGAAAAGGAATAGGAAAACCTAAAACCTTGGTGTTTAGAAACATAAACCCTACCAGGCTTACATAGCAGCGGTTATTCCAAAGATCTAATTCCGTACCATTTGGTATGTAAGTTGTTAAAATATCAGGATCAATCTCATAATTAGCCATGACGAGCTTACGCCACTCTGCTCTTAAGAATACTGGTTTTGGCATAGTCAAAAATATCAAATGAGTTAGACGGTCTGTACAACAAAGCTATCAAGAAAACTACTAGATATGAACCGCATTATAATGTGGAGAAATGCTAAACTACCATTCCTACTTTTGATTAACTCCTTCCTTAGACCTCAACATAAATTTTCAATCGCTCCTGCAAAACTTCCTCCAAGCATTTCAGTTCACATGATAGAAAACTTGCATTCAGGTCTACTGGGCTCGGGTAGGCCATACCACCTCTATTCTTTTTGTCATCCAGGGAAGACTGACAATGGACAAGGTCCACGGAAGGAATTCTAATAATATATCATACCCTGCAGACTCTACATGAAGTGTCCATCCATTATCCTCTTCCCGCAATAGACCTTCTCGTAAAAGAAATGATGCTTGTAGATTTTCCACTGAGGAGTTCTTCATCTGCTCCCAGTTTTGCAATACTGAATGGAACAATAAGTGCGAAACTTCTTGTTCTAGATCGGTTAACTCAATCTCGATTGGTACCGGATCAGAAATACTTAGGCCACACAGCACTTTATTGAAAACCAATAAATGTTCTGCCATTTCTGTTTGACCAGCGCACAAGTACTGCAACAAGAGCACGGCGCGTTCCGCATCTTCTATGCTTCTAAATTGCTTGTCTTCCAGCATATCCAGTTCTGAAAAATAGCGCGGAAGGAATGGCCCTAGTATGACTAGGCCTGCATTATGTATATAGAGAGAATCCTCCATCAACTAGACTTTATGATGTGGAAAATATCAGCTGAGCAAAGCTGATGCGCTATGATAATCACCCGCCTATAATCACGTTGGGTGCCCCTTGTACAATTACGCCTCCATGAGCAGTCGTATCTCCCATTCGAGCAGCAGGTTTTCCTCCAATCATCACTGTAGCTGAACCCTTAACTATTGTATCTGGAGGGCCAACACATGTACACATATCTCCTAGGACTGCTGCAGGTAGTTTAGCAATAAGAACATTAGGGACCCCGGGGCCGACTATTGGCCCGCCTACATGCGGTATCGGTGGTAATCCTGGGCTTACCATAGGGCAAGTATGCATATCCGTTAATCGAGCAGCTGGTGGCATATTTCTTATTTTTTAGTTAATCATTACCATGGCACCTTTGACAGAGGTTTGTCCACTGGCTTTCAGTTCAGCTGAAGCAGAACCTTCTGCGGAGAAAGCCATCTGTGCCTTTAAGTTCACATTCAATCCTTGTACAACAACCTCTCCTCCAGATGATTTAGCGCTGATGGTTTGGTTAGCACCCATGCTAATCTTCCCGTTAGCTTTTATTTGTATATCCTTGACGCTGTTAATGCTAATTCCTTCCTCATTCATCACAATTATATTTCCATGCTGATCCTGGGTGGTAATGGACTTATCTTTATCGGAAAGCATGAATGTATTTCCGTTATCCGTCTCAATAGTCAGTATCTTGTCCTTATCATTAAACTCTAGCTTGAGATCATTTTTTGTCACGATTGCTTTAATGGAATTCTTATCATCTGCGGCATAAGGGGGAGGAGTATCGCTACTATATAGAGCCCCCAAAACAACAGGATATCGTGGATCATCATTTAAAAATCCTAGTATTACTTCGTCTCCAACTTCTGGCATGAAGAAACTCCCCTTTCCCTTAGTCGAATAGAAGTTGGATAACCTCGCCCATATACCATCACTAGAAGCTTCGATAGTTGGAGCCTCTACTTGAACAAGAAAGGCTCCTGTTGGATCGGCATCAATTTTCTTCACTGTGCCAATCACGAGACCACTTACCTCATTCATATTCACGGAACCTGCATTGGAGTCACCAGAATCCGTATCCAAACCAAACGCTATCCTTGTCTGCCAAACACCTTCCTTTACTTCATGTTGCACAGCAGTAATGAGTACTTCTCCATTGTAAGATTTCCCAAAACCAGCTAGCTGAATATTAGTATTCAGTCTAGGTATGGCATTTCCCACAAAAGTTAGCGTCCCCGTTTTTGTAGATGACTCCTCCTGTGCTAACTCATAAGAAATTACATCCTTCCCATAGGTAAGAACTAGGTCAGCTGCTCCCTTTCTTAGCGGTTTCTTCACAAAGAGCTTATCTTCCTCTGTGTAGGTGATCAAGCCATGATTACTAGCCTTCTGTTGAATAAAATCCCATGCTGTAATTTGATGTTGTACGATTAAATCCTCATTCTCACCAACTGCATCTACTTCTTTTGATAACCCCACTTTAGCAATAACATCAGCAATAACATCCGTATCTTTTTTGTCCTTCCAAGTTGCTGTCTTTAGGCCTTTAGTTAACCGGATCGCCTTATGGCTACACTTTAGTTTTAAAGTATTACCTGTTATATCACCACGGAATTGTTGGGCTGTAATTATTCCTTTGAAAACACTATTCTCCTTTGTGTGGTAACCCAATAATATTTCTATCTCCTGTCCTGGAGCATAATCTGTTGCCAAAGAAAAGGGGTTTATGCTTCCACTTTCATGAGGAAGAAGGAACTCAAGCTCCGCAGTTCCTATCTGATTAATTGAATTAGACACAATTACGGAAACGATGGGGACCTTTTCATCTATCGGTTTTCCTCCAAGTTTAACAGTTAGTGTGACATAATCAGATCCTTCAGACATCGGTGAACTAGCCATGTTTGATGTTTATTTTTAGGAAGCCATAATGATGTTATTACTAAACTAAGCTCTTTCGAATGATACTCCTTCGTGAGCAAAGACGATTTCCTCAATAGCTACCTCACTGCTTTGGGCATTGAGATCTGTGCCAGCGACCTTCATTGGGTAGGCATTCTTCAAAGTCCAAGTAAACATAGGATTGTGCTCTTCATCCAATAGCTGAACAGTAACGGTTTCTCGTTGGATGGTATTCATCTTCACTTCCATCAAGTAATCAAATAAGGCAGTATCATCCTTGAACATCCCCTTTTTTAATGTAACGTCACTAGACTTTTTTATTCCCGGCATTTTTACGGGGGGGAAGTCAACACTATTACCTGCCCGATATTCAATATTATCGGACGCTGTATCTAATCCAGATACCTCCTGAAAAGCGATTTCTCCCTTATCTCCAATGATCACTTTAAAGTGGAATTTGGGTATGGGCCATGGAGCATCCTGTTTTTCACCTGCCATTTTTTATTGTTTTGAAGCCTTGCTGAATGGCTCAGCCCTCAGCAATGATTACCATTTTTGATGAAATAGATTAGGACTGTTGCATTTTCTGTTGAAAAGTAAGGACGATGAATTCTGCCGGACGAGTAACTGCCAGTTTAACCGTCATTCTCATTATTCCATCCAAAATATCTACTGGTGTCATGGTAACCCCTAGCCCAATATCCACGCTAAAAGCATCCTCTGCAGTAGCTCCTGCCAATGCACCTTGTTGCCATACATTGGTCAAAAAGTTAGTGATCAAGGCCTTGAGGTTAGTCCAGGTAGCAGCAGTATTAGGTTCGAATACATAAGGTTCGGCAGCATATTTGATCGATTGCTCAAGAAAGATAACTGTCCGTCTTACACTGATATAGCGCCAGTCCTGACTATTTCCATCTAGTGTTCTTGCTCCCCAAACGAGTACGCCTTTTCCTGGAAATGTACGAATAGCGTTGACCGCTTTCCCATTGACCGGAACATTTAAATCCCCTTGCTCTTCATTAGTCAAATCCACGGCGGGTTTCACAACAGACCCTACGCTTACATTTGCAGGGGATTGAAAAACACCGACAGTGTTATCTACCATTGAATAGATTCCTGCCATAATCCCGCTCGGCGGTAATAGATTAATTTGCTCTCGTAAGCTGGTCAAGATTGACTTATACAAAGGACAAATTGTCCATAATATCTGATGTAGCGTCCCTACTGCCAATCTTTTTTTGAGAATCTCCTCTCCCTCTTTCTTAACCTTCAGTATTATATCTAAATCATCAGCCGTATCTGTAGCCTTATCTACTCGAAGTTGAAAATGTGCTCTATTAAAGGTCGGTACTTCATCACTACTTATCTTAGTTGAGCTAGGTACAGGAAGTGTATTCGTTTTGCCTATGAAATCCATCAAGTGGGCATGTTGTAGAACGGAATTTCTATCAACACCCTCTTCCTTTAATTTACTCTTCAAATCCTCAACACTTTGATCGTCTATTCCTCTCAAACCTCTGAGCAACTGATCTATCGCTTCAAAGCAAGCTAACTCCTTTTCCTGTTTCCTAGCTGTACTCATCAGCTCAACCTCTTTCTTAATCTTTGCTGCTTGCTCGCTCGTTAACAGTCCTGCAGAAACTGATTCGTCTACATCGTGATTTAGCATAGCAACGAATTCCGATTCCACCTGCTCATCTATATTAGTAAAATCTACTTCCCCGGCACCTGTAATGGTGGTATGAAGCCATGGGTAGTAGGCAGTCCCAAAATCTAGAAAATTAGAGCCAATCTTTTCTCTAAAATCAAAGATCACATCGGAGGAATCTTGGGCATTTGTTCGCTTCTGATAACCATCGTGTATATCTAGTATAGACACTCGATTGCGCGTATCTAGACCACAATGGCTTAACATCTGCCGTTGGAGCTTAGCGCAATCTTCCCTATTTAACAAGACTGCATCTGGGATTACCAACATGGTTGGTTCCGGATACTTCTTTAGGGCAGTGATTCCAATGGGAATCTGTTCACCTTCTTGCACAACTTCCCCATAGAAATGACTCAAAGATTTGGTGTCAGTGTAATCCCCTACTGAGACGATATAGCAATCGGATCCCCCATTAGCAAAGAAAGACCTCATACAGTTGAACAAGAAGTAGCGAGTACTTTCATTTACATCTAATTGGTAAATGCGATTTGGGTCTTCCTCCTTAATGTCTTTGATTAGATAGGTAATCTTAGGGCCGCCGCCGAAGTACAAAATATACTCGCCGAAGGAGGAAATCCTGGTAGGCACATTCTTAAGGCTGCTCTTACTCCTCATCGCCTTCTCCGTATAACCAACGAAGGCAGGTACAGCAGTAGCTACAGGAACTACCGAACTAGGGAAGGCAGATTCCTCTTCAATATAGACGCCTGGGGTAGTATAGATTTTTGACATACTTCGGGTCTTTGGTAGTAATAAACACAGGTGAAGTATTGAACAGATCTTTTTAAAGACCCAATCAATGATCTACAATAATCTTATGGTTTGGAGACTTAACGAGCTTATATGACTTGGTAAAGAAGGTAGGTAGGCCGACCTACATGGATGGAGGATAACAAATCAGCACACTAGAACCTACTTCCTACTTTGATGACATTAAATTTAAGAACATATCAATGAAAAAGCAATTTGGACCAATATATTTTCCGGTACTGGCACAAACACTGAAGCTTTCTTACATTTAGAAGTGTAAACCTGGCGACATTTCAAAAAAGCCTGAATCTTCCCTTCTGTCTTGCCATCCTAATTCCTTATATTTAAAGGGAATAAGGCGAAATCAAAGTATTATTCCCTGATTTTTCCGACACCTAAAATTCTTCGTTATGAAAAAATTACTCTACTTTCTCTTTTTATCCCTTTTCGTAATGGCTTGCTCCAAGAATCAAGAGAGCATCCAACCCATTGATGAAATAGAAGCTGTTCAGCAAGTTACGCAGCTGCTCGTCAATGTTTCTGTCAATGAAGAAGAGCATAATGATTGCAGTGGCGCTTGCAATACTAAAGCTCCAATTGCCAACGCTGTGGTGACCATCCAAGCAAATACAGCAGCAGGTGAGGTATCTTATGAAGCACTTACTACTGCGGGAGGCTTTACCGTTTTCAAAGACATTCCTGCGCATATTTACAACTTGAAGGTGAGTTGTAATTACGGTGATCACAACGTAAAAGTGAATGTAGAAGAGAATAAGAGAGTAACCATTGATATTGGATTCTAAAGCAACTTTACTCTTTAAGACATACCGACATTAATAGTTCATAACCAAGAGGTTGGAACTAAAATGTCAAAAGCTGCTATTTTTCGAGCGAGCAAAGTTTCGTTTTATAAAATAACCCAGACTTTAGTAATTTTAAAGTCTGGGTTATTTTTGTTTAATAGGTGGGTAGAACATTTATTTAGACCCAGTTTTTTCCAATCAAGAAGTATAATACGTTTTCAAAATCACTACCTCCAATTTTGGTTTAGCCAAATTATTAATAGTATGAATATCAGAACAACTTACTTTCTATTTTTCTGCATAGTCCTGAGTACCGGACTAATGGCGCAAGAGCCCGTCAATGAAGAGATTAATGAAATCATCCGAAAGCATGGTTTAGACGAAAGCCAAGCCATGGAAATCGCAGGATGGATGGTTGACGTTTATGGCCCAAGACTAACGGGATCCCCTATGTTGGACAAGGCCACTGACTGGGCACAAAAAACCCTGAAAGATTGGGGCATGGATAATGTTCATCTGGAGTCGTGGGGACCTTTTGGTCGCGGCTGGGAAATGCAACACTTCGAAATGCACGCCAAATCACCAAGTTACTGGCCGATTATTGCCTATCCTAAAGCTTGGTCCCCTTCCACCAAGGGTGAAGTAACCGGTGAAGTAATATACTTGCAAGCTGACAGGATTGAAGATCTTGAGGCTTATAAAGGAAAACTCAAAGGCAAATTTGTACTACTTGATACCATCCGAAATACCAAAGAATGGTTTGACCCGCTAGCAAAAAGACACGATTCGGAAAGTCTGCTGAAATTGGCGAATGCACCAGCGCCTACTCCTAGACCCCGCCGTAATTTCAGAAACCTAGGTGGATTTTCCTTCAATCAAGCCTTACGTAAATTCTTATACGATGAAAAGCCATTAGCTGTGTTGGATAGAAGTTACAAAGGTGACTTAGGAACCGTATTCGTTTCGCGCGCGTGGGCGGCTGAAGGTCGTGCCCAAGCCAAAGATGCTAAAGTAGTTCCACAAGCTACTCTCGCAGTAGAACACTACAACCGAATTCTAAGACTTCATCAAAAAGGAATTAAGGTAGAATTGACCATGGAACTTAAGGCCCAGTATACCAATCCTGATGAAATGGAGCACAATATCATCGCAGAAATTCCGGGTACCGATCTTAAGGACGAGGTGGTCATTTTCGGTGCTCACTTCGATTCCTGGCATGCAGGGACTGGCGCTACAGATAATGGTGCAGGATCTACCGTCATGATGGAAGCTGCTCGAATTTTACTAGAAACGATCAAGGAAAGTGGTGTAAAACCCCGAAGAACACTCCGCCTGGCCTTATGGACAGGGGAGGAGCAGGGTCTTCTTGGATCACGAGCATATGTCAAAGATCATTATGCAGAATTTCCACCTGATAGCTATACCCCGCAGAGCTTGAAGCCAGATCAATCGAAAGTTTCTGCTTACTATAATTTAGACAATGGTACCGGCAGGATTAGAGGAGTATATATGCAAGGTAATAGCGAAGTAGCTCCCATCTTTAGAAGTTGGTTGAAGCCTTTCAGAGACCTTGAGGCTTCTACGCTTACCATGTCTAACACTGGAGGAACAGATCACTTAGCCTTTGACGCGGTTGGTATCCCTGGCTTCCAGTTTATTCAAGATGGAGTGGCTTACTTCAATCGTACGCATCACTCTAATATGGATAATTTTGATCACCTAGTCGAAGAAGATTTAGCTCAAGCTGCCACCATCGTCGCTTCCTTTGTATTCCATACTGCGCAAAGAGATGAGATGCTACCTAGAAAACAGCTAAAAATAGCAGAAGACAAAGCGGATAATGCAGGAGACCGTAGGAGATAACCATAGTAAAGCACTACGTGCCTGACTAGCATAGTTGGCTTCGGCATCGTTCCGTAATAGAAAAGGCGATTTCGTGATTATCACGGAATCGCTTTTTCTTTTCGTACTCAAGAATACTTGCATCTATTGTTAAAATAGATTTACTTTGTATTTCAAAGTACTTTTACAATCTTCGCTCATGACTAAGACACAAGAAAACCATTTGAAAACCCTAAGCGAGATTCGTTCCCTAATGGAACGGTCCTCCCGTTTCATATCCTTGAGCGGTCTTTCTGGAGTTGCAGCGGGACTATTTGCCTTGGCTGGGGCCACAGCAGTCTATATCTATCTGGGCGTTACTCCGTTCGAAAACAAAAAGACTTACTATGAAATCGCTGCCTCCGCCAATAAGTGGGGGATCGATTATATAAGCTTTTTCTTAGGGACTGGTTTAATCGTTCTTCTGGGTGCAATTTGTTCTGGGATCTACTTTACTACCCGAAAAGCCAAACGCAAGGGGCAGCCTATTTGGGATTCTCTTAGTAAACGTTTACTAATCAACTTAACTATTCCACTAATAGCTGGAGGCTTATTCTGTGTGGCTCTCTTTCAGCATGGCTTGGCCGGCTTGATCGCTCCTTCAACTTTAGTTTTTTACGGTTTAGCCCTAGTAAACGCTAGTAAATTCACCTTGCATGATATTTATTATCTTGGCATTCTCGAAGTAAGTTTGGGCATAGTAGCCATCTTCAACGTAGGATATGGTTTGGAGTTTTGGGCTATTGGCTTTGGGGTTTTACATATCCTATATGGAATGATGATGTATTGGAAGTACGAGAAATCTGACGGGATTACCACAGAATTAGCACGGCAATAGTTACTTGATGAAAAATATTATCACCAATCTAAATAAGACCTTTGACCATAGGATACGACTAGGAATTATGTCTATTCTATTGGTCAATGATTGGGTGGACTTTAAGACTTTGAAGCAAACACTAGAAGTGACTGATGGAAACTTGGCTTCTCACCTTAAGGCCGTAGAGGCTAAGGCCTATATTGAAGTGAGAAAACAGTTCGTAGGTCGTAAACCAAATACCTCTTACCGTGTCACAGCTTTGGGAAGACAATCTTTCAATGACCATCTTAATGCACTAGAACAGTTACTGAATATGCGATCCTAATTTTTTTTGCTTTATAACTTTGAAATTCAAAGTACTTTTAAATGAAATATATGACGCGCACTCCCGTAGCTACCGGCTGGCCTCTTTTTAGACTAAGGGAAAGGATCATGATCCAATTGGTAAAATGGTCTTATCCACTTTATTTGCAAGGGTTTAAGAGGGGTCGGCCGGCATGGCAAACTAGACGGGAATTACTCCTGCAATTTCCAGAAGGCAGTCTAGGTAAATGCCTGGGCTCTTTCTTGTTGACTAACGATCTACACCTCATTCCAAAGCTGGAGAATCATGATGTTTTTCATGTGGTTTTGGACTATGACCCGCATGTAATAGCCGAATCACAGATGCAATTTTGCCTGATCGGAAATGGGAAAAGAAGTTTTTATGCTATTGGTACAGCTCTGATTGCAGCTCTTGCCTTTCCAGAGTTTTGGAGCAGCTTCAAGCAGGCTTATAAAAGAGGAAAAAATTTACGGCCTTTACACCGGTGGTATTTTGAATACCTTCTAGAAGAACCTTTGGATGAAATGAAGGATTTCATTGCAAAACGCCCCTCCTCTTACTATAAATCAATCTTTTAGATAAATATAATCCCATAAAAATGCACATTTCACTGAAGCATTTGCGCTTTCTAGTCCTACTGCTTGTTTTTGATGGATGCCTTATTGTATTTAGAAATCTTTTTATTGGAACGAGCTGGGAACCCTTAGCAAGTTTAGACAATATCATTACGTATCGAAGCTATACCTTTCTATTCTTGGTATGGAATCTATTCCTAGCACTAATTCCATTTATTTTGGCATTGGGTATTTATCAATATAGACGCCATCCTAAAGCAAAGTGGTTCTTGTGGCCCAGTCTATTGACTTGGTTGGCCTTTCTCCCCAACGCACCTTACCTCATTACAGACCTGATACACATTCGGCCTCGAGCATTTATGCCGTTGTGGTATGACACCTTTACGTTTTTCGTTTTTGCCTGGAGTGGTTTACTACTTGGTATCAGTTCGCTACAATTGGTTGGAGCAGTTATTGAAGAAAAGTGGGGGAGGAGATGGAGTACTATAGCTACTCTTTCTGTCATCGCACTCTGTAGTTTTGGTATTGCAGCGGGACGTTTTCTTCGCTGGAATAGTTGGGACCTCCTTGCACAGCCGTTGCTGATTGTTGATGATGTCTTTTCATTACTCGCTCATCCAATAACCTACAAGAATATCTGGGGAATGGCCATCTTGTTTTCTGCCTTTCTATCCATTGTTTTTCTATCAGCAAAAAATCAAATCTTATGCGAACAGCAATAATCCAAGCTTTATGCTTAGTGATGGGAGGAGGTTGGTGCAGCTATATCTTCTATCAAGAAGATATGGGATTAAATACACTCTTCTTTGTAATTCCACTTCTTGTCCTTGCGTTTGCTACCACCTATCGAACCGGGCCTTATCAAAAGGAAGTAGCGGTCCTCGCAGTAGGTTCATTCCTATCTGCTTTGGCTGTTGTCGGTAATGATAGTGATCTGGCAAAATCCATGTATTGGATTTCGATTCTAGTCTTCATTGGATTCATTAAACATTCCAGTCTTCAATTTCTCCCTTTAGTCATTGCAGCCGGGATCAGTAATTTGATATCGGTTCCTTTGGGTATAATCCGAGAATTCACCAGTAATAGAACTTATATCAATAGCCTAAACTATACCTTAAGAAAAGCAATAAATTGGTTGATCCCTCTAGGTCTATTCACCCTATTCCTATTGATCTACTATTTGGCTAATGATAAATTTGGAGCCATGGTAGATGCCATAATCAGCTATTGTTTCACACCGACAAGTCAGGGAGTAGCCATCGAACAAGTCGCTTTATTCTCCATTGGTTTTCTGCTATTTGGTGCCATACTTTTCGGTAATCCCTTTAAGGCCATCCTATCCAATTGGCAAGATAGACTAGATATCAATTTAATACGAAATCGGGAGAGCAGGTTCGCTACTTACTTCAATCCTCTTGTTCTAAAAGGTAGATTTAAACTCAGTATTATCACCTTAACCTTATTGAATGCTCTGATTTGTATTGTCAACTTGACGGATCTTATTTATGTCTGGTTCAGTAGACGGACATTAACTGCTTGGGAACTGAGTACGTACGTTCATGAAGGAACTAACCTTCTCATCTTTGCCATCTTGCTAGCGGCAGTACTACTCCTGGTTATCTTTCGAAAGAATCTAAATTTTTTCCCAAATAATGAAGGATTGAAAAAGCTGGCATACATCTGGCTAGGCCAAAATATATTTATGGTCTTATCAGTAGCCATCCGTAATTATCAATACTCACATAACTTTGGTCTAACCTATAAGAGAATAGGGGTATTCCTATTTCTATTAATTGTGCTGATTGGCTTAGTCACCCTGTTTATAAAAATTAGAGACAAAAAGAGTCACTATTTCCTCTGGCATAGAAATAGCTGGGCAGTCTATCTAGTCTTGCTAGTAGCTGGTTTTGTTAACTGGAATTTGTTGATCACCCGGGTAAACCTTAATCCCAATTTCACGAAACATTTAGATATTCAATATCTCATCAATGACCTACCTAATGAAAACGCATTCTTATTGGATAGGCATGGACAAAGCTTGCAAAAGCAATTTCCCATTCAGTACAGTAAAGTGAAAAACCGAATAGACCAGAAGTTGAAACGAGCCTGTAGTGGGAGAAGTATTTACTCTTGGACTTGGCCTTACCACTTAAATCAAAAACATAAAAAGAGCGAGTAATCCGCTAGCGCTGAACCAATATTACTTTACTAAACCCCTGTCCATCTACTCGATAGCGTAAAAAATACACTCCAATCGGAAAGTGGCTCAGATCAATCTGGGTCACCCATTTTTCACTGGCATATAAGGCCTTCCCTTCCGTATCTTCGAGCCGCAGATGAGTAATCCTGTTCTCTTCGGTAGATTCTAAATGAAGTGTGTCACTAACTGGGTTGGGAAAAATCTTTAAGGATAGATCATTAGAGATGGATCGGTTAGCTGTAGGAGATAATTCCAGTAAACTCAGAAAAGCATCAAATCCACCTTTCGAATTTAGCGATTGATCTCCCAAATTCAAGGTATTGCTGAAGGTTCCTCCTAGCCAAATCCTATTGCCTATTTGGTAAATTTGATTGCTGAACACCTGGCCTTCCCCGGCTAGCCCTTTTGCCCACAAGGCTTGACCACTTTGATCCGTAGCGAAGACAAAACCGGCATTTCCTTCTGTAACTGAGGGAAGGGAGTTTGTCAAATTTACGGTCCCCTGATACGTACCTGTAAAGATAATATTATCATCAATCCATTGAAAACTAGTAGCTTGAACCGGTTCCGTTCCTCCGTATGTTTTAGCGATCAATGGACTTCCATCGCTCTCATACTTTAGAATCAGGAGGTCACTAGTTGCGTTTGTACTTTGTGTCGAAAAACCCTCTGCCACGGTAAGCACGCCTACTACATATCCTGTAATCCAAATGTTATCTTCGGCATCGATCGCTAAGTCAAAAGGTTCTTCATCAAAAACGCCACCAGCTCTTTTGGCCCATAGTACTTGACCCATACTATCCAATTGAGTCACGAAGAGATCTCTATCAAAGGTTTTGGCAGGTAAGGCTTGCGCATCAAAATAAGTAGTATCATTATAGTAGCCCACAAAAGCCAGTTTACCTTTATCCATTACTCCTATTTCAATTCCCCGTGTATCCTTTCTCCCTCCAAAAGATCTAGCCCATTGTGGAATTCCATCAGCATTAAGTTTTGCTACAAAGGCATCAGTCTCTCCTACCGCACTCAAAGTAATTTCATTAAGTAATAATTGCTCCCGAAAATATCCAGACAGGAATATATTACCATTTTCGTCTACATCAATTCCACGCATTTCTTTCAAGGCCGTCCCATCAAAACTCCGAGCCCAAAGTACTTGCCCATTGGGATCAATCTTTGTCAAAAAGATGGACTTTCCACCTACTTGATTAACTAACTTAATATCTCCAAATTGCATTTCAACCCAGAAAACGCCTGCACAAATCAGATTGCCATCCTGATCAATCTTTAAGTCAGACCAGGCATCATCCAAAGTACTTCCACTGGTAATTTTCCATTTCCAGTCCAAGCTACTTCCATCCATGCAGCCAAGAAATAGGTCATCTTGTCCATTTGAAAATACTTCCATCCCATCCCATTCGAATGGCCCATCATAAATTCCTCCAATATAGAGATCACCATCATCTGCTCCGGCCATCACCGTAATAGCTTCCTTATTTTCACCTCCAATCTGTATCACATTAGTCCAAGTTTGCGACCAAAGGGTGAATCCCAAAAAACAAAGGAAAAGCGTAATTTTGTGTTTTCGCATACAATCTAAATTGACAATATCTTGTTGTATGATCTAAAGGTTTGGAGCCCCTTCCATGTACTTGGATCAGGTATGCTTCTCGGATAATAAAGATAAAACTATCCTATGTCTGCTAAAAGAGTAACGATTTTCAGTACCGTCTTGTTTTTACTCGTACTGCTAGCTTGCAAGAATGAGTCCAAAGCCGATCTCCCGGTTAACAATAGTTCATCGGATTTTCTAACGGGTATTCCAAGTATTGATGCCATCACTGCTCAACTAAAGGAAGATCCAAATAATCCAGTACTTTTTGCAGAACGTGCTCGCTTGTTTTACGAAAATAATGCCTATGACGAAGCGATTCAAGATTTAGCTTTCGCGATGAAAATTGACTCTGTCAATCCAAATTATCACCATCTTTTAGCTGATGTTTATCTCGATTATGTGAAGTCTAACCTTGCGCTGAAAACCATGGAACGGGCTGCTAAATTACACCCAGAACGGATTCCCACTTTATTGAAACTGAGTGAGTTCCAAATGATCTTAAAACAGCATCAGGCTTCCTTGCGCACGATTGATCAAATACTAAACTTAGATCCGCAAAACCCGGAAGCCTACTTTATGTTTGGGATGAACTTCAAGGAATTAGGCGATACAAATCGTGCCATCAATAGCTTCCAATCAGCCGTTGAGTATGAGCCAGATCATTTAGATGGATGGATAAATTTGGGTCAATTACATGCAGCCATTGGGGGAGATCTTGCAGAGAAATTCTTTGATAATGCACTAGATATCAACCCCAGTAGCATCACCGCGCTTCATGCTAAAGCCGATTTTTTATCTCAACAAGATGACCTTCCAGGTGCTATTGCGCTATATCGAAGAATAAATATTATCGATAGTCAATATGACGAGGCTTACTTTAATGCAGGTTTACTGTACATGGAATTAGATTCAGTCAATAAAGCTTATCAACAATTTGATATCGCCATCGGTACCAATCCTCTGTACATCAAAGCTTATTTCTTCCGAGGCTATGCTGCTGAGAGTTTAGGAAGAATACAGCAGGCTAAGTCTGATTATCAACAGGCACTTAACCTGGCTCCCAATTATGAATTGGCCAAAGAAGGACTCAATCGAGTTACACAAGGTGGGTAATACAGCCCTCTTATAATTTAAACTTTAGTAGATTAGAATTCCTTTACGATGGTCTCTCATATTCGGCTTTATTCTAGGCTCGTTTTATCCATTCCTATTCTTCCGATTCTATATTGGCAGGGCAAAAAATCTAAGGCGGCAGTACCAGATCTTCCCCCGGCAAAACATCCTACCGGTATACAGAGACACCCTGATGCTAGTCTCTCCTTTAAAGTACTTTCCTTTGGGGAATCTGCCTTCGCAGGAATTGGTATCGATGATCATCAGAATACGATTACGGGAATAATGGCTCAAGAGCTTTCCAAAAATTTACGGGAAAATATAGAATGGGAAGTAGTGGCTAAAAGCGGATACAATGCAGAACAAGTTCGGGAAGAACTAGTAGATTTATCAACCATCAAAACACCAGATCTAATCATTATTGGCTTGGGCGCCAATGATACTTTCGAAATTCATTTTCCAAAAAAATGGAAGCGGGATATGACCCGGCTTATTGACCAAATTCGGAGGAAGCATGGTAGCTGCCCAATCTTACTCGCTCACTTACCTCCCGTACATCAATTCCCCGTACTTACGCCATTATTGCAGTGGTTCATGGGCAACTTCATGGAAGAATACCATTTAGTAAATCAGCAATTAATGGAGCTTGAACAAGAGGTGTATTACGTGGATCAAAGAATAGATTTTGATACCTGGACCAATCGCCTGCCAGATGGATTTACAGAATCAGATCTTTTTTGCGATGGCGTTCATCCTGGTAAATTAGCGCACAAATTATGGGGACAGGAGATTGCCCATTTCGTTTTGCAAAAAAAGTTACTCGTCAAATAAAGCGGGATTATCTATCCGTTTTAAAACTTGCTTTTCATAGGAGGAAGGAAATAAGCGAGTCAATCGATCAATACTTCTAGCATCCTTGCCAATAAGTATTCGAGCTTTACCTTTAGATATTCCCTGTAGAATAGTAGTCGCAGCTTGACTTGCGGTGGTTGGTGCTACTTCTTCAAACCCTTTCGCCATCTCCTCCTTCTGTGCCTCATCCACCTTTTCAATGTTTTTGACAATATTGGTTTTGATACCACCAGGGTGAATACTACTTATGGTGATATTGGTATTCTTCAGTTCAATACGCAAAGTTTCTGTAAACCCACGAATGGCAAACTTTGTGGTAACGTAGGGCCCTTGACTAGGATAGCCCATCATACCAAAGACACTAGAGACATTCGCTATAGCTCCTGAAGGTCGTTCTTTTAAGTAGGGGAGGAAGGCTTTAGTACCATAAATCATTCCCCACATATTGATATTGACTACTTTTTCAAAATCATCATAATTCGTTCGTTCAATAGTTGTGGGAGCTAATGCAATTCCCGCATTATTGATTACCACATCCACATGACCGAAATGCTGAATCACCTGTGCCGCAAAATCATATACTTTCTCTCGACTACCAACATCAAAAGCTTGCGTTAGGAGGCGATCACTTTCTATTCCAAGTTGAGATACGGTATCCTTCAATGTATCTGGATTCCAATCGTTCAACGCCAACTTAGCTCCAGCCTTTGCCAACTGGATAGCCATTTCTCTTCCCATGCCAGAGCCAGCTCCTGTGACAACTACTACTTTATTCTTGTAGAAAGTATTCATATGTTTTGTGTTAGATTCGTTTAACAATGGCCGAGTACTTAAATATACAAGTTGTTACTAGTTTTCTTGCTATTCGGAGTACAATCTCCTATCCTAAAAGTGCTTCATCAAACCACATTAAAATGTGGACTCCTGACCTTCGCTTTTTTGTATTTTTATAAAATGGAAATTATACGCCTCGCTATAGTAGAAGATGATCCAATAATTCGGGAAAGTTTACTTAAGTATATGAGTGCTAACCCTTCCGTTGAAATTCAGATAGCCGCCCATAGCATGGAGGACTTTTTTGAAAGGACAAAGGAAGAGATGATCTCAAAAATTGATGTGCTCCTTCTAGACATCGGATTACCAGGTATGTCGGGATTGCAAGGTATAAAACTGGTGAAAGAAAAGTTTCCAGAAGTGGACATAGTCATGCTAACAACTTTTGAAGAGGACGATAAAATCTTCACCGCTCTTTGTGCTGGTGCTTGTTCGTATATTTCAAAAAGGACCTCACTTGCTCAAATACGCGAAGCAGTATTCACCATCCATAGAGGTGGATCTTATATGTCCCCCTCGATTGCTCGAAAGGTCGCAGAATATTTCATGCCTAAAGAATCAAAAAAGGAAAGTATTCTGACGGAACGTCAAAAGGATATCGTACAGGGAATAGTGGATGGACTAAGTTATAAAATGATTGCTAATCGATTAAGTATTTCTCTGGATACCGTTCGAGATCATATCAAACGAATCTATCGAGCGCTAGAAATTAATAGTAAGGCAGAATTAATTCGAAAATCTTTAGATGGAGAGATTTAAAAATGAAGTTCAAAATCCTAAGATCAAGTCTTAAAAAACTAACAACATACCTTCATTTTATTACTAAACGAATAAAAAAGAAATTTATTAGTCCCGGTTAGGATATCTACTATTCGCTGGATTCCAGTACTACCAAACCTTTTCCGCTTTTCGTTCATCTACCCATTTTCCCCAACTCTTATTATAGGTATGTACCTTCGTAGTAGCCTTCCCATCTTTATCTTCCATGGGTAAGGATCGATTAGCCCACTCAAAAATACTTCCATATAAATTGAAGACATTTTGATAACCTAGTTCTTGAAGTTTTTGCGCAATCTTCTCACTTCGATATCCAATAGAACAATACAGAACGATCTTTGCATCCTTCGGCGTCCCATCTAATCTGCGCTCATCAAAATCTTTATATCCTAGATAGCTAGCACCAGGTATATGGCTTATTTCAAATTCCTCTTTTTTCCTGGTATCAAAAATTAAAAAAGAAGACTGATTAGCTTCTAGTTCTTCCACCCCAATAATTGGTGCAGTAAATCGAATCGTGTTGGCAATTTCTTTATCAAACTTTTCGTCCAAACAAAGACCTTGTACCTGAGCTTCAGCTGGGCTACAACTGATCAAGACTAAAGACACACATAAAACAAAAGAAAGACTACTTAGCTTCATATACTTATAATGTCCTAGAAATCGGATAAGTTTTCTATTGGAAAAGGTAGAAAGGAATTTATACTTCGAGTGGCCCACCGCCGACATTATCTTTTATCCATTGACCATCTTCACAATATTGTCGCAGTTCACTTTCTATGAAGTTCTGCACATCTCCAACAATTTCGTCTGGATAAAGAAGATGTAAATTAGGCCCCGCATCAAGACTGAAGTAAAGTGGTTGACCTGTTCGCTTTCGGTAATCCTGAATTTTTTGGATAACCAACAAAGTATTTGGTTTCATTAAAATGTAAGGAGGGTAGGAGGTCATCATCAAGGCATGCAGTGTCAAAGCCTCTCCTTCCGTAATACGACCAAAACTTTCTAAGTCTCCTTGTTTCAGCGCAATCAGTACTTCGTGGAATCGCTGTCTAGCTTGCTTGTATCTACTACTCGCATATATATTCCCATCCATCATTCCATGACCAATTGTACTGGATACAGATTTCTCTCCTTTACTTATGATCAAGATGTCATCATGGAAAGTCTTAAAGACCGGATGTAATAATTCACCAAAGGGAATAGCATAGTCATTTGTGGCACCATCGACTTCCCCACTTTCACCCCAAACTGCAGCATACTCATAAATGGATCGACATGCACTCCCCGATCCCAAGCGAGAAAGGTAAGATGCCTTTCTTCGAAATTCATCTATATCTGATAAGGTCCCAAAAATTCTATCTTCAAAACTGCAAAGGCACAAAGCCAAAGCACTCATCGCAGAAGCGGAAGAAGCAATACCTGCAGAATGAGGGAATGAATTCGAAGAACGAATGGTCATTTTCAATTGCTTCAAAAAAGGATAGAAGGGAATTAGCTTTTCAAAATACTTACTTACTTTTTCTCCAAAAGGAACATTCACTTCCCCATTAAAATAGAACTCCAAATCAATATCCTTGTCTATCCCTTTCTTACTAGCATATCCAAAACTAGTTTCCGTATAAGCGTTTTCCAAGGTGAAACTAACTGATGGATTTTGTGGATACTGAATTCCAAACTTCCCCCAATATTTAATGATAGCAATATTAGAGGGGCTACGCCACTTAATCTCTCCTTCTTCTAAATTAGAAGAATCAACTACCAATTTTGGATTTCGATAATCTATGCTCTGTTTTTCCATATCGTAAAAATACAAAGTTAAGCTTCCGTACTACTCGCCTAATGTCATATTCTAGTCTGAAACAGAAAATTACTACAAGTGTTTAGAGATACAGTTATCAAAACATAACTAATTGATAATCAATTAATTGAATCAATAAATTCACGTAATTACCTGATTATCAATTCTTTACATAAATACTTTCAATATTGTTGAAAGAACAATTAAAAAATTGATGGTTGATGGTTGATGGTTGATGGTTGATGGTTGATGGTTGATGGTTGATGGTAAGAAAAGACATACATAGGGTAAAATCGATCTCCACTCTATAGGAGCTCAAGAATAAATTCAATCCATTATAGTCTAGCATCAACAAAATACATTTGGAAGAGAACTACAATTTGATCCCAAACACTTACGATGTAAGACACGTTGAAAAGCATTAATTAGATCATCGGATTTCGTGAGATGAGGATAATTAACAGAAGGGCGATAACAGACAACCAAAACAACAGATGCTTGGTATCATTATAGATATTCAAAAGGAAAGAGGGGAGTAGCCTCGAAGTGAACTAAAGCAGAAACTAAATCACAAGTGTATGGAATCTTATCTTCCCCTCTCTAATAACAACTCTGAGGAGCCGCCTTCCAAGAGAATTATGTATTCAATCAACATTTTGCTCATAGGCATGCTCTATATCATCGATCAGTGTATCTATTAAGCTTATCTCACCATACCTATTAGTCTTTGCCTGATCATCTCCACCAGATGCACTAGTGCATTAACATACTAATATTACTCGTTCTGCATGTATTCAAGATTTAAACCCTATGCTTAAGCACCTTGGTAATACAAGACCCCATGTAGATTATTACATTAACTTTACTAGTCAGCTAATCTCACTTTTTCTCCTATTGTGCAAGACCCAAAGCAAATCTTCTTCTAGATCAAATGCTTCAGAGGCTTATCGACGAACTGTCAAGAATAACTCAAATTAACTATCCAAGTCCTCAGGAGTCTAACTAATCTAGAGCTCCACATCATAATTAATATCAGTCCTTTCCAATACTATATCGCCAACACCAAATCAAATTTCTACTAGGAATATACCCAGATATCAAGACAGACATTATATCTATCCCCCCAAGCTGCACATTCATTTATCACTTTCGTACATAAGATGCAGTGGGTAATATGTGACATATTTTATCCTGTACCAGAACACAGATACGGTATTTCGCTTCAGGAGTAGCAGTAGGATAGGGGAGATTCGAAATACTAAAACGAAAAAACTTTAATAAGCCCTATAAGTTTACCATTGTATTATCCACTATACTCATCACTATATCTCACTTCTATTACTTATCGTCACTACCAATCTGATCTTCCTCTAAATTTCCAACCGTTCTTTCTAAGTGTTTTCACCCATCAAGCCCGTAGTAAATTTAAACGCCATCTGCCAAGTACCCCTTATTCACACTATGAAAGCTATGGCAATGCCCTACCATTGGCCAGCAATATCCGTCAATATTTTTCAGGACTCCTCCCTTATCTTATCATGATACTACTATCTAGCATGTATGTGATTGGACTGTTTACTCAATTTATCCAACCATGGGTAAGTTATTCTATGGTTCAAAACCTTCGACTGTTCCTACTTTTCTCGACCTCTGAATTAGAATTTCCATTTTGATTTGTTCTCCTCAGCAGAGACCAAGACCCAAAATATCATTTTAGCTTTACCATATTTCCACCCTAAATTCAGGTACTTTCTAAATGGGAAATACATCCTCAGAAGCATTTCGAAAGAAACAAAACGTATTCATAGTAAGCCCTTCTTCACTTAGGTGTCAGTTTCTAAGCTATAGGTACTAGGTAAAATGCACTCAATTTTCACTATCAAAAAGTATGTACTAGACGAATTATACTACTCAAAAAACACTATTCTACATCGAATACTGGTACATGTCCACTTATAACACTGGCGAAAAATAGACCTATCAATTACTTTTTTGGAACCAGATTTGTCACCAGTCAGTACTTTATACACTCCATAAAGAGCCATGAAATAAGCTGAATCAGGTAAGCTATAACTAGTATAAACTCATATTGGAAGTTGAAATCTTGCCTCAAACTTCCATCTATATCTATAGGACAAGTCACTCTATTGCCCGAAGAGATCATCTTTTGCCTGACTTTCATGCATGATTCCTGGATAGAACTAACCCATATCTCGGTTCAAATTTGAACGATTTCTTGCAAGAAAGAAACAAGATAAACGACTATAATGCTCAGATAATTCCCCTCTTTTGAATCATAATTCAGGGAAAAGACTCGCCCAATGTTCCACGTGGAACATCTAATTGGCGCTTAAATACCAGTTAAAATGTATGTTCCACGTGGAACATTAGGCAAATAAATAGGGGATAAATCTTCGATTTATCCCCTATTACATGCTATCAGAACTTAAAATTCAATGCAAGATAAAGCCCAAATTAGTAGTTACTGAGCAGCCAAGAGCGGAATTCGTCATAGCTGTTAGGAGTAGAATGAGCTACTTTTTCCCTATCCTTCAACACAGCTAATCGATCTGGAACCTCTATATCATGGCCCAGAATACGTACCATATCATCCAAGAATTTACTAGGATGGGCAGTCTCCAGAATGATCCCCCTAGTATCTGGGTTCTCTTTTTGATACTTCTCCAGCGCTAAATATCCTATAGCTCCATGCGGATCAATGGTATAATTATACTTATTCATAACCTCTACAACCGCAGATTCTGTTTCCAAATCATCATAAGCAAACCCAGAAATGGCCGTTTTCATTCCTGGCCAAGCACTCAGAACCGCTGAATTTGCCTCTCCAAACGCCCTATATAAATCTACCATTCTAGCAAAATTAGATGGATTTCCCACATCCATTGCATTGGAAAGTGTACGTTCAGAAGGTCTAGGTTCATACAATCCACTGTCTAAATAAGCAGGTACAACATCATTCTTGTTGGTGGCAGCAATGAAATGATGAATCGGAAGCCCCATTTTCTGAGCCAAAAGTCCTGCTGTGAGATTGCCAAAATTGCCACTTGGTACACAAAAGACTATTGGATTTCCCTCCTTTGAAAGTTGCTTGTACGCTTCAAAGTAGTAAAAAGACTGGGGTATTAACCGAGCAATATTGATCGAATTTGCTGAACTTAATCGAATACTCTTATTCAACTCGCTATCCAAAAAGGCTTTCTTCACTAAGGTCTGGCAATCGTCGAAGGTGCCATCTACTTCCAAGGCAGTAATATTATGTCCTAAGGTGGTTAGCTGTTTCTCTTGTAAGAGACTTACCTTACCACTAGGGTAGAGGATAACAACTTCTATACCTAGTGTTTGATAAAAACCTGCGGCTACCGCTCCACCTGTATCACCTGAAGTAGCCACCAGAATTACTAACTTATCACTTTCCTCTTTATTGAAGTAGCCCATTAACTGAGCCATGAACCTCGCCCCGAAATCCTTAAAGGCTAAAGAAGGACCATGAAATAGTTCCAGTATATACTTCTGATCATCTAATCGAACTACTGGAGCTGAAAACTCTATAGCATTATTTACAATCTGCTCGATGTCAGCAGAAGGTATGTAGTCACCAAAGAGTGCCTTACATACGGTAATTCCTATCTCTTGAAATGAATAATCTGCTAGATTATCTATGAAGCTTTGGGGTAGTTCAGGGATTGAGAAAGGCATATATAAGCCGTTATCATCCGGCAATCCCTTCATTACTGCCTCCTTCAAATCCGCTACATTATCCTTATTCTTGGTACTATACAATTTCATAGATCAACATTTAATAGCTCCTTCCTGGTTAATAGGGGAGACAAAAAGTTCATTTGGAATCTTCGCATCATGAAAAACCTTCTCCATAGCCTTACCAACATTCTCTGCAATTAGACTATTCGCAGACAAAGCAAAAATGGACGGACCTGCACCTGAAATACTACAACCCATTGCACCAGCTTTCATAGCGGCTTCCTTTACCTCATAAAAATGAGGGATCAATTTTGCTCTCTGAGGTTCAATAATAACATCCTCCAAAGAACGACTAATCAAATCCAAGTCTCCATTGTAAAGGCCAACCACCAAGCCAGCCAAATTACTGCTCTGCTGAATACACTTATTCAAGCTTACTTGATCACTCAAGACTGCCCTTGCATCCTTGGTAAGAATTTTCACATGAGGATATACTACGGAAGCATAAAGCCCCTGCGGTAATGGTAAACGATGAACGTCAAGATCTTCATTACTGCGAATCAAGATCATCCCTCCTATTAAGGATGGAGCAACATTATCTGCATGGTAGGCACCATCAGCCAACTGTTCACCCAACACAGCAAAGTGTAATAACTCACGCTTCTCAAGCGGGCGCTTCAGCAATTCATTCACAGCCATCACACCGGCTACGGCACTTGCTGCACTAGATCCTAACCCACTTCCGAAAGGCATCTTTTTGTGAATCTCCATTTCAATACCACGATCGGTTTCTCCTAAATGTTCTAACAAGCGCTGAGCAGAAAACCCCGCCGTATTTTTTTCCACTTCAAAAGGAAGCTTTCCTTTTGCTCCCGTTATCGCCGTTATCCTTAAACCTGGCTTATCTGAAAATCGTACAATGATTTCATCTCCTGGTTTCTCCAAGGCAAAGCCCAAGACATCAAATCCACATGCCACATTAGCAACTGATGCTGGGGCAAAAACTTTTAAACCTGCATTCATAAATCTAAAATATCTGTATATGATCTACCTGTAGATCAATTAAAAGAACAATACACACTAAATCATTGAAAATCAGCAACTTAAAGAAAAAGTGGCATTTCTCAGTACCTGAAAAATGCCACTTTATCATGCAAGCTATTGATTTTCAGGTTCTTATGAAAGATAATTCCCAATAGTAACAATTTCTGCAAAAACACCCGCTGCTGTAACTTCAGCACCTGCACCAGGACCTCTCACTACTAAGGGTCTCTCCTTATATCTCTCTGTTGTAAAGACAATCATATTATCACTTCCACTTAGGCTGTAGAAGGGATGATCTTGATCAACCTCTTGCAAACCAATCTTGGCTTTGCCGTCTTCTAACTTAGCAATCATCCGCAAGCGATTATGACTTTCCGTTGCAGTCTTGATCATCTCCTCAAAATAAGGATCTGCTTTTTCTAACTCCGTGAAAAAGGCTTCTACTGTCGGTGCAACTCTGCAAGCCTCTGGAAGTATATTCTCAATTTCTATCTCCTCGCTTTCTAGAGACATGCCAGATTCCCGGGCCAAGATCAACAGCTTTCTCCGAACGTCGACACCGTTCAAATCAATTCTTGGATCCGGCTCCGTATAACCTTTCTCTCCAGCTTCTTTTACGATCCCACTAAATGACACTCCTTGCTTAAAGGTGTTGAAGATAAAAGACAGCGATCCAGACAGTACTCCTTCAATCTTAATGATTCGGTCTCCACTAATAATCAAATCACGCAAAGTCGAGATAACCGGTAGACCAGCCCCAACATTTGTTTCGTACATGAATTGTACATCTCGTTTATGAGCAATACGCTTGAGGCGTTGATATTGTAAATAGGAAGAAGAAGTCGCTACCTTATTTGGTGTTGAGATAGAAATACTGGAATCCAATATTCCTTCATAGAAATCAGCAATCTTATCGTCAGCAGTGTTATCGACAAAGATGGTATTCGTCAAATTGAAATTTTTCATCTTTTCCACAAAAGTGGAAAGATCAGCGGACATCGGAGAAGCTTGCAGGTCTTCCCTCCAGGTGGCAAGATCTATACCTCCTTCATGGAACAACATCGTCTTGGTATTAGACAGACCTACCACTTTAATTTCTAAAGATCGGCTACTTTTCAAGTATTCAGCTTGTTGCTTGATTTGATTAAGAAGTGTACCACCAATTAATCCAACACCAACCATAAATAGATGAAGCTCCTTGGTATCTGATAAGAAGAATGATTCATGCAAAGCATTCAATGCCTTCGTCTCATTGTTCTTATTGATGACTACAGAAATATTCAATTCCGAAGAGCCTTGGGCTATGGCAGTAGTATTGATTCCATTTTTGCCAAGTGCTTGGAACAGACGACCAGCAATACCTGGCTGGTATCTCATATTCTCGCCAATAATAGCTACGACCGATAGATCTTCTTCAACCTTGATCGGGTTGACAATCCCCATCTGCATTTCATATTCAAAAGCCTTCGATACAATTTGTCTTGCCTTATTGGCCCAACGCGGTTGGATCGCAAAACTGATGGCATGTTCAGAAGAACCTTGCGTAATCAGAATAACGTTGATTTCTGCTTGCGCTAGAGAGTTGAATAATCTTGCCGCAATACCAGGTACTCCAAAAAGTCCACTTCCCGATAAAGTCAACAAGGCTACATCACCTATTGATGAAATTCCCTTCACTGCAGCTCCTTGCAAATCCGGTTTCTCAGAAATAAGCGTACCCGAGAAATCTGGATTAAAAGTATTCTTGATGTAAAGAGGAATTCCTTTTTGCAAAGCAGGTTGTAGGGTAGGAGGGTAGATGACCTTCGCTCCAAAGTGAGACATCTCCATTGCTTCAGCATAGGTCATCGTCGGAATCGTAAATGCCTTTTTCACTTTTCGTGGATCGGCAGTTAATACACCATCCACATCTGTCCAAATTTCAATGACCTTGGCATTAAGTCCAGCGGCGATGAGGGAAGCTGTATAATCAGAACCTCCTCTACCAAGTGTAGTAGTCAACCCTCCTTTAGCCGAGGCAATGAAACCCGTCACTACTTGAATTTCTGGATGCTCCTTATAATGATCTCTTATATTTTGGTAAGTACGATTGAAGTCCACTTTCGCAGAACCAAAACTCTTATCTGTCTTCACCACCTTCCTGGCATCCAAGTAGTTTGCATTAATACCTTGCTCCTTCAAGGCAAAGGAAATTATATACGCAGAATTTCTTTCGCCGAAACTCAACACATAATCCATTGTCCGACGAGAGGCCTCTCGAACCAAGAATATACCGTAAAGGAGATTGCGAAGAACTTCATGGTTATTATCCAAATGCGGAATCACCTGCTGGAGATGCTCTTGCCCTAGCAACGTTCGGGCAGCCTCCAGATGTCGCTGACTAAACTCTTCAAACATTTCTAAATATCCATCATCTCCTTCCGCGGCTTTCTCACTCATTTGAATCAACATATCTGTCACACCTCCAAAAGCTGAAAATACAACAGTGAATTGATCCCCTCGTAGGTAATAGGATTTTAGGATGTTTACAACACCTTTAATTCGATCTGGCTTAGCGACAGATGAACCACCAAATTTTAACACCTTCATAGCATCGGTCTTTAATCAACCAAACTTAATTGAATAACTGTTGGTAAAAGGATTGGTTAGGAACTTAGAATATAAAACACTCAACTCCATGTCACTCGCCCGCTATAGAAAGGGCAAAAGTATAGATTTTTGTTTAGGAGTTTGTATAGCACTAAACTTATTTTATATCACAAAGATGATTAATATGGAGTCCAGTACTAAAAATATCTTCTAGATATGGATTGAGGTAAATGAACTGCTGCTCACACAGCAATACCCAATAATACGAAGGAGAGAAAAGAAAGATTCAATTGGAATTACTAAGTCGCCGTAAAGGAAAGAATCTCATCAATATATTTCCGATCATTAGCCAGCCTGGGAACCTTATGCTGACCCCCTAATTTTCCTTTTGCCCTGAGCCATTCCTTAAAAGTTCCAGTGGGTAAGACCGTAAGCTTCAATCTTGCTAAGGCTATACTCTTGTACCTTTTGGCCTCGTAATCCGAATTGATGGCTTGCAAATTCTGATCTAGAAGCTTAGAGAAGTATTCCAAATCAACAGGTGGATGTTCAAACTCAATCAGCCATTCATGCCGCCCGCGGTCTTCTTGTTGAAAATAGATCGGTGCCACAGTATAATCTACTACCGTCGCTTGAGTGGCAAGGCAGGTTTTGGCTAAGGCTTTATCTGTATTATCTACCATGACCTCTTCTCCGAAAGCATTAACAAACTGCTTTGTACGTCCAGTAATCTGAATCTTGTACGGATAAGTCGAAGTGAACATCACAGTATCACCAGGTACATATCTCCAAAGTCCAGCATTAGTACTTATTACCATAGCATAATTCACACCGATCTCAACTTCAGATAATGGAATTGCCTTCGGATTCTCTTTATACCATTCTTCAACCGGTAAGAACTCATAATAAATCCCATTATCCAGAAGAAGCAGCATATCATTAGAGGAGAAATCGTCTCGTACAGCAAAGAAACCTTCCGAAGCATTATAGGTTTCTTGATAGGTGAAATCATTCGAAGGAAAGAAGTTTCTAAATTGTTCGCGATATGGAACAAAACTAACACCGCCGTGCACATACAGCTGGGCTTCCGGCCAGACTTCCAACATATTGTCCTTGCCAGTAAGTTCCAATATTCGGCGTAGCAATACCACAGTCCAAGTCGGTACTCCTCCGATCATCACCACATTGGGCGTATCTGCTGCAATTCGTGCCAATCGTTCCAGCTTCTCTTCCCAATCTGGTAGAAGTGCAGTTTTAAAATCAGGAATATAAAATGGACGACCAACAAATGGCATGTGACTAATCATGATCGCAGAGACATCACCAATCATCGTTTTAGGATAGGGTGCGTACCTTTCGACTGTCCCTCCCATCACTATACTTTTACACTCGAACTGACGTGCATCACTACGATGACGATAGAAGAGGGTCATTGTATCCCATGTTCCACGAATATGGCAATACTTCCTACTTTGACTAGTGACGGGAATATATTTGCTTTTGCCGTCGGTGGTCCCAGAAGATTTAGCAAACCACCTTACTTGCCCACTCCAAAGGACATCTTTCTCTCCCATCATCATGCGTTTGATGTAGGGTTGAATATCCTCGTATTGACTGATCGGAATGCGATCCATAAAGGTGGGTAGATTATGAATTGAACGATGATCATACTTCTTCCCCCAGACCGTATGCCTGGTAGCCTCGATTAACTGCGTCAACAAAGCTTGCTGAACATCATGCGGGTGCTGCATATAATGTTCAATGGTTTTGTATCGTTGCTTGTAATAGAGACGAAAGAGTTGGTTGATCATTTTTCTCATAGCCCAAGTGCTTAGATAGGAGGCGTAAATAAATAGTTGTATGGATTAGGCTCCGAAAAACTAGGGCCACTTGTTTACATACGGAGATAAGGTATAGCACATAACCTCCTTTAATTTTCGGAACAAGGATGGCCCACTTCTACTAGATACAAATAAAATCTTGTCTAGTAAAACCGACTTGGGTGGTGTCATTCATACTATCTCATATAAAATACGAGAATTCTCACTAAAATAACAACCTCAATCTATAGTAATTCTTCTTTGAGAAAATGACCGGTGTGACTTTTCTTAATCTTGGCAATAGCTTCAGGAGTACCCTTCCCAACCACCGTTCCTCCACGATGGCCTCCTTCAGGCCCCATATCAATAATATAGTCTGCCACTTTTATGACATCCATATTATGTTCAATAACAATAATGGTATTTCCTTTATCGACTAGCTTATTCAAGACCCCCAGTAATTGACGAATATCCTGGAAGTGTAAACCAGTAGTAGGTTCATCTAGAATATATACGGTATTGCCTGTATCTCTTTTGGATAGCTCTTCTGCTAACTTTACACGCTGCGCTTCACCACCAGAGAGAGTGGTAGCTTGTTGTCCTAGCGTGATATACCCTAGACCTACTTCATCTAGGGTCTTTAATTTCCTATAGATGTTAGGAATATTTTTGAAAAATTCAACAGCTTCCCGAACCGGCATGTCCAGTACGTCGCTTATTGATTTTCCTTTATATAAGATCTCAAGTGTTTCTCGATTATAGCGTCGCCCTAAGCAGTTTTCACATTCCACGTAAACATCAGGAAGGAAATTCATTTCTATCATCCGCATTCCTGAACCTTGACAAACTTCACAACGTCCTCCTTTCACATTAAAGGAAAACCGCCCTGGCTTGTATCCTCTAATCTTTGCTTCAGGTAAATCAGAATACAACTTTCGAATAGGAGTAAAAACACCAGTATAAGTGGCCGGATTAGACCTTGGTGTTCGACCGATAGGAGATTGATCAATTTCAATAACCTTATCCACATGCTCCAACCCTATGATCTTATTATAAGGCATTGGTTTCTTGAGACTCTTATAAAAGTGTTGCCTCAAAATTGGATACAAGGTTTCATTAATCAGCGTAGATTTTCCACTTCCCGATACCCCCGTTACACAACAGAAAGTACCGAGTGGAATTTTGATACTCACCTTTTTTAGGTTATTACCAGTAGCACCTTTCAATTCCAAAAACTTACCATTCCCCTTTCTTCTCTTCTTAGGTACCTCAATTTTCTCTTGTCCATTTAGATAGGCCGAGGTAATGGTTTCGTTTTTCACAAACTGTCCGGGAACTCCTTCTCCTACTAACTCCCCTCCTAATTGTCCTGCACCGGGCCCCAGATCTATTAAATAATCAGAAGCCAACATGATGTCCTTATCATGTTCCACCACCAGAACCGTATTGCCTATATCCGATAACTCACGTAATGATTCTATCAGTCTTTGGTTGTCTCGTTGATGCAATCCTATACTGGGTTCATCCAGGATATAAGTAATACCCGTTAATTGAGATCCAATCTGCGTGGCTAATCTAATTCTTTGGGCCTCTCCACCAGACAAGGTTCGTGCCGGCCGATTCAAGCTCAAGTAGTCTAATCCGACGTGCAACAGAAATCCCAATCGGAACTGGATTTCCTTTAGAATATCTTTGGCAATTATTTGTTGACGCTCAGAAAGTTGACTTTTTACTCCATCCATCCAAGTGTAGAGATCGTTGATATCTAGTTCTGCCAATTCGCCTATATTGCGCTCATTTATTTTAAAGTGCAGAGACTCCTTCTTCAACCTAAGGCCATTACACTCTGGACATTTATCTATACTCAAGAACCCCTCCGCCCAACGTCGGATCTTTTCAGAAGTAGAATTCTTATACCACCTTTCCAGCATCTGCAATAGTCCCTCATAGGCAAGATTATAGGAATAATCCTGCTTTCCATAATTCACGGAAATCTCAAAACTATCATCTCCTCCATATAAAATGGTATTCAGCGCTTTCTCGGGAATGTCTTTAATAGGTGTGGAAAAGGAGAACTTGTATTTTTTCGCAATTGCACGTAATTGCTTGAAAGTCATATTATCCCGAACTTCTCCGAGCGGGACAATTCCAACCTGATTAATGGACTTGTTCCGATCAGGAATCACCTTGTCCATATCCACTTTATGCACCATACCCAAGCCTTTGCAACTTGGGCATGCCCCATATGGAGAATTAAAGGAAAAAGAATTTGGAGAGGGTTCCTCATAGGAAATTCCAGAAACAGGATCCATCAGATGCTTACTGAGCACCGTCACTTCTCCACTGTCATTATCCATGATCATTAGAAGACCATTCCCAATCCGTAAGGTGGTTTGCAAAGATTCACCAATTCGATCTCTTCGCTCCTCCGTTACTTTTATCCGATCAACCACAACTTCAATGTCATGAATCTTATACCGGTCGACTTGCATTCCTGGTTTGAGATCTTCAATCTCTCCATCAATACGAACTTTGGCATAGCCCTGTTTACGGACTTGGTCAAACAGTTCTCTGTAATGCCCTTTCCTACCTCTCACCAAAGGCGCTAATAAGGAAATCTTCTTGTTCCCAAATTGATCATAGATCAGATCTTTCATCTGTTCCTCACTATACCGTACCATCTTCTTCCCCGTCTCGAAAGAATAAGCTTCCCCAACACGAGCAAATAGTAAGCGCATGAAATCATACACTTCTGTAATAGTGCCAACTGTAGAACGAGGATTTCGGCCTGTCGTTTTCTGTTCAATGGAAATTACCGGACTAAGACCTGCAATGTTCTCCACATCAGGTCTCTCCATTTCACCAATAAACTGTCGAGCATATGCCGTGAAGGTTTCCATATACCGCCGTTGACCTTCGGCATATATGGTATCAAAGGCAAGTGACGATTTTCCACTTCCACTGATTCCCGTCACTACAACTAGCTTGTTGCGGGGAATCTTAACATTAATATCTTTTAGATTGTGTACTCTTGCTCCTGTGACTTCAATGTAGTCATCGGCAAAGATTTCACCATTTGCACTTATCCCGTTTTGATTTTCTTTTGCCATATGTTATGTGTCCAGTGAGCGGACTCTCGTCTTGTGGTGTGGTGCCGACAGGTAGTATAATTATGTGTTTTCCTATCAACACAATCTTGAACAAGGCTTTGCGCCATGATGTTTAACCAACAGGCAAATTTACATAATGAAGAGGTGAAAAGAAACTTATTTTTACTCCCAATTTTATACTATCAGATTAATCAAGCAAACCATTTATCTCATGAATGCCAAGCAAATTTTTATGGGGCTTATGCTGACTGGAGCCCTAATCTATTTCGTCTTTTTCAAGTTTTGGGACGTGTTAGAAGAAACCGTTTCTAATCCCATTAGTCTTATTGGTTTTCTAATGATTGCAACTATCCTATTTCTTTTGGTACGGAAAGTAGTTCGAAGTTAGCCTACCTCTAGATCCTTCAACAATTCTTTAACAATCAATCTCATTTTAGGCTCTGCTGAAGATGCTGTCTCAATTACTTCCTCCAAGGTTGTTCCTTCAATAGCATCTAAGGGGTAACACTTATTGGTCACTACCGATAAAACAAAAACAGCCAAGTTCATGTGTCGTGCCACCAATACCTCCGGAATTGTTGACATTCCTACTAAATCTCCTCCAACACGGTGGATAAATTGATATTCGGCAGGTGTCTCCAGGTTGGGGCCTTGCAAACCATAATATACCCCTTCGTAGGTACGAATGCCATTAGCTTTTGCTATGGCCATGGCCTTTGCATTTAAATCCCTATCATAAGTTGCCAGCATATCTGGAAATCGGATACCTAATCGTTCGTCATTTGGTCCTCGTAAGGGATTCTCCGGTTGCATATTTATATGATCCCGCACAAATACAATGTCTCCGGCCTGGTAATCAGGGTTAGTACCGCCGGCAGCATTGGAGATTACCAGTAGATCAATACCTAATAATTTCAGTACTCTAACTGGAAAAGTTACCTCTTTCATGGAGTAGCCCTCATAATAGTGGAATCGGCCTACCATAGCTACTACGGGAATACCATCCAAAGACCCAAAAACCAATTGACCTTTATGACTTTCCACCGTCGAAACTGGAAAATGCGGAATATCTTTGTATGCGATCGAAGCTGAAACTTCTATATCATCCGCTAATTGCCCCAAGCCTGTTCCAAGAATAATACCAAACTTAGGTTGAAAAGAAACGCTTTCCTTAAGAAATGAAAGAGCCTCTTGCAGTTGATCATATAACATAAACTTCTACTTTAGGACAGTCTCTAAATATTAATTTCTTCCGATCGATTGTTCCACAGAAGCGATTAAGAAATCGATGCCATGATAATCTACTTCTAATTCTTTAGCTCGTGTATAGGATTCAAGTGCTAGTGTATATTCTTTCATTTCTTCCTGATACATACCCAGAAATAGATGCGCTTCTGGTAAATCAGGTTTCAACGCTAAGGATTTATCGATATCCTCTTCTGCCTTGCGCCATAGTCGCAATGCCAAATAAGCTCTTCCACGATAAGCATATGCTAATGCTTCTTCCTCATTAATACGAATTGCAATATCGAACTCTGCAATAGCCAGGTTAAATTCACCTAGGTATAGCAAAGCCATCCCCTTTTTACAGATAGTGATCTCATCACGAAATACTATATATAGATAAGCACTATAGGCTTTGAGCGCATTTTCGTATTGCTGAACTTTCATGTACAAATCACCAAGAAGTAAAAACTGAGCTACACTCAATTTCCTATCACCATGTTGCTCGACAAAAAAGTCCAAAGCCTTTTGGTTTTCCCCCGAAGCCATCAAACTCGATAGTAGTTTTTCTTGCACTACCTTTTTCGGCCCAATCAAAGTAATGGTTTCCTCAAAGCATTTAGAGGCCCCGATATAGTCTTGAGCAGCCTGAGCTTTCATTCCTTCAAAATAGACATCAGGCATATCTTTTTCCTGCCACAAACGGATAAGCAGAGCTCCATCATTATAAGTGGAGGTCCCATCGTGCAATTCAATGGGATTTTTGCCTGGAATAATATTGACAAAAAAATCCCAAATGGTAGAGAAGAAAAAAACGAGGAAGAGGCCCTTCCACAGTGCTGGACTGTCATAGGATATCAAAGCGAACAGCAAAAATGCAGCAATACCTAAACTCATCAAGGGGCCAGCTAAAACAATTAGCATTTGCTGAAAGTAGTATTCTGCTCCTTTACTTACGCACATACCCAAATCCCATCCCCATATTTTATAAGTCAAGTAGAAGCGCAATCGACCAATATCCAACTGCCAACTTTTAGAGATATCCCCATAGGACCCTACATAGACATCTACTCTATCATCCGTGAAGAGCAGAGCCGGAATAGCATGACCTAGTTCATGAAAGAATGTTGTGATGGAACGAGCGCTAAGGACAACCAGAATGCCGATAATCCCCATCAGTATACCAACCAGTACCATATTTGCAACGCATTAGAGAAGCAAGTTAACCAAATAAAAATACAGTGACTCAAAAACTATACAGGCAAGTGAAAATGGATTAGAATTCAGATTCCTAGATTCCAAGAAATGAAAAGAGTTTAGGAAGGGGCGCCGACTCGGACACCGGCTAAATATAAAGGCCAATCGGTAGGTATCTATAAGGAAATGGCTATTTCCTTTGATTTGACCTAGCCTAGAATAAAGAAGCCTCCTGGATGTTTAGTTTAACTCCAAGAGGCATTTTTCTTTAGTATCAATAAGTTAGATTAACAAATCTACAATTTTCCCACATAGTTTTCCACATTTTCATAATTTTTAACATTCCGCAGCTGAAAAAGTAGAAATAACGAAATACTTAAAAGAACTAAGGCTCCACCTTGGTGCATCACGCCTAAACCCACTGGAATAGTCCCCACACTGTTTACTACCGTAAAGATTCCAAGCAGAACTTGAATTACTAACATACTTACCAACATGTATAACCCTAGTTGAAATCCCTTACTAATCGCTGTCTTTTTTGCTCTAAAAAAGTAAGCTAATACAATGATTGTCAACAGGTAAGCTGTAGTCCTGTGTGCCAACTGAATAAAGGCTGCCATAAAGAGGCCTTTATCGTATTGAACAAAGTTTTCCACAGTCCATTGATTAGCATCAAAAAGTAGCGCAGGAATCCATTCCCCATTCATGTCGGGCCAAGTCGGATAAAAGAGTCCTGCCTTCATTCCCGAAACAACCCCACCTAGTACTATTTGTAAGGATAATACCCCTAAAATCAGGAGTATTCCCCTTTTCAACATGCGATTGTTAATAACTTTTAGATGAGGTAGTGTAGCATTAAATGTCGTCCATAACAAGTAGCTGTAAAGGATAAACGCCAAGGATAAATGCATCGTTAGCTTGTAAGCATTTACCCAAGGACGGTTGATTAATCCACTGGCAACCATTATCCATCCAAAAGAAGCTACAAGGGCAGCTAGTAGGAAAACTATGCCTAAGCGCTTGTAGAGCGGCCTATCAATCCATTTCTTCCGCCAGAAGACAACTAGAGGAATTATGAAAACAAATCCCATAGAACGTGCCCAAAGTCGGTGAAAATACTCCCAAAAGTAAATGAACTTGAAATCGCCCATACTCATCCCTTCATTGATCTTTTGATATTGTGGGGTAGCCTTATACAGATCAAACTCTTTTTCCCACTGTGCGGCACTCATGGGAGGGAAGGTCCCTGTAACAATTTCCCATTTAGTGATGGATAATCCGGATCCTGTTAGTCGAGTAACTCCTCCAATTACTACCTGGAAGAAAATCATAACTAGGCCAATAATCAACCAGATCTTGACTGCTGAATGATACCGAGTGCTAGTAGATAAGTGGTCTTTTTTAACTGCAGCAACTCCTGTACTCATAAGGTGAATCTATTTGAAATTAAATGTTTTTGTTTAGAGGGGTATTTGGGATTTCTGGTCCTCTTATATGATATATTTTATAATTTTTAAAAAAAAGCCCCTCATCATCAGTAGTGTTAGTTTGTTAGGAATTTCGTTTGTTAAAATTATGTAAACTCAGTTTTGTCTAGTTGTAAACAGTTTTCAACACTTCACTTTTACTAAATCAAGTTTATTTTCAGTGATTTACAAACTTATTCACAACCGGTGGAAAAGTCATTCACAGGAAAACTTTTTTGTCCACATACCTTGAAATTTTACTTTGCAATGTCAATAACTGCTATGTAAACTCACAGTTAAGTAATGTGTTCATAGTTAGTAACATTAGTCTTCGGTCCATTTCTTAGTAGCTGTGGAAAAAGCTGTAGGTTTTAGACGTATTTTTACACACTCACTGTTGATTTACTGATTTTATATACTGTTTATTATGAGTGTTTTATGTATGCTAGATTAAGGGGGTGTTAATAAGTCTCGAAACATGATTTAGTATCGATTTGTTTTGAGTTTAGTAATTGTGTTTTGAGTTATTGTTAGGTATAGTGTATAAGCTATTAATCAAGCAAATTGATTGAAATGTTCATGTTTTTAGCCTATCTTCTGACGGAATGATTGCTTAGTCTTTTGAAAAGCATGTGGATAACTACTTAGGATCAATTATTAAAATCATCTTCTTTGGTTTCGACTAGGATCAGGAAGGTAAATAGTACGATATGTGTGGTCGATTTTCTTTTGTCACATCTAAAGAGAAAATACAGCAGCAGTTAGGTGAGCAAGTCGAAACAGGCGTTAATTTGCGGATTAGCTTCAATATTGCTCCTACTCAACACGCCTACGTTATTACTAATGATAAGCCCGATATCTTGCAATACCTCACCTGGGGATTAATTCCTTATTGGTCCAAGGATGAAAAGAACGCCAGTAAGCTAATTAATGCAAGACAGGAGGGGATTTCTTCTAAGCCTTCTTTTCGGATTCCTATTCGAAAGCGAAGGTGTTTAGTTCTTGTGGATAGTTTTTATGAATGGAAAAAGATTGGGACGCAGAAAATCCCCTATCGAATTTTCCACAAAAGTGGGGATTTATTAATTCTTGCTGGGATTTGGGATATCTGGTATAAAGATGATTATGCTGTGAAAAGTTTTTCTATTATCACCACCCCTCCAAATCAAGAAATGAGTGGTGTACACAATCGTATGCCGGTCATACTTAATGAGGGAGATAAAAGAAGTGAATGGCTAAGTGATCTTTCTCTTGATGAAACCTTAGCCCTGTTACATACGCCTAAAGACGGTATATTGGATATGTATCAGGTCTCCACGCGGGTAAACAATGTACGCAATAATGCTCCTGATCTGCATCAAAAGATAAATGAGCCCCCCACTTTATTTTAGCGGGCCTCTAATTATTTTTTCTTTTAGCTAAAGGCCCTCGCTTTCCAGGTACCATTCCTTTAGCAAGTTACTTAAGCATGATTATTGAGTTAAAAGAGCTCCACCGTTTTCAGTGAGCTATTGCTAAATAATATCTTAGCTAAAAGCAGATCGTAAAAAATGTTAGAACAGGATTTTAACATACATCTTGAAAGAACTCAGTTCTACGTTAGGAATTTCAAAACCGGATTATGTTTATATCCCAAAAACACTTGTTTTGTCTATTTATCTCGATACAAATAGGAATCGGACTAGTTGCTCAGTCCCATTGCTCATTTGATGAAAGATGGTTCCAGGCTAGACAGGCGGATGTTACGTTCTCTAGTCGGATGATTGAAATAGAAAAACGCTTACAAGATCGGATACAAAATCTTACCCCATTAGAAACTCGTTCCTCTTTTCAAGTTCCTGTCGTTTTCCATGTACTATGGAATACAGAGGCGGAAAATCTAGGGGATGAAGCCATTGCAGCTCAACTTAATATTCTCAATTTAGATTACACTGGCCAGAATACGGGATTCGGCCTACTCCCTACTCCATTTAAGTCTGTCGCAGCTTCAGTAGATATTGAGTTTTGCTTAGCTACCACCGATCCAGAGGGTAATGCTACTTCTGGGATTACTCGAACAAGAACTTTTGCAGATAGCTTAAGCATCAAACAAGTGTACTATTCGTCAGGAGAAGGACAGGATGCCTGGGATACGGATCGATACTTGAATATATGGATTGCTAATCTTGAAAATAACCTGGTTGGTTTTGGAAGTTATCCCGGACAAAATATTCCTGAGGAGGATGGGGTAGTGATTGATTATCGAGTTTTTGGAATAAATGATCATCCTCGACTTAATATGGGGCGTACTTTGACGCATGAAGTGGGACACTACTTTGGTCTTTTCCATCCGTGGGGGGAGGGTTTTTTCAATTCAGATTGTAAGGGTGATGATCGGGTTCCGGATACCCCTTTACAAAGTAGTACCTTCAATGGACAATGCCCTGATGGCTTGAGCAGTATACCTGAAAGTTGCGGGTCGCAGGATATGTACATGAATTTTATGAACTACACGAATGATCAGTGTCTACATATGTTTACACAGGGTCAAAAATTCAGGATGCTGGCAGCTCTATTGGAAATGCGTTCTAACCTATTAGATGCAGAGACTTGCGCAGAAGTTAATCAACCTACGCCCACAAATGGAATCCTAAATATCGGCCCAAACCCAAGTCAAGAAACGGTGTATATCAGCAGTTTTCTACAGACTACTGCTAGTGTCCAACTTGAAGTATTCAACAGCAATGGACAACGTGTTTATCAAATGAATTGGGAAAACCTTGAGCGCTATTTCAGTCATGCTATCCATGTTGTTGATTGGAGTAATGGGTTCTATCTACTCCGATTGAAAATTGGAGACGAGGAATGGGTAAGGAAGATTATTAAATACTAAGTACTTTGTAACATAAATTTCTGTGCGAGATAGCCATAAAAAAAGGAGCGCAATCAATTTGACTGCGCTCCTTTTTGCTATTTGAAATAAATGAATATTTTCTATTCTTTCAGACGCTGTTTGATCTCTATGATCTCGTAAGCTTCAATCACGTCTCCAACTTTGATGTCATTGAAGTTTTTGATAGAAATACCACATTCCATGCCATTTCTAACTTCTTTCACATCTTCCTTGAATCGTTTCAGAGAAGCAATTTCACCCGTTACACCTTCTCGAGTAGGATAAATCACAATACCATTTCTAACCAAACGGATATTGGAATTTCTTGCGATTTTACCTTCTTCCACATAGCAACCTGCAACGGTTCCGACTTTACTAATCTTGAAGACTTCGCGTACAGCAACTTGACCCATTACTTTTTCTTCCTTCGTAGGTTCAAGCATACCTTCGATAGCAAGCTTGATTTCCTCAATGGCTTCATAGATAATGGAGTAAGTTTTGATCTGTACCCCTTCGCGTTCAGCTAGTTTACGTGCTCCGAGTGAAGGACGTACTTGGAATCCAACAACGATCGCATCAGAAGCAGATGCTAACAATACATCTGATTCAATAATTTGACCTACCGCTTTATGGATTACATTAACCTGAACTGTTTCTTGAGATAGTTTGATCAAGGAATCAGAAAGGGCTTCTACAGAACCGTCAAAGTCACCTTTAACGATAAGGTTAAGTTCTTTAAAGGTACCCAGTGCCAATCGACGTCCGATCTCATCCAAACTTACACGCTTAGTAGCACGAGTAGTTTGCTCTCTTATGATCTGAGCTCGTTTAGAAGCGATCTGTCGAGCTTCTTGTTCGTTAGGAACAATCTTGAAACGTTCACCTGCTTGTGGTGCTCCACTGAGACCTAACACTAGAACAGGTGTAGAAGGTCCAGCAATTTTCACTCGCTTACCTCTCTCGTTGAACATGGCCTTAACCTTACCTGAATGTTCCCCTGCTACCATAGAATCTCCAATCTTCAAAGTACCAGTTTGCACTAAGGTTTTGGTGACGTATCCACGCCCTTTGTCCAAAGAGGCTTCCAATACCGTACCAATGGCACTTCTATCTGGGTTTGCCTGCAACTCAAGTATCTCTGCTTCTAGCAATACCTTCTCCAGAAGTTCACCAATATTTTGTCCGGTTTTAGCGGAGATATCTTGCGACTGATACTGGCCACCCCACTCTTCCACTAGGAAGTTCATCGAAGCCAATTCTTGTTTGATCTTCTCCGGTTGAGCTCCAGCTTTATCAATCTTGTTGATAGCGAAAATAATAGGAACATCAGCGGCTTGAGAGTGACTGATGGCCTCTCGCGTTTGTGGCATGATGCTATCATCAGCAGCTACAATCACGATGGCAATATCTGTTACTTTAGCACCCCTAGCTCGCATCGCGGTAAAGGCTTCGTGACCTGGAGTATCTAGGAAAGTAATTCGCTTTTGATCTTCTCCTACTTTAACTTCGTAGGCACCGATGTGCTGTGTAATCCCCCCGGCTTCTCCTTCTGCTACATTGGCTTCACGAATATAGTCAAGCAATGACGTTTTACCGTGATCAACGTGTCCCATTACCGTTACAATCGGAGCTCTAGGTAGAAGATCTTCCGGATCATCAACGATTTCTACTTCGTCATCGTCTTGTTCTTCGACACTGATAAATTCAACTTCATGGTTGAATTCGGCAGCTACCAGTTCGATAACTTCAGCATCTAGACGTTGGTTGATAGATACAATCACCCCAAGACTCATACACGCCATGATCACATCTGTCGCAGGAACATCCATCAAGCTAGCCAATTCGGAAACAGAGATAAACTCTGTCAACTGTAACTTGTCAGTTTGTGTTTCTGCTTCGCGCATTTCCTGGCGTTCGCGAAGTCGTTCACGATTATCCCGGCGCATCTTCTGCCGCTTCTTCTTACCACCGCCGGAGATCCGGGCCATTGTAGCCTTGATCTTTTCTTCAATTTCTTTTTTAGAAACTTCTTTAACCTCATTTGGGTTGCCGCGGCGATTGCCACCTGGTCCACGGCGATTGCCGCCTGGTCCTCCACGACGATTGCCGCCTTGTTGTCCTCCGCGGTTGTTACCGCCAGAAGAAGTAGAGACGACTCTGCGCTTACGCTTACGTCTTCTAGGCTGATCTCCATCACCACTTCCACTAGAGGATCCACCTTGCCCGGATGATGTACCCGCTGCTGGCTTCTTATCCCCATCAGGACCTTTTTGATCAGTTCTCGCCTTTGGCTTTTCTTTCTCTTTCTTCTTTTTCTTGGGCTTCTTGAGTTTATCCGTATCGATCTTACCTAAGATCTTGAGCCCTCTAAGTTCGGGAGTAGCGGCCCGATGCATGGTTTTACTATCGGTAGCATCAGGTGCTGGTGAGTCAGCGACTACTTCAGGAGAATCTTTCATAGTGGAAGGAGCCTCAGTTTCCTTGCTCGGCTCAGATGGTTTAGGTGTGTTATCTTCTGGAACCTGCTTTGGCTTCTCCTCCTTGGCTTCCACGGCCGGAGCTTCTTCCTTAACAGGTTGTGGTTCTGGTTCAGTTACAACAGCTTCTTTTACTTCTGCTTCACCAGGCACTTCACTTTCATTGCTAGCTATAATTTCAGCTGGCTCCTCTACTGGGGGAATAGTTTCCTTTTCCACTACTTCTGGTGTAGACTCTGCTACTTCGGGAGTGACCTCTTCGGTCACCTCACTCTGGGGCGTTTCTTTAACTTCCTCTTCCTGCGGAGCCAGTTCTGGTTCCGGTTCTGGTTCAACCTTGGTTTCCGCTGGTTTATTTTTAGGTGGCTTAGGTTTATCAAGGTCGATCTTACCTAGCACTTTTAGACCTGGTACTTTTTTGGTTGTTGGTTCCTCCTTAGGTTCCTCAGCAACTACCTCTGGTTTGATAACCTCTTCCACTACTGGTTCTTTCACTTCTTCAACAGGTGCTTGAGGAGGTTCGGGGGCTGGAGGGGGAGTAACGGGTGTCGTTGGTTCGCTTGTGACCGTTGTCGTACTAGCTACCGGCGGCGCTGGGGCGACGGCAGGCGTTTCCTTCTTAGCTTGTGGCCGAGTACCGATTACGAGCTGGTCTGCTTTTTCTTTGATAGCTATAGACTTTGAAAACTCCTTAAGCAACTCCGAGTACATCTCTTCCGTCACTTTGGCGGTAGGTTTGTTTTCAATTTCAAACCCACTTTTGTGGAGGTGTTCGACTATTGTTGCCGTTCCCACATTGAGTTCTTTCGCTATCTTGACTAAACGTTTCGACATTAATGAATTTTCTATTTAACAAGATCAACCAATGTTGATTGATAAATGCTTGATTACTTAAATTATGCTCTGTCCATTTCCTCTAGGTTTTAGTGAACAAGAACAACCGCTTTGACCTTGGTGGCCAAGGATGTTGAAAAAGCAGTGCAAAGATAACAGTAAAACTGCTTTGTTAATAACTCTTGTTCGGATTTATACTAATAGCGGGATTATTATGGGGTATAAAGATGGAAAAAACGCTAATTCTTCAAGAAAATGAGAAAGAATAGGCAATATTTACCAGTGTCCCACTACCATAACGTATAGTAAACGGCAAGAGTTCCCTTGCATCAAAAACTTTTTATATACACATTAGCCTGCAAATTGGGCTGTTGTTTGTTAACAGACGCAGGCAAGTAGGGTAGCACTGGAAAGAACCCCAAAAGGAAGGAAGATGGTGGAAGGAGCATGGATTTATAAGAAAATAGAAATCCGCATGGCCTCTTCCACCAACTAGATATTAGTCTTCGAATTCTGCCTCGAAGATGCTGATGATATTTTCTATCGTTTCTTCTTCAAGGTCTGTTCTTCTAAGTAATTCTTCCTTACTTAATTCCAGTACACTTCTTGCTGTGTCACAGCCAATATTTTTCAGAGAATCGATGATCCAAGCCTCGATTTCATCGCTGAATTCTTCGAGATCTACATCATCAATTTCATACTGCTCAATGTTGTTACGGAAAACATCAATTTCGAAGCCAGTAAGTTTACTCGCTAATTTGATGTTTGTACCGCCTTTGCCAATGGCCAAAGAAACCTGATCTGGTTCCAAGAAAACTTTGGCATGGATCTTTTCATTATCCAGATCGATCCGCGTCACTTTTGCGGGTGTGAGCGCTCGCTGTATATAAAGACTCATATTGTTCGTAAAGTTCACAATGTCAATATTTTCATTGCGAAGCTCGCGAACGATTCCGTGTATCCGTGACCCTTTCATTCCTACACAGGCACCTACTGGGTCAATTCGATCATCATAAGATTCTACAGAGACCTTGGCTCTTTCACCAGGAATACGCACAATGTTACGTACAGTGATTAGCCCATCCTCAATCTCTGGTACCTCCTGTTCCATCAATTTTTCCAAGAAGGTATTATCCGTTCTAGAGACGATAACAACGGGATTGTTGTTACGCATTTCCACTTGCTTGATCACTCCTTTCACCATATCTCCCTTGCGGAAGAAATCTCCTTTGATCATCTCGTTTCGAGGGAGCACCAATTCTGTTCCTGTAGCATCGTCAAGTATCAGTATTTCTCGCTTAAGAATCTGGTGTACTTCACCAAGAATAATATCACCAACTCTTTCTGTGTATTTACGGTAAACCTCATCTTTCTCCAGTTCCATAATTCTGGAAATGAGGGTTTGTCTGGCAGCCATGATGGCTCGTCTGCCGAAGTCTTCTAAGTGCAGCTGCTCGTAACATTCCTCACCAATCTCATAATCTTCGTCAATTGATAGTGCTTCAGAAATTGAGATTTGACTTCGATCATCAGTTACTTCTCCATCCGGTACAATTTCGCGTACTCGCCAAAGCTCCAAGTCACCCTTGGTGGTATTTACGATTACGTCGAAATTATCATCCGAGCCGTACTTCTTGCGGATCAAAGTCCTAAATACATCCTCAAGTACCCTTACCATAGTAGGGCGGTCTATATTCTTCCCGGCTTTGAATTCGGAGAAAGTATCTACCAGGTTCATAAATTATTAGTTTTTAAATGAAATTTGAACAACGGTTTTTTCAATATTGTCAAAAGGAATGACCGTTTGAATAACTTGCGTCTTTTTACGTTTTCCTTCCTTTATTCTGACTTTTTCTTCCAATGTAAGTTCTGTATCCGTGACACTGATGAGCGTGCCAGTTCTCTTCTCTTTCTCCTTCGTTTTAACCTCTACTTTCCGACCAATATTTTTATGATATTGGCGTATTTTCATTAAAGGACGACTAATACCAGGAGACGAGACTTCGAGTGTATATTTGGGGCCAAGCCAGCCCTCTTCATCTAGATATTGCTCTAGGTAACGACTTATTTTTTGGCATTTTTCGAAGGTAATGCCTGTATCACTATCTAGGAAAACCTCCAATTTTTGATTGGCATGCAGTTGCAAGTCCACTAAAAAACAATCCAAAAAATCTTCTTCCTTGAATTTTTGATCCAGCAGATCAATAATTTTTTTTTCGATCACAAGTATTCCTTATAAAGGGCAAATAAAAAGAGGGAACATGAGTTCCCTCTTCCGAGTTTTGCGTAAATGTTCTGCAAATGTAATATAAAATACAACATAAGTCCAGTAATTGTTTAATTAATTGCTTGAAACCCTAGGGTTTATTGGGCTTTCACGATTCTATGATGATTTGGAATAGGATATGGATACCATGAGTTGTGATTTTGAATTTTCAGAAATAATTGAAAATTAATCTACTCTTATGCAACTCACTTTTATTATTTTTGTTACACCTTTAAAGAAAAAGTAGATCGAAATATATTATGCAGGTAGATAACTTATTAGATCGAGCCTTACAATTGGAGTTCTTGAGTGCGGAAGAAGGCGTTTATCTCTTTGAGAATGCTCCAACCGCAGCGCTTATGTACGTGGCGAACCAATTGCGTCAGCATCACGTTCCAGGAAATACTGTAACCTGGATTATTGATCGAAACTCAAATACGACTAACGTCTGTATTGCTAACTGTAAGTTTTGCAATTTCTATCGACGACCTGGTCATGAGGAATCCTACATCACCAGCATAGAAGAGTACAAACAGAAAATAGAGGAGACCTTCAAGTTTGGTGGAGAACAGCTATTACTACAAGGAGGGCATCACCCGGATCTGGGCCTTTCCTATTATGTTGATCTGTTTAAAGAACTCAAGTCTTTATATCCAAACTTGAAATTACATGCACTAGGTCCACCAGAGATAGCACACGTTGCTAAATTGGAAAAAGCTTCTCATCAAGAAGTACTGCAGGCATTGAAAGAGGCAGGACTAGATTCCTTGCCTGGTGCTGGTGCCGAAATTCTCAGTGATCGAGTGAGGCGTTTGATCTCTAAGGGAAAGTGTGGTGGTAGAGAATGGTTAGATGTAATGCGAGCGGCTCATAGGGTGGGACTTACGACTTCTGCGACGATGATGTTTGGTCATATTGAAACCAATTGGGAGCGAATGGATCATTTGGTTCAGCTTAGACAGGTACAGTCGGAGAAGCCGGAAGGAGCAAAAGGGTTCATTGCTTTCATACCTTGGCCCTTCCAAGATGAAGATACGATCCTGAAGAAGATTAAGCGTGCTAGAAATACTTGCACGGGTGATGAGTATGTGCGGATGATTGCGATGAGTAGAATCATGTTGCCCAATATCACTAACATCCAAGCCTCATGGTTAACGGTAGGTAAGAATGTGGCGAATGTTTGTTTGCATTCCGGGGCGAATGATTTCGGTTCTATTATGATTGAGGAAAATGTGGTGTCTGCAGCAGGGGCTCGATTCCGTTTTACGGCGGACGGTATCCAAGCAGCCATTAGAGAGGCTGGGTTCACTCCACAATTGAGGAACCAACAATATGAGTATCGAGAATTGCCACAAAACATTATGCAACAAGAACTTGATACGGCTAATATGATTGTGGATTAAGCTAAAAAGACTGAAATCGGGGCTAAACTGTCCTCCAAAAGTTAAATTAGCAATACAATATCATCGGGCATTTTATTGTCGGCGGTTTTTCCTTAGCTTTATAAGGCTTGATATATCACCGCTTGCTTGGGTTCATATTTGATACCCCTACTTGGACGGGAAAGTACATTTTTGTCCTCCAAAAGTTACCATCAAACATGAAGTAGTGCTGAGTAGGTCGTGCCAATTCCTAAGATTAAAGCGCCCGACATGAAAAATGCCTTGATCCTCCTACTTTGTTTTTCTTGTTCAACCCTTCTATTGGGACAAGATGAGGCAGAAACTCCCAATTATTACATCTTCAGTATTTATTTCGGTGGCGGAAGTTACTACATCGATAGTGAGCAAACTCAGGATTTATATGAATGGCTAGACGGTATTGAAGGAGCCGAGGATATGGAAATTTCCATCCATAGTCACACTGATAATATTGGATCGAAACAATATAATGCTTGGCTATCTCAGATGCGTAGTGAATCAGCGATTATAAAATTGATGGAAAAAGGTTTGCGTCAAGAAATGATGTCGATCGAAGATTTTGGGGAGCTTAATCCCATTTATGACAATTCGACCTGGGAAGGTAAGCTTAAGAATCGTCGAGTGGACATCATCTTACGTCCCATCATTTTTTAGTGGCTAAGGATGAGAGGGAAGCTGTAAAAAATAGATACCTTCACTCTATCTATATCATCTCGAATTTCCTCAATATGATCTACCGCTTTCTGATCACAGCCCTAATACTTTCCTGCCTACTGCCTGTGCATATTAATAGTCAGGATATTAGTTTAATGACTTTTAATCTAAGGTATAGTACCCCTAGGGATGGAGAGAATAGTTGGGATAACCGGAAAGCTTTTGTGGCTGATCTGATCCAGTATTACGAACCCCATATTTTTGGTGTGCAGGAGGCTTTGGATACACAAATGCAGTATCTGGATCAGGTTTTAGTGGAATACACCTATGTGGGAGTGGGGCGTGATGATGGGGAGAAGAAAGGTGAATATTCTGGGGTATTCTATCAAAAAGATCAATTTGAATTATTAGAGGAAGAGACTTTTTGGCTATCTGAACAACCTAATGAACCTTCAGTGGGTTGGGATGCCTCTATGGAACGAATTTGTACCTACGTGCATTTGAAGCATAATTCTTCTGGAAAACAGTTTTGGGTTTTCAATACACATTTCGATCATAAAGGAGTAGAGGCGAGGGCAAAATCGGTTGATCTTATTCTCCGAAGGATACAGGAAAAGAATACGGCGGGAGAGGTGGTGTTTTTGACTGGAGATCTAAACCTTGTCCCCAAGGAAATGCCCATTAAAAAATTGGCTAGAGTCATGGCGGATAGCTGGGAGGTTAGTGTTACTCCCCCCTATGGTCCTACTGGGACTTTTAATGGGTTTGCGTTTGACCGTCCACTAACACGTAGAATAGATTACATCTTTGTATCCCGAACGAATGTAGAGGTAAATAAATACAGAACGATTGATGACTTTAGAGAATTTCGATATCCCTCAGATCATATGCCGGTTTTAATACACTGCAGTTTTAAGTAATCGGGCAATAGGGCTGGGAATTCAACTACTTATAAGCCCCTGTTTAAATTTCAGTAATCGGTCTACGAATGTCCCTTTTTCGCTGACACTGCGTTGGCTAAATCGGCTTGATAACTATGGCTATCATCCACTTCAGCCACCTTGTTTCAGCAAAAAATTGATCCTTCTCAAGTCAAAGACCAAAACTTAAACATGATCTAACTATAGGCTATGCTTTTCCATATACTTCTTTAGTAGTTGTTGTACATTTTTACGCACTCCATTTTTAATAATGGGGGTAAAGCCAAGTAGCAGGCCGGGAAGGCCTAAAGCCATACTTGACCACTTCCAAAAATTGAATCGATCAATATGTTTAGTGATTTTGCCGGCTTTGATCTCAAATTCGGCATCAATTTTATTGTGGACTTTCCTTCCGGTTTTTCCAAATGGGTATTTGGCTTCCCAATGAGCTGATCCACCCTGACCTGTTCCCTGTACATTAGAGAATTCAATTTGCAGTTGTCCTTTACTTCTTTCTACCAACATACTCCACATTGCTCTTGCTTCTGCAGCTTGTAATTGCCCGAAGGCAGGATCTTCGAAAGTCGCATTTTCGGCATATAAGGATCCCATTTTTTTGGCATCACCTACGCTAAATGCGGTGTAAAATTCCTCGATGACTTTGCTGTTTTGTTGCGACAGATCCATGATTGGGTTTTTAGTATGAGACGTTTGAAGGCTGCTGGGTACCTATTAAAGGTAGCTTTCTCTAGCAAGAACTCACTCATTTGTCCCATATTTTTCCTTTGATTGCCCCTTGCGACACGTTATACTAATTTCTATATTTGTTATACAAACTTCTATTTATGCGCGCTCTAATACAAAAACTAGTCCTACTAGGGCTAATCCTTATTTTTGTTTATCCACTTTTGGGCCAGCCCCAAGATATGACTTGGGGAAATATACCACGTTCTGATCTATCAATGACGGTTTATCCCGCAGACTCTAGTGCTGAAGCAGTTGTACTTGCGGATGCAGGGCAAATCCGTATCATTGCTGCAACGGGTAGCCAACGCACTAGATATTTTTTGGATCGACACCGCCGTATCAAACTTTTAAAACGCCCCTCGTTTGAGACCTATGGTCAAATGAAAATCTTTTTTGTCCATGATGACGATCGAGAGCGTATAGAAGACCTTAAGGCTCAAACCATTCTCCCGAATGGCCGGAAGTACCAAGTATTAGCCAAAGATATTTTCAAGACTAAGGAAAATGAGTTTGTTTCTTCTTTATCCTTTGCCTTTCCCAATTTGGAGGAAGGGGCTATTGTAGAAGTAGAATATCAATTAATTTCTACGGACGTCATCGAGCCCAGGCCCTGGTTTTTTCAAGAAAGTATTCCCGTTAAACACAGCCAGTTTAGGATTAAAAATGAATCGAGAGTTTCATACGTGACTCTTTTCAATGGGGGAGAATATTATCCAGAAAGAGAAAGTGTGGGAAAGGTTACCACTTATCGAAATGGTGAAACGCGGATTATTTATGGTCCAGAGTTTATCGTAATGGAAAATGCGCCGGCACTTAAGGAGGAGGAATATATCACTACCCTGGAGGATTATCGGGCTAAAGTAAGATTACAAGGAGAATCCTATTACACACAAGACGGTCGTAGAGAACAGTTATTTACTACCTGGGAAAAGTCAGCGCGCAGTCTTTTGGATCACCCACAATTTGGCCAGCAATTTCGGAAGAAGAAAAACTTCAAAAAAGTGTTGGAGGAGTTGGAGCCCTTTATCAGTCAAGATATGAGTCCAGAGGTGATCATGAAGACTATATTTTCCTTCGTGAATCGACAGCTAAAGTATAATGGTAGGGCGTCTTTTTGGGTGGGGGATAATCTTAACAAGGTATTCACACAGAAGCAAGGTAATGCTGGAGAAATCAATCTTCTCTGTTTGGCATTGCTGAAGACGTTTGAATTGGATGCGTTTCCTATTCTCACATCTACCCGAGATCATGGTAAAATGTACCGACATTACCCTTTAATTGATCAATTTAATTACGTTTTAGTGGGAGTGAAAATGGGAGAGAAAATTGTACTCCTGGATGCCACAGATCCCTTATTGACGGTTAACATGCCGAGACCTAATGCCTTGAATAAATTGGGTTGGGCGGTAGATCTGGAGCACTTGTCCTGGATCGATATTAACGTACCCATGTGTCGTGACATCTACGGTTCAGAATTACGCATAGATGAGGAGGGGAATGTGATTGGCAAAATGCGAGCTATATTCAATAGTTATACTTCCTTCTCTGAACGTCAATTTCATCATTCGGATCCTAGCGGGTCATACTGGAAGAAAAGAATCGGGATGTTTACTTCAGATGTCCTTTTGAAATCTGTGGAGGTAAAGGACTATGGAGAAGCTTCCAGTAAATTTATGAATGAAATTCTTTTTGAAGTCCCCGGTGGTGCCATGACTGCTGGTGACTACCTATACCTTTCTCCCATTTATTATTCCACTTTTGAGGAGAACCCATTTCAATTGAAACAAAGAGATTATCCGATTGATTTTCTTTATCCTTTCGAAGAGCGCTATGTGGTAAGCCTGATCGTTCCAGAGGGATACGAGGTCGAAGAAATACCTGAATCCACTTCTTTCCTGCTACCGAATGGTGCCGGGAAGTTTGAATATAAGGCTAGTCATCTTTCCGGAAAGATCCAGCTTATGTTATCGGTCATTATGACTGAAACTACCTTTTCCCCCGATCAATATGATAATCTAAAGACACTCTTTGATCAATTGGTTACTAAACGTTCAGAACAGATTGTATTAAAGAAAATTAGCGATAAGTAGATATGAAAAAGTCAATTTTCGTCTTCCTTTTGCTGACCACATTCAGCTTTCTTCCTCTATACGCTCAGCTATATTACCCTGCAACTATAGATGAAGCCTTAAAAGAAGGTGCTCATTCTGTTATCCGGCATGAGGAGGTATTTTTTAAGGTGAAGTCGATTAGTGAGGGGACGTACCACTTCAAGCAGGTTATTACCATACTGAATGAGAAAAGTTCTGATCACATTTTCAGAATTGACTACGATGGGGATTCAAAGGTTGGGAAGATAGAGGCTACACTATATGATGCGTTTGGTCAAAAGGTTAGGAAGATAAAATCAAATGAAATTCGTGACTATAGTTCCGTATCAAGTTTTTCCATCTATGAGGATTCAAGGTATAAGCGATTAGAAGTTAAGCATAATTCTTATCCCTATACAATTGAACTTGAGTATGAGATGCAAGTAAAAGGCATCCACTTCGTCACCTTTAACAGTTGGGTTATTCAAGGATTTCTGCAGTCTGTCGAACACGCTACTTATCAACTCGAAATTCCCAGTGATCAAGGATTTCAATATAGGCAATCGAATTTTGATGGAGAACCATCTATTAAAGAAGAAAAGGGAAAGAAGATTTATCGTTGGGAAGTCAAAAATCTCCTAGCTAAAAAAAGGGTTCCTTATGGCCCAAAGGTTTTTGATATACTGCCTGTGCTTTGGTTGTCGCCAGAGGAGTTTAAATATGATCAGTATAAAGGCTCCATGAAGACTTGGGCAGATTATGGTCAGTTTATGAATCAGTTGATTGAAGGACGGACTGAACTTCCTGATGCCTTTGTATCGGAATTGAAGGGATTAGTTGCGGATGCTGATACAAGGAAAGAAAAGATTGATCGATTATACCGGTATTTGCAAACGAATATGCGCTATGTGAGCGTCCAATTAGGAATTGGCGGTTGGCAGCCTTTTGAAGCATCTTTTGTGTCTGATAAGAAATATGGAGATTGCAAGGCACTTAGCAATTTCATGTATGCTATGTTGAAAGCCGTAGATATAGAATCTTATCAGGTATTGATTACCAGGGGGACTTTGAATTATGAAGTAAGACAAGATTTTACCAATACCGTTTTCAATCACATGGTTTTACATGTGCCAGCAGAAGACTATTGGCTGGAATGTACGTCTTCCGATCTACCTCCTAATTATTTGGGAAGTGATAATATCAATCGAAATGTATTGTTAATCACTCCAGAAGGCGGAAAAGTGGTAAAAACCCCCAACTTAACGGCTGAAGATAATCAGGAGAACCATAAGGTGGTGATGCTTCTTAAACCGGATGGGAGTGTGGAGGCCTCTGTGAAGGTTTTTGCGAGCGGGGCTTCTCATGAGGGTTATCGTCGAGCAGAACGCCGTTTGTCGCAAGAAGAAAAGAATAAATGGCTTACTAGAATTAGTGATTTGCCTTCCTTTACCATTCAAGACTTCACCATAGAGGCAAGTAAAACAAAGCCTGAAGCTGAGGTGAGTTATACGCTTCAAATACCAAGATATGCAGCAAGAGCTGGTAAAAGGTTATTTGTACCGTTGAATGCCTTTAATAAGTGGGAATATGTACCAAGAGTGATGAAAACTCGAACCCAAAATGTATTTATCGAAACTAGTTACTGGGATAGAGATGAAATTATTTTGGATATTCCTGAGGGCTTTCAACTTGAATCAGTTCCGGTAGAGGAGAAGCGGATAGAGTCTTCGATGGGGCATTATGATGTAAAAGTGTTTCAAAGGGGAAAACAGTTGATCATGAATCGGGATTTCAAGCTCGAGGCTGGGGAATATCCCGCCAGTGAATATCATAACTTACGCCAGTTTTTCAAGGAGATTAGTAAGTTGGATGCCATGAAAGTAGTTTTGGTAGAAAAGAAAACGTAGTTGTCTTGACGCTTTATAAATCATAGCACCTTTTTTTGGTCAAAATTCCATTTCCAATGACCGATTAAAGGTGTGCATGCGATTCATATTTTCCTGATCTTCTGCAATAAGTGGGCTTTCTCTGTCTGTTTTGTCACAGAATTTATCTAAAAAATCACATCTTTATACCCAAGAAACCTACATTTACCAAGTGAAAGAAACCATTAATAAAACCATTGATGTAATACCGCTCCCACCGGTTTTAGGCCGGCATTGGCTCATTGAATTAAAAGAATGTGAGGTAGCTACTTTGCGTGAGGTGAAAAATGTCGCTAAGATAATGGAGGGGGCCGTGGCCGCCTCGGGTGCCACGCAGGTGGAATCTCGTTTTCATCAATTTAACCCTTATGGAGTCAGCGGGGTAATTATCATCATGGAAAGTCATTTCACGATTCATACCTGGCCTGAATATGCTTATGCGGCAGTCGATATTTTTACTTGTGGAGACTTGATCAACACAGAGGATGCTGTGGCGTATCTTCAGGAAGCTTTCAATGCAAAACAAGTGAGTACTCAATTGATAGAGCGAGGGGTTCGATAGATCCGTAAAATAGCAAATCTGCTTGCTCATCATTTCGCTGGCTACTTCACCTACTTACCACACGACAATTCTTTTTTCATTAAATCATGTATCATGAGGAGGCTATCCTTTATCCAACATTTAGTTGCCGTAAAACGGTATTGTTACTTGAGTATTTATGTCATGGGTTTGATTTTGACGAGTTGTGATCGTGCTGCGGTTGAAGTGACCATTGTAAATGCTACGGCCGAAAATTTGCAAGGGATTGAGATATCTAATGACAAAAATGAAACTACTACTGGGCGCTTCGAATTGAAAGCTGGAGAGGAAATACGCAAACAATTATCCTTTTCTGCTGTTTCCCCCTCAGATGGACACTACGTTCTGCGAATAGATAAGCATACGCCACGGGATTTTGGCTATTATTCTAATGGGATTCCCTTGGAAAGCAAGATCGAAATAGAGGTAAGAAAGGATACAGTGTTGATCAAAATGGAATGATTACTGCCTAAAAAGAGAACCCATGAGCTTAGAGCAAAAATCAGTGTGGATATTTAGGGCGTCCCTGAAAATGCCATAAGAATCAGCCTTTCGGAATAATATTCTGGGAGGCTGATTTTGATTGTAGGGTAATTGTAGGGTAAAGAACTGGTGTTGCAGTGATATCGGTCCCCTTGGAAGG
>JABSSL010000076.1 GCA_013214355.1 Saprospiraceae bacterium | reverse complement strand
CCTTTTCATCAATCACCTCCACTGTATATACAGTATTAACACTAGGGCTTACACTAATCATTGCGGTAGTCTCACCTGTACTCCAACTGTATTCATAGTCTCCAGTTCCGCCACTAGCGATCGCCGTCAATTCAACCACCTGACCGTCACAGATTGATTGATCGTCTGGAACAGAAACTGTTGGGACAGGATTTACTGTAACGGTAATCTCCTTAGTCGTCTTACAGCCGTTTTCATCCTCCACTGTAACCGAATAAAGCGTATTCTCATCTGGGGCAACCGTAATACTAGTTGCATTAGAACCTGTACTCCAAGTGATGGTCAACTCTCCAGTTCCGCCACTAGCTTCCGCCACCAAGGTTGTGCTTTCGCCTAAACAAATAGCAACGTCATCGCTCACCTCCAAACTTGGACCATCTTGATTATTCAAGGTAGCGCTACCTAAATCGGTCGCACATGCCCCATCTCCCCAACGAGCCGCCAGATCATAGCTACCTTCCGCCAGATCTTCAACTGTAAATGAGCCAGAATTATCAGCTACAGTGTAAGGGAAACTAGTGCCTCCATCAATACTAAATGAAATGTTACTTCGATCAGGATTATCAGGATAGGTAAAGGTTATTGTACCATTGTCGTCACCACAGCTTGGATCGGTACTACTAACAGAAGCTTCTGGCGTATCCAAAATTACAATGGGTGCCTCACTGACATCTGAGCAATTGGCCTTAGTCACCGTTAATTTAACGGTGGCCGCTCCATTCCCTACTTGATTATTGGGAAGTGTATAGGTCACGATATGTGGACCGATCCCCGTAGCTGTAGCAGGACTGGCATTGGCTCCAAAGTTCCAGCTATAACTGACGCCTACTCCTTGATCCACTGCACTGAAACTTAATGGCTCACCCGAACAAACGCTACCTCCACCATTAATAACGGCTGATGGTTCTGGATCCTCACCAACCATTATACTTCCGATAGAGGTCGGACAATCATCGTCACCCCAACGCGCCCAGACCTCATAGGTGCCTGGTGCTAGATTATTATAGGTCACTGAACCAGAGTTATCTGGAACTGAGGCCAAATAGGATGCCCCGCCATCTAGACTAAACTCGATGGCAGTTCGGGTGGGATGATCTGGGAAACTAATCGTGATACTCCCGTCCGAAGAACCACAGCTCGCATCTTCTGCCTCTAAGCTAGCCTGCGGACGATCATTCACAGTTACTTTCACCTCATCAGAATCCTGGCATCCGCGATGGTCACTCACACTAACGGTGTAGGTAGTTGTGCTCCCTGGACTAACGGTAATGCTGGGAGTCGTAGCTCCAGTATTCCATAAATACGAAACATTACCTGCACCATTTGAAGCGGAAGCAGTAAGGGTAACACTCTCTCCCTCACAAATTTCTTCATCTCCGCCAGCGTTCACCGCTAAGTCACAAACAATGGTAAAAGTTAAAGTTATTTCATCGCAAGCTACTCCATCTCCATCGTCTTTAGTAAAGACTTTGGCCTTTAGCGTGTAAGTACCTGCCCCTAAGCCAAGTGGAGTATCATCCGTCTTATATCGATAAGGATCGGCATTTTCCGTATGGTCTCCTACCATGTTACCACTAATATCTGTGAATACCACACTGCCCGCAGTAGCGCCCGATACAACAGCTTCAATATTGAAATTTAATGGAAGTTCAGAAGAGTTGTAAGAAGCTCCATCTACGATTGTAGCACCTAAAGTACCTGCATCAGTATCGTAAAATGCTAGTCTATCAATCACAGCATCACACTCAAAGCACTCACTAGTTGTCGAAACACCTCCCGCTATGATATAACTCTGCCCGTTCACAGATTGACCATTCTGTCGATGCCGCGTATCAATAGTGAAATTGACAGAAGTAGCAGAACCTGGTACATCGGTCAGCGTAAGCATAACGATGTCCAAACAACAATTACCCAAACTTAAATCTGGACCATAGATTATGGTTTGCGCTTCTACACCACCTGCTTCCGCTTTGGCGAGTAGATAACGCCCGTCATCTGTTAATTCTGAGATGGGTAGTTTTACCGTTACCTCTCTAGGCCCGGTATCTGATGCAAGAGGTATGGAGAAGGTTTTGATATTATTGAAAGCTTTAAACCCATCCGTAAATTGCATGCTTGGGCTTAGATTCTCCGAAGTATTTCTGAAGGCGTAAACGACCATCGACTGATACTTGCATGCATTGGTCGGATCATGGGTAATGGTATTTGCATTACCTGGAATCAAACCTCTATAGACGTAAATGCCTGAACTTTCAACCTCTGGCAACTGATAATCTGTACCGTCTACATCTATGGTGATATAATCGCCTTGACTATTGCTCATATAGGTGATCTCCACCACATTCTGAAATTCTGTTCCAGGTATGGAGATACTAGAAGTAGGTTCACATTTATCCCCAACTCCATATACATCAATCTTCTTTCCATCTCCACATACGAAGACCTCATCGTCGGGCTCATCCAAACAATTATCTAATACAGTTATGGTGATGACATTGGATTCTCCGATATAATCGTCACAGCCTTCTCTTCGGCTGCAGCGAATAAAGCATGTGGTTTCAGATAATGGCCCTGGATTATAGGAGTGCGCATTTGCTCCAGCGATAATTGACCAATTAGGATCATTAAGGCTAGCCGGAGGAACACAGCTGGTAGTACTTTTGATCCAGATGTATTCTATATGACCTGTTCCACCTGAAGGAAGCGTCTTATTGATAATATTGTCCGGATCAAAAGTTGGGTTGGCACAACCTTCTTGATCAACGCCGATTGTACCTCCAGAGGTGACATTATTACAAACGCAAGGATCTCCTTCGCTTCCATTTAGTCTAATGTTAAAGTCTCCGTTTAGACCTCCCGCATCAAACCATCCACTGGCGCCCATTACGTTCTCATTCAAATTGGCTCCCTTACCCACTTGGAAAGGTTCTCCCCTTTTTTCGAGGTTGAACGATCCTTCACTGCCTTCAATATAACCTGCAATTCCTGTGTAGTAATACCAATTGCTGGTATTTGCCGTGTAACAATTAGGGTGTTTTGGGCTCCCCAAAGGAATCGAGGAAGTTCTTCCACTGAATACCGCATAAACATCAAACCACTTTCCAGAACCATCATTAGCATTTACCTTTCCTTGTAATAGTGCGGTTCCGTCAGGGAATTCCTCAAAGCTTGCTCCGTTGTCGAAACTATAAGGAACTCCTTCTAACCAAAATCCATAGTGTGAGGATTGCAAACAGCCAGAGGTATTGCTAACGTGCCTAGTAAGACAGCCGGAAGGTAGACATCCACTATTTAAGCCAACTTCAATCTCAGTTGTTGCCGTACACCCATCAGAATCGGTCACTGTCACCGAGTAAATACCAGCATCAGCTAGTTCAAAACTGTTGGAAATAGTAGCATCACTACTTGAGCTGCTCAATGAAAAACCATTTGGCCCTTCCCACTCGTAAGAGGCCAGTCCATTGGGATTAACACTCAAGCGAACGTGGTCGCCTTCACAAACGTGAATGCTACAATCACTATCATGACTCCATCCCGCATTGTTGATATTTTTTTCACATGTAAGATGTATATCACAGACCGTTTTAGTCAAACAAACTTGGTCAATCTTAATGTAGTCTCCATTAGCATAACCTTCCACTCGTAGGTATGCTGTACCGCTGGGAGCTGTAGCAGAAATACTGTAGAATTTCAGTGTATTACCAGAATCCACATCATGGTCAATTTGACGAGATTCACTGGATAGATAATTTCCACTGGAATTATAAAATGCTACTCGTACAAAATGATTAAAGGAAGTCCGGTGAGTCCCCGCCCAGAAATCCAGGTCAATTTGGGTCCCCGCACTAATGCTATTCACCTGTTGCCAAAACCAGGCATTACTGGTGGTAGCTTCTAAAAAGCCATTATTATGCCCACAAACTTCATAGCCTGTACCATAATACAAATTGCCTCCTGAGCTATGCCAACCTAGGGTTGAACCTTCAAAACTTGGATTCATGATAAGGTTGTCCGGACAACTGCAGGTCAAATCCTCGTTGCTATTCGCAATAGCTAATGACCCGAAGAGAGAGGCCCCAAATAGGGCAAGTGTGGTAAGGAAAAATCTCATACCAAAGTGTTTGTTTGTTTGAGTGGAAATACTGAGTTTATTTGTTTGCCTGCGGTTGTGCAGGAGGGTATAACTGGGTAGATATTTCTTCATGTGTTGTTATCTTAAACTGGGATTAACGGGTTTTCTGAATCAAGCACCAAAGAGCGATTTGATCCATCAAGGTGGGCTATTGATTTGAATACTACACCGGCTTAATACAGCGGGAAGAATGAGGAATCTCAGGAAAAAAGGAAAGCTTGTAGAAGCGTAAAAAGAAGGGCTTGATATAAGCAATTTGAGTAGGGCCACAAATGGAAAGATCAGGCTACGAAGTAACACTTCGTGACATAGGAAAGAGAATAGACTTATAACCGCTTGTCCAGTTTGCTTAGTTGTGGACATAGCTCTCCAGGGAATGCAAGTGCATTCAATTTTCTCCATTAGAGTTGTTCGTGTTTGCCTAATTGATTTAGCTAAAGAATGCCCATAGCCTGGTCAACATGGCGGTCAGTATGAACGAATTCAATAGGGAAGGACTTTGAAAATATTTTTACAACTATACTGTAGGGTTGGGTAATCTGTGGATTACCTATAAGCATCTCATTGACTCAACGAGAGGCTGATTTTTTTTATAGTGTAATTTCTCAAAGATGCTCTTCCAATAGTAACATTGGAGGAATTGTAAATTCTTCGGTAAATAAGACTATGATCGATAGGGGAAGACTCTTTCGATCTAATTATTAAGTGAGGGAGAAATATAGAGTGAGAGAAAATCACTCAAGAATTATTTTCATAAAGGTAATATTGAAAGCTCAATGATCCCTACTTTGCTTGAATAAAAAAATATTCGTGCAAAAAGAAGCAATATTCGTATCATTTTAGGGCAGAATTCGACTATTACTTACGCCCTACACACAGATCAAATACTAGGCAACCTGGATAAAAGCATCGATCGACGCCGATGCGCCACCGGAATTCTTGCCCCATCCAACATCTCTAATACCATACCTTTTGGCTCCGTCTCAAGATCAACTATCGCATCCAAATTTACCAGATGTGACTGGTGAACGCGGACGAATCTATCCTCTTTTAGTTGTGCCTCGACACTCTTAAGTGTTTTTGATAAAATTAGTGAAGGGTATTTACCTTGGCAGAAGATCGTCGTATATCCCTCCTCGGATTGACAGCGAATGATCGATGCTTTCGACACTAGATAGGTTCCATTGGCATTCTTGATCAATAAACGTTGCGCCATGGGCGGGAGTTTCTTTTCAGCTGCTAAGGAATTCATTTGATCCAGTTTATTTAGGCTCTTGATCAGCCCTTCCTCCATCAACTCGTGATCGAGCGGTTTCAACAAATAGTCTGTAGCCCCTTTCTTCAGGGCCGCCATGGAGTATTGAGTGCTGTTTGCAGCAATGATCAAGGATTGAGAAGGGTGGAATTTGGGATCGTCAAGCAAGGTACACAATGATACTTTGCCAAGATCATCACCTAGAATCAAAATATCTGGCTTGGTTTTGGCCAATAACTTCATACCCGAATGCACGTCAGTAGCCAATCCCGCAAATCGAATTTCGGAAAGTAGTTTAGATTTTAATACCTGCTCGCAAACTGCACGTGTGCGGAGATCTGCATCCAAGATGACCAAGGAATAGATCATGGATTTATTTATTTACTAGGGTTAGTGGTGCAAGGTATTAACCTAACAACAGCTATTACGATATCACCTATTTTTCTTTAGCTTTTCGGAGAACCTTCCATCAAGAATGAGAGAAGGTGAACATCTTGTCTTAAATCAATAGCTTAAGGGGATAATAAAATTTTCTAGTAGGGAGAACTAATATTGGGATGGTCTATATTTATGAATAGTTGGCTCAAATATAAGATATTTGTAATTATGAATCAAATATATCCTTGAGCCTGCAAGTGGAACAGCTCCGCATATTTACCATCTTTTTCTAATAGCTCTTCGTGGCTTCCTAACTCTAACAATTGTCCATTCTCTAGGAACAGTATTCGATCTGCCATTCGTACCGTGCTAAATCGATGCGAAATCAGTACGGCTGATTTATCTTCAATCAAGGCGGAGAAGCGTTGGAAAACCTCATGCTCTGCCCGAGCATCCAAGGCCGAAGTAGGCTCGTCCAAGATTAACAATTGCGCATCCCTCATATAAGCTCTTGCCAAGGCTATCTTCTGCCATTGCCCACCAGATAATTCCAAACCATCCGCAAATCGCTTACCCAGCATTTGTTCATACCCTTTAGGCAGTTCATCGATCACTGTATCAGCCAAGCTTTTCTCCGCAGCCGATTCAATCACCGCAATATCAGATAATTGTTCGATACTTCCGACCGCGATGTTTTCTCCTGCTTTTAGTTGAAACCGCATATAATCCTGGAAAATAATCCCGATGTTATCTCTTAGGTCCTTTAGGTCATATTCCCTCAAGTCCTTGCCATCCAAAAGGATTCGCCCCTCTGTAGGTTCGTATAATCTAGCTAGCAATTTCACCAAGGTCGTTTTCCCCGCTCCGTTCTCCCCCACCAAGGCCAGTTTCTCTCCGGGGCGTAGGTGAAAACTTAGATTACGGATAGCCCATCTTTCACTATTGGGATATTTGAAACTAACGTTATCGAAGCGAAAACCGTCCGTCAGTTTTGCCGGGAACTCAGCGGGTTCAATGGCAGACTTAATGGTGGGAGTAATACTGAAGAAATCAAATAAGTCTTGTAAGTACAAAGCAGAAGAAGCGATGCTCGAAAACCGCATCATAATGGACTGCAAACGCGATTGCATATTCTTGAAACTACCTGATAGGAAAGTAAGTGTACCCACCGTAATGGTCCCACTTACCGTCTGCATAATGATAAAAACATAAGCTCCGTAGTAAGCTACAGTCCCTAAGGCACTTAACACACTTCCCCAAGCCGCCCGAGAAATGGCCAGTTTACGATTAGCGCGGTAATAAGCCATGGAAAGATGCTCAAATCGATCCGCGATAAAACTCGCCAAATTAAAGGATTTCACCTCCTTAGCAAACTGATCGCTTGCTCCGATAAATCGTAGATAGTCCAGCTCCCGCCGCTCCGGCGTCCAATTTCTTGTCAAAGAATACGTCCAACTATTAAACCGTGTCTCTCCTAGAAAAGAAGGGATGACAGCTATAATTAAAATCAAAATTAGCCATGGATTAAAAGCTACCAGGCCGGCGCCCAAGAAGAATAAGGTAATCGTATCCTGAAATTGGGATAGCACCTGGGTCATCAAAACGGTACGCCCGGAGGTTTGCCGACGGGCCCGCTCCAACTTATCATAAAACTCTGCATCTTCAAATTGATACAAATCCAGGTTCGCCGCATGCTTAATCAGATCCACAGAAGTACGATTGGACACCAAATCCCCTAAAAGGCTATCAAGAAGCGAGATACCGCGATTGAGCAAATCTGAAAATACAGCCAAACCCAATTCCAAGCCAACCATTAGCCATAGATACCCACGATCACCGGATCCATCATCCAATAAACTAATCACCTCATCAATGATCTCTTTACCAATATAGAGCATGAGCAAAGGAATAGCCGATTTGATAATCCTCAAGAGGACATTGGCCACACTCATACCTCGGTTCGTGTTCCAAATCAGCTTGAAAAAACGTGGGAGATTACCTAATGCGTCAAATTGTTCTTTGAGTGAAAGTTCTTCTTTCTTTCTAGCCATACTAAACGATGTTACTCCTAAGTGTACAATAAATGTAGGCAATTAGTTCTTTGTTGTTTCTGAGAAATCGACGCGGCTTTGAGCTGAAGGTGTATCTTTGCGGCTATTGCTGAGGGAGACTTAGTTAGAAATAAGCTTCTTTTTCCTTTCAGTTTCTCAGTTTTACTCGATCAACTATGTCAAAAACACTCCAGGAATTAGACGCACTCTCGGAACTGCTAGCACAGGAAAAGCAGGAAGATTTTGAGCAGCATCGCCAAAAAGTAATGAGCTTGCCCTTAGAGGAAAGAATCAAACGAGGGTACTCCTGGTATCCAGTAACCGTTAGCAGGTCGGGTTATGCCCTTGGGGAACGAGCCTTCGTAACGATCGAAACTACTCAATTGGATCATCCACATCAGTTTCGAGCGGGAAAAACGGTTAATTTTTTTACCCGCCAAGCCGATGCTTATCAACCAGAAAAGACGGGCGTAATCCAGTATGTGGAAAAAGGTAAAATGAAGATCATCCTCAATGCGAAGGATCTTCCGGAATGGTTAGGGATGGGACAACTTGGCGTGGATCTCCTATTTGATGAAAGGACCTACCTCGAGATGGAGAAAGCCCTCAATAAGGTTAAGAAGGCAAAGAATGATCGTTTGGCTGATCTGCGAGACGTTTTACTGGGGGCTCAACCACCGCGTTTTCATGAAGGAGAATGGGCACGAGACATCCCATCCCTGAATGCATCGCAGAATGCCGCAGTCCAACAAGCCATCAATGCGCTGGATGTAAGTGTCATTCATGGCCCTCCTGGTACTGGAAAGACAACCACCCTAGTAGCAGCGATCCAGTTAATCTCAAAGGAGGAACAGACAGTTTTGGTTTCTGCTCCAAGTAATACCGCCGTTGATCTGTTAACGGAAAGATTGGCCGATGCAGGCCTCAATGTCGTTCGCGTTGGCAACATATCTAGGATTGATGAAAGTATTATCAATCACACTTTAGAGGCGAGACTATCTCATCATCCTGAAAGTAAAAATATCAAGAAGGTAAAGATCCAAGCTGCTAACGCTCGGCGCCAGGCACAACGCTACCGAAGAAAATTTGGCCGAGATCAATACCTCGAGCGAAAGCAGCTCCAGCAGGAAGCCAAGGAACTAGCGGCTTGGGCCAATCAATTGGAGGATAGATTAATCGATCAGATTCTCTCCGCTGCCAATGTAATCACCTGTACCTTGGTAGGTTCCAGTTTAAAGGTGCTAGAAAAACGAAAGTTTAGAACGCTGGTGATCGATGAGGCAGCGCAGGCACTGGAGCCCGCCTGTTGGATTCCCATCAGTAAAGTTTCTCGGGTTATTCTAGCAGGAGACCCACATCAACTTCCGCCCACAGTCAAGAGTAGGGCTGCCCAAAAGGGTGGCTTAGGCATCACCTTGATAGAAAAAGGTTTACAAAGATTGAATCAAACCTCTTTTCTAGATACCCAATATCGAATGAATGAGCAGATCATGGGTTTTTCTAATAAGCGGTTTTATCAAAATGCCTTAAAAGCTGGCGCAGATGTAGCCAAGCAGAGATTGCCCTTCACCACAGATGAACCCATTGTATTCATTGATACAGCAGGGTGTGGATTTGATGAAAAAATCCACGCGCAGTATAAGAGTCGGTTTAATCCAGAAGAATACTTGATTTTAAGGGAGCACTTGTATCAACTAGTGGAGCATTTTAATGCAGACAATGCACCATCCATAGCCCTAATTTCCCCTTATCGAGAACAGGTCATTCACATCAAACAGCAACTAGAAGAAGACCCGAAACTACAAGAGCAAGCCATCAGTATTAATACCATTGATGGTTTCCAGGGGCAAGAAAAGGATGTGATCTATATCTCTTTGGTAAGGTCTAATGAGAAGGCAGAAATTGGCTTTTTGAAGGATTATCGCCGAATGAATGTGGCCATGACTAGGGCCAAATTGCAGCTGGTGATTGTGGGAGATAGTGCTACGATTGGAGATGATCCCTTTTATCAGGAATTGCTGGATTACGTGGAGCAAGAGGGGCAATACCAAACTGCTTGGGAATATATGCAGGGGTAGGAAACCTTAGAACCAGGCATAAAAAAAGGATCTTGGGGCTCGACCAAGATCCTTTTTTCCTTTTCAGGAATATCCTAGTAAGACCAAAGATCGTGCTCGAAATTAAAGATCTCTTGTCTAATTTTTTCAGATTCCAACAGCAAGTCAACGCCGGACAAGTATTCCTGTAGACGTCGATCGTGTACGTTTGAGGCTTTAATAATGTAGCTCGAGAAGAATCTCGCCTCTAGGAGGTCTTCCCAGGTTTGGTTCGTGCTATCATTCTTGAAATTGAAGACACGCTCTCTAGCTAGTGTTTCTCTAGCTTCGGGGTAGTATACCCAGAACATTGGCTGCTCATAACGAAACTCGCCGGTGTTCTCATCCTTCACGTCAAGCAAAGGCGCAATACCCAAGATACGTACCTGCAATGTTGACGTTTCTTCGTCAAAGAACCAAATCTCTTTAAGACGGAAACGCTTAACATCTTCAGGGTTGATGTCGTTGGTTACAATTTCAATTTTTTCTTCGTAGGTAACGGGGTCAAAGGTTGTGATTGTGTCCACGCTCGCTCCCATAGCCTTTACTTCATCCGGAGTCAATCGCTGAGAGAATTTGTCATCCTCTACACTGTATACTGTGATTTCTCCAGCTTCAGCAGCGTCCATCAAAATAGAAAAGAAAGGACGTTCTGGGTAAGCAAAAGGCAAGTTCATTTTTTCTCGTGTGTCGATTACGCGCCAAACGCGTTTCTCCCAAAAGATATCAGCTTCACGGATGTGATCGTAAGCCAATACTCTTTTTTCTGTAATGGTTCGCTTTTCAACGATGTCATCAAGAGGACGATCTTGGTTTTCCTTGTCTTCTTCACCAGCATCCATCATGATGTTGTCCGGCACCTGAGCAGAAAGAGGCGCCGCGAAGGTTAGTAACAACAGGCTTAATCCTAGCAATTTCAGAGCGATCTTCATGGTCGAATCGTTAGTTTAAAATGTGCAAAAGTGCAACCATTTAATAACGAATCAAATGGCTGCACTATTACATGTTAACAGAAAAATTTATCTACTTGATGGTAAACACCATCGCATTAATTTTTCGACCTGCTTTATCACCTGGACATCTGGCTCGAACATTATCAAAATAATAGATGTCACCTGGCTTAGCTCTACCTACTAATCGCTTAGCTTGAGCACTAAAGCGAGGCCCTTTATTAACTACAGGAACGGGGTCCTGTCTCTTTGCAACGTAAGTTAGATTAAATCCTTGGATATTACAGCGTGCATCGAAATCAAAACCATCAAGAATAGCTAAAACACCACCTTGTGCCTTGAATTCACCGTTACCCATTGGTCCACCGGATGATTTACCCAGCTTAGCCACCGGATCAGGAATACGCTTCGCACGGAAGGTGAAAGAACTAGCTTTCAATCCACCACCTGATACATTGATCTTAGCTTCACCTGGCTGACTAACAGTAGCCGTGTACTTATTACCTCTCCCCTTCAGCTTCAGGCCAGCACCATTACCACTCACTCGTAGATCATTACTGGAAATACCCGCTGCTACCACCGATACTGGATTATCCACACCGATGTAGAATACATTCATCTTATCAGCAGCAACTGTTACACTACGACGTCCAACTTCGTATTCAAACTCTTTAGAGTAAGTTTCCGTCTTACCCGTAGTCGGGTTGGTCAAGGTGATATCTACATTATATGATTTCACACCTGTCCCAGAAGTAGAAGCACTATACTGTGCTACTCCATCTTCCACATCTAGTGTTGAACCGTTTACTTTAACGATCATGTTTTCGTAAACAGATTTACTAGAAGCACCAATGGTAATTTCTGATTCGTAAGGCTCACCGGCAATGATGTAACTTTTCTTAGCTGAAGAAATCGGAATAAAAGCATCTACTTTAAAAGAAGTTGCACCTACCTGATTTACTAAGAAGTTCAAAACAGCTGCTTCTGAGCTTTTCATATCGTTTTGGAACTTACGGAAGATCGGAAAGATAGAGGCTACCGGCATATGGTTGAAGGTAAACTCCTCCCAAGATTTTTTCTTGGAGTTCTCCCAATCATCACTGATGTTCAAGGTGATACTCTTCTCCAATTCAGCAACGGTTGTATCGTTGATCGCAGTACCTTCTGTACCGCTCAAACCTCTCACCAGTTCTAAGATCTTTTCACGATCGCCTAAGATTCGTTCTCTCATCTCGGCTCCTTTCCCGTCATTTACAAGGATACGTGTGGTCACATCCTTGTTCTTATAGGCTTTGGGTTGTCCAGGATGCTTTTTATCATCTTCTGGAAAGTAGCCTTGACCGGTTGCATCAATCAAACCTTCTCTAGTATCATCAATATATTTAGTGAATTCTTGTGAGATAGTTTGAATTTCTTTGGCAGCATCAACCAATGGCTGATAGCGCTCTTTATCCTGCTCTGCATTCTTACCCAATACAGTCATGGCGAAGGTATTCGAATCATCGATCACTGCGTTGGATCCGGCGATACCTTTATCGATCAAAAAGAAGGCATTGATAATCTCTGCGGACACGTTCAGGGCCAATAGGGCCGTCAGTACGAGATACATCAGGTTGATCATCAACTGCCGCGGTTCCTTTGGAATTGACATAAGTCTTTAATTTTTACAATTAGCAATTGATTTCAAAAAATGATTAGCTATTTCGTACGTTAGCCATAGAAGAGATCACAGAACCATATACGTTGTTCAAAGAACTGTAAGTCTGGTTCAAAGTACCTAGATTTTTATTTAAATCCTGTAGGTTAGACTTATATTGCTTCGCCTCATCTACAGAGTCACTGATATCCATCATAGCTTCGTTCAACTTCGTGTAGAAGTTACCCATGGCTTTGATCTGGTCGCTAGTACCAGAGAAGTCAACTTCCTGCAAGGCTTTCAAAGAACCTAAGCTCTTAGCCATCGTTTGCAATTCAGTCAACATTCCTCCCAATTGGGCTTCAACTACTTCACCATTCAAAGCAGGAGATTGAGGCGTAGAAGCAACAGGACCTGCAGTTAGTGGCTGAACATTAGCAGAATAGTTATCCAATCCTGGGTACAATTTTTCCCAGTAGTAGTCTTTGTCTGGTGGGATAAGGCCTAAGAATAAAAAGATGCCGGCTTCAGTAAACATACCTGCCATCAACATTTCATCAGCACCTGGCCAAGAAAGGATTTTGAACAAAGCTCCTAAAAGTACTACAGAAGCTCCAACTCCAATAATCAAGTTTTTGAGATATTTGAACCCTTTCGATTTTAAGAAACTCATTTTACGATGCAGTTTTAATGATTAGTTGAAAAATTTGCTTGTTCAATTTGTTTGAAACTCACTCTCATAATGCACTAGTCGAAAAAAGATACACCTTCGACTATTTTTTTTTGAAAATAATTTTAAGGGCGATCAAATTCTTGACTTTCAGAAGATTAGATACAAGAAATAATTGTAGGAGACAGTGCTTTACAGGTCTAATATGGGCGAGTGAGTAGGAAATACAAAGAAGGATATTGCGAGGGCAATATCCTTCTTAATATATGGAAGTTAACTAGAAGTCATTTACAGAGCGACCTAGGAAGGTCAATGCACAACGGAATCCGATGTAAGACTTGGTTGTGTCTTGGTATTCCCAGTGGCGGATACCATTACGTAGGTAATGCATCACATCTTTCCAAGATCCACCTCTAATCACTTTACGCTTATAGGCCTCGGGATCGTCCTCTTTAGCATCAAAGCGAATATCGGGGTTCAAGTCGTGGATGAAAGCGTAAGCATTTTCATAATAAGCTGAACCAGTCCATTCTGCTACGTTCCCAGACATATTGAATAAACCATAGTCATTGGGAAAATAAGCATCGGCACGAACGGTGTATTGGCCACCATCTTCAGGGTAGTTACCGCGTCCAGGCTTAAAGTTTGCTAACAAACATCCCTTAGCATTTCTTACATAGTAAGTACCCCAAGGGAAAGGAGCTAATTCGTGGCCACCTCTGGCAGCATACTCCCATTCGTATTCGGTTGGTAAACGGAAATCTTCCGTATTGATACCATCGCCGCGAGTTTGTTGGTAAGTATTCCACAACTTAGTACGCCAGTAGGTGAAGGCGTTAGCAGTGTGCCAATCCACACCAACTACTGGGTAGTCATCAAAGGCAGGGTGCCAGAAATAGTTACGGGTCATTGGTTCATTGTAGGAGTAGGAGAAATCTCTAATCCAAACCAATGTATCCGGATAAATCTTTGCTTTCTTGCGCTTAATGAAAGTGTTGCGAGGAGATTTGCCTTTGTCATTAGCAGCACGTTTCCAGTCGTACCACTCATACTCAAAGACTAGCTTGTCAACATCAAGTTCTTTTTTACCAGCGAATCGATCATCGCCTTGGTAATAAAGATCTTCAAGCGTTTCGTCCTCCCAATCGATATCATATTCCCAATCGATTTTCTCTTCTCCGGTCGCTTCATCCTCGATGTAGTGATCCAAATAAGAGTGGGCGATGGAATCTCTAACCCAATAGACGAACTGGCGATACTCATTGTTGGTGATCTCCGTGTCATCCATGTAGAAACCCTGAATAGAAATCTGCTTTTGACGTTGAACAAAGGTGTTACTTACATCCTGATCGCTAGGCCCGATCGTAAGTGTTCCAGAAGGAACGTACACCATACCATAGGGATTGATTCCCTTCCAAGATGGGCGGTCAAGTACACCTAATAACTGACCGTTCTCGCGTCTTCCACACGACGACGCTACCAGTACCACTAATAGTACTAGTGTTAATTTGGATAAATTTTTCATGTTAACACCCGAGTTTTCCTTCAGATTAAAATGTTATACTTAAGTCCACTTTTTGTCAAGTTGCTTTTGGGATCCTTACGTTTTTGGGCCCCGGGTCCTTCTTATAAAGTGGAACACCAAACTCGCTGGTTTGAAGCGAATGTAAATATAGACCGTTTCAAAAATTTATCAAAGATAATTAAATCCTTTTATACATTCGGCCTCAAATTGCCAGTGACACTCGAATAAGAAACGTCACTTTGGAAATTATTATTTTAAAGTCGGGCACTTTAAGTAAGAATTTTTTCCTTCCCTTACAATGATCGAGGATTGTAGATTACGCGCGGAGGTCGACCAGACCCAATTCGCTTGTTGAGATTGTAGTTGATCATGATTTCATGTGAACCATTACTAACGGTATTCAGCGGGCTCAAGGTGAGGTCGTAGGCATAAGCCAACTTCATATTTTCACTGATTTTGAAGCCTACAATAATGGCTACCGCGTCTTGTGAAGGGGTGCTGTGAGCCCCCCGGTAAGTTGCCCCACCAAATATATTTTCATTGTATTGAGCGATCATTCCAACGTTAGTCTGCGTCTGCACTAGGTCAGATTGCACCATGAGGGTAGGCATTAGTACTAGGGAGGAATTTACCTCAAGATTATACCCTGCATTCAAGAAAAAAGCTCGTTTTAATGGGAAGGATAGCCCTTCCAGATCCAAGCTCGGCTCGTTTAGATGCCTAACCCCTACCCCTAATTCTAATCTTTCGCTCTGGAAATAGACACCAGCCCCAAAAGTATTAGTCATGCTATTGATTGATCCCAATGGCAAGAGTTCATCCTGGTGATCTATCACCATCCCTCCTACCCCTTCCAAATAATTACCTTCAGGAGTTCGCAATCTGGAGCCATCTAAAGTAAATTGGACAAAACCTGCACTCACCCCAAAGGAAAGAACTCCGGCATCTGACACAACTTGATAATTATAGGAAATATAGGAAGCCGTTCGATTGGTAGGTCCAGCCTCGTCGTTCTCGAGATGAATACCAATTCCTCCTCTGGCGATATACAGCGGCATATGAGCGCTCACAAATTGAGTACTCGGAGCACCTTCCAAACCAACCCACTGTTGACGAAATCCCCCCGTAATACTCAGCGAGTTTTCTAAGCCAGCATAGGCTGGATTCCAGTTGAGTTGATTCATCATATAAAGGCTGTACTGAGCAGGTTGTTGACTAAAACCTAACACTGCACCGAAGAGAAATAAGATAAGTAGTGTAGTTTTTGATCGCATGCAAATTTGTTAATGAACAACAAGTCCGGCAAAATAGTATCAGTAATTATCGATCTACACCGCACCTAAGCTCTATTTTATTCTGCAATTATTTGTGCCATCCCATAGTGCTCGATCCACGATAAACTATTCATTCTCCACGATTTCCATCATTTCTTTCAAGCTTTTAACGGGAAGTCGACAGGAATAGTTTTGACAAACAAAGATATTTGTGTCATCTCCCGTACCTCTTGCACGTAATAGTGGGTATTTATCCGTTTCTGCCTCGCTGGCCATCAGAATTTTGTTCGGGATAAATTGTTCAGCAACTTCAGTGGCCAGCGCCATGTAAGCCGGCCCCACCACGGCAATTTCTCTGAAAGGGAAAACCCAATTTAGGCTGGCTCGTGCCCACCGAGAAAAGGAGGTTGGATACTTGCCAATCGATTCTTGTAGCCGCAACAACATGGTTTCTGATTGCTTGAGATAACCATTGTTATCTAAAAAACGCCCCAAATGAAATAAATTTTCCGCCATTACAGCATTTCCAGATGGGGTCGCATTATCATAAAATTCCTTGCGGCGAATCGGCAAATCCCCTTGCTTGTTTGGTGTAAAATAAAATAAATTATGCTGACTATCAAGGAAATTGCTGAGCACAAACGCACTGATTTCCGAAGCTTTGTCAAGGTACTGACTATTAAAGCTGATCTCGTATAAAGAAATCAGTGATTCAATCAAAAAAGCGTAGTCATCTAAGAAGGCCTCATACTTGGCTTCTCCCGCTTTATAGGTATGATAGAGGCCATTCGTATCCGGGTTGGTAAATCGTTTCAAAAGGAATTCCATATTCCTAATCGCCAACTCCTTATAGGACTCGTTACCTAAAGCTTCGTAAGCTTTGCTGTAGGCCTTGTTCATCAAGGCGTTCCAAGCCAATAGGATCTTATCATCCAAGCCTGGTCTAGTCCGCTTGGCTCTCACCTCTAACAGGGTTTCTTTAATCCGTTCTAATTTTTCTTGATTGACAGCCGTATCGGCACAACCCTTTGGTAACCAAAGAATATTAGTTCCTTCCCAATTTCCTTCCTGGCTGACCCCAAACTGATCAGCAAACCATTCAAAATCATCTCCTAGGGCTGCCGCTAATTCCGCATAAGACCAGACGTAGAACTTCCCCTCCTCACCTTCTGAATCGGCATCCAAGGCTGCATAAAATCCTCCTTCGGGACTGGTCATTTCCCGTTCAACAAAGGTGAGGGTTTCCTCAATCGCTATTTTATAATGTTCTTCCCCGGTAATCTTATAAACATCCGATAAAACCTGAATGAGCAAGGCGTTATCATACAGCATTTTTTCAAAATGAGGAACCAACCACGCCTTATCCGTAGCATAACGAGCAAAACCACCACCAATCTGATCATAAATCCCCCCACCGATCATCTTGTCCAAAGACAAGCAAACATGTTGTAAGGCCGTAACCTCTCCTGCATGATAATAATAAGCCAGTAGATACTGTAAATTCATAGCCCCGGGAAACTTGGGAGCTCCGCCAAAGCCTCCTTCAATCGTATCAAAGTTTCGCTTTAAGCCGATAAAAAGCTGTTGAGCAAAAGCGGGTGTGAAAGGTCCTCCTTCCAACTGCTGATCCATGATATCCTCCTTTACAAAAAGTATATCGGCTCTCCGTATGGCATCCAATAATCGTTTGGCTTGATTATTCACTACATCGCGCTTATTGTGAAAAGCCTGCGCCATCCCTTGCAGTAACTGCGGCCAGGAAGGTCGATTATGAGCTGGCTGTGGGGGGAAATAAGTTCCAGCATAGAAGGGACGGCCATCTGGGGTCAAAAAGCAATTCAATGGCCAGCCTCCTCCCCCAGTCATGGCCTGACAGGCTTCCATATAAATCTGATCGAGATCCGGTCTCTCTTCTCGGTCTACCTTGATATTGATAAAATGCTCATTCATATAGTTTGCTACAGAAGGATCCTCGAAGGATTCTCGCTCCATGACATGACACCAATGACAGGTAGAATAGCCAATACTTATAATAATGGGTTTATCTTCCACTTGAGCTCTCTCCAGGGCCTCCTCCCCCCAAGGGTACCAATCGACTGGATTGTGGGCATGTTGTAGCAGATAGGGACTAGTCTCATGTTGTAAGCGATTCATTTCAGATTTTTTTGCGAGCTATTAAACCTTTAGAAGGGACCTCAGTCAGATAAGTAAACTAACGATAACCCCATTAGGTTTGCGGATGGTCTTCGTTTTCCAGTTTTACGCGGGATCGGACAAATGTAGTTTAAAAGCTACTATATAATAGAGCCCAAGTAAAAAACACTCGTAGCTCAAATAAGTAGTACCTATGCTCAACCAACAAATACCTAAAACCAAAACGGGATTCCTCTCTGTAATTCTCTTGCTATTGGCATGTCGTTTATTGGCTACCCCTAAACACACTTCCTCCTTCATTCCGAAAGGAAACTCCATGCACATTTATCTAGCTAACTTTGAGTTGGATAGTCTGCAGAAACTCGCCAACAACAGTTTACTATCCCTACCTTGGCAGGGCGAGGCTCCTTCAAAATTTCAAGTTCAATATCAACTAGCAGAAGTTCAAATAGCACAGAACCAATTTGATGAAGCCTATGAAAGCCTATTGGCCATCCACCAAAATCTCCCAGCATTTTCTTTCCTGAATGAGAAACTCTATTTAGAAGCGGCCTTAAGTGAAGTTGCCTTGCTGAGGGGACAATTGCAGTTAGCCATCCAATGGCGGGAAGACTATTTGGCTGGTATGCGAGGGATGGGTCAATGTGAAAAGGAAGCCTGGGCCAAAAAACGATTGGGTAGGCTATATCTAAAGAATCGACAATTTGAAGCCGCAAAAGAGTACTATGAAGCTGCCATGCAAGCCTATGAAAAATTGGGCGAGTACGAAATCGCCATGGCAATTAGGCAAGAATGGGGCGTTTTCAACTTAAGAAAGAAGAAATACCTAACGGCTATGAATTGCTTTACTACCAACCTAGAGAAACAACGAAAGAGCAAAGACACCTTGGGGATGATGAGTAGTCTAAAACATCTCATCGAAATCAATCAAAACTTGGACCAACCGGAAGAGATGGAAGCGTATTGCCAGGAGATGGTACAGTGGGCGAATTCTCCAGAATTTCAGGCCTGGCAAATTGGAGCCTTTCTTAAACTAGGGAAAATCGAGGAAGAGCGAGACAACTATGGCTTGGCTACAGAATATTTCTTACAGAATCAGCATCTACTTTTAGATGCCACAAGTCGACCCGAGCTACTATATAATTTAAGAGCTAAACGCCCAGTTTATCAACTAATCGGTGATTATAATTTAAGCCTTGGTAACCGAAATGTTCAGACAGATCAAAAGGTCTTCAGTTTATTGCTCTTTTGGATCAGAATGGGGGAATTTCAAATGGCCGACGGTGTGATTAATCAGTGGCTTTCCTCCGGCTTAAGTGGTGGACAATCCATACGCACGATGCGACTCGCTTATCGCTTAGGTACGGAAAGCCTGAGAAACCAAGGCAAGTTTCAAGAGGCGGTCTCCACCTACAAGCAGATGCTACGGGAACCTAGACTCACGCCCCGTTTTGACCCCATGCTAAATAAGTTTATGAATTTTCAGACGGAAGCCAAAGAAAGCCACGAAAGGCTTCTCTTATTGTTTGAAAATCAACAACAGCAGCTCCTAATTGATCGAAATCTATGGGAAAAAAGAAGTTTAATGGGCGGGGTGTTGTTGGCTATCGTGATTAGTGGTTTTCTGTTTTATTACAATCGAGTGCGGAAAAAGACTAACCTGGTTCTTAGTCAAAAAAACAAACTCATTGCTGCTGCCCTATCTGAAAAAGAAATGCTCATTCGGGAAGTACATCATCGAGTGAAAAACAACCTTCAAGTGGTATCCAGTCTGCTCAATCTTCATGCCCGTAAGGTAGCGGATCCAGCTGCCCTTGGAGCCATCAGAGAAGGGCGGGACCGGGTAAAATCGATGGCCTTCATCCATCAGAAACTGTATCAAGTCAATGATGTAAGGCAGCTTACCGTTTCGGATTACGTGGAAGATCTAACCAATTATCTTTTTACCTCTTACCAGATTGATCCTGAGCAGATCGAACTTAAAACGTCGATCGATCACCTAGAGCTTGATGTGGACGTGATGGTCCCCTTGGGTTTGATTCTGAATGAATTGATCAGCAACTCTTTGAAACATGCCTTTCCGAATGGACGCAAAGGGCAACTATTGGTCCGTTTCGTAGAAAAGGAAGCGTCCTTTCTTTTGGAAGTAGCGGATACCGGGGTGGGTGTTGCCCAAAAAGGTTCTATTGACAAAACTGCTGGTTTTGGCTATCAGCTTATTCACACTTTTTGTAAAAAACTCAAAGGGCAGTTAACAGTACAACATCAAGATGGGACAGCCATACAGTTATCCTTTCCAAAGACCAAACTAGTGGCAGCTTAACGATTCCATTGCTGAAGTTTTACAATGGCTTCTGCTCGATTACTTACGTCTAACTTTAGATACAGATTCTTGAGGTGAGTCTTTACGGTGTTGATGGAAACGAATAATGCATCAGCCAGCTGTTGATTAGATTTGCCGGAACAAAGTAGCTCTAGTAATTCCGTTTCTCGACGGGTAAGTGGTTCAACTAATCCATTGTTAATCTCTTGCAAGCCTGCCAAATGAAACCTAATGACAGCATAATAATTGTGCATGGCTATATGAATAGCGGCCCGTAACCGATTCTCGTCGAACGGCTTGAGGACAAAGCCTGCCGGATACTGCGCTTTCACCTCTTGCAAGGTCATTTGATCCGAAAAAGAAGTTAGGAAAATAAATGGAAGCTTATATTCTCTGTTGATTAAGCCAGCCAGATCAATTCCCGTTGGGCCTCCTCCCAGATCTATATCTAATAGTACTAGGTCGGGCAGATCTTGCTCTAGCAAAGAAATAGCGGTTTGGTAATCATTGGCAGGACCAATCATAGTATACCCCAGATCTTCAATACATAGTGAGAGATCATCGGCAATTAGTGGATCATCTTCCACTACCAGACATCGATAAGCCGCTAAAACCTTAGGACTAGCTGATGGCATAGGAGGTCAAGCGACACTTTACTTTCAGAATTTGGCGTACCTCCTCCAACTCCACCGGATAAGGCTTGTATACTGCATCATTATCTGAGATAAGGTTGAGCCTAGTCACGCTATTTCCTTCGCGGACCTGCTGGATACGCTTGGCTACCACTACATCGGTCACAATGACGTACACATTATTGTCACGAAGGGGTTGTCCCCTTTCGATAGCCTCACAAACCACAATATCTCCATTGGTGATGGTGGGGGTCATGCTGTCGCCATTGATTTCGAAAGCCATTAACTCTCCTGCCATGTTAGGAATGGAAAACTTTTGCAGATTTTCCAAAAACTTATCATCCTGCATTTCGGTTGCATAACCAGCTAAAGCTTTCGCTGGTACTAAAGTGATGTTTTCTCGTCCTCCCAGTTCTCGATCCAAAATAGAGCGAGTGGGAATTTCTCCGTAAGCAGGATATCCGTCCATAAAAATGGAGTCGCCATTGCCAAATATATAATTGGCATCTACTCCATAGGCCAGAAAGAGTTTCTGCAGCTGATCTACTGTTATATTCCGCTGTCCTTTTAAAATACTGTTGATAACGTGGTTGTACGTACCTAGCTTCTTGGCAAGGTCTGACTTACCCTTGATGAGATTGTACTTTTCCAACTCTTGAAAGACCCGATTAAAACGCTGATTTACAATATTATCTGAGAAGTCGCCCATATTTCAAACAAAATTGTTTTAAATGTTTTTGTTTTTAGAAACTTTTTGTTTTATATTTGTATTGCCTTCAGAACATAAACAATCAAATTATTGCATCCACATCGGTAAACATACAAAAAGTTTCCGAAAAATACAATATCATGAGACCCGAGACCTATACTAATTATGAAGTCCGCCAAAAAGATAAAGAACATGATATGTTTTCCCGCCAGAAGAAAGCAGTAAAGGCTAGCAAGGGGGAACATGAATTCATTGGAATCGATTTAAATGCCATTTTTCAACACCTTTGGAAAGGTTTAGGTAAGCTATATGTAGCTTTCAAGTATCAGATGTCGAAGCGGCCAGGGATGGAGAAAGCAAAGTTTAAGATTCCTTGGTTGAAGTTGGGTTTAGCTGCCTTGGCCTTGTTTATCCTGACTCAGAAAGATATACACTTCTCTATCAATATGAAGGCACCGCTGGAAACGATGGTTGATGATCGACAAGAGTCCCCCAATACACCTTCCAATGTAGATCAAATGTCAATAGTTAGTCCAGTGAGTCTCAGTTCTAAAGCGGTAGAGCCTCGATTTTCCTTGAGCAATATCAGTGATGAACAAGCGAAGAGTTATATCAAACGATTTGAGAAGGTAGCACGAGCTGAAATGGATAAGTTTGGTATTCCTGCCAGCATTAAAATCGCTCAAGGCATTCTAGAAAGTAAGGCTGGAACTAATGAGGAGGCTATGACTTACAATAATCATTTCGGTGAAGTGATGTCTGGTGCAGAATATACCAGTGCCTGGCAAAATTGGAGAGCCCATAGTATCTACTTGCGAGAAAACTTTCCAAGTCTGTTTGATCTAGGTCTAAATCAGAAAAAATGGGCAAAAGAATTTAAGAAAATAGGGTATAGCGGGGATAAATACTACGGCCAGTATCTATTGGAAATCATTAAGAAGTATGACCTGGATAGGCTTGATTAATGCTTATTTATCCTGAAGGATACACCCGTAAACGATTCGGGTCTCATCTGATAAAATTAATAAGATCATGTTTAAGTTTCGGTCTTTGAGTCGAGAAGGATCAATTTTTTGCTGAAACATGGCGGCTGAAGTGGATGATAGCCATAGTTATCAAGCCGATTTAGCCAACGCAGTGTCAGAAAAAAAGGGACATTCGTAGACCGATTACTGAAATTTAAACATGGTCGAAATAGTCCCTCTTGGTAGGGACTTCAAAATATTTCCTTTCTCTGAGTGGTTTTCTCGTCTTGTCAGGCCCGTCTTTTCGAAGACGGCCTTTTTATTTTACCCTCATTCCTACCGACCAATCTCAGCTCGGTGTTGAAAATAGGCTGAATTGGGATAAAGGCTAAGTCCCCTGTGTATCATTCGCCGCGCCTCCGCATCTTCTCCTCGGCGGACGTAATAATCCGCTGCTGAGGTATAAACGGTAGTCACCCAAATATTTACTCTTGGTGTTTGGCCTAGTCGGACCAATGAGGTTTCAAACTGAAGTAAAGCATTGCGTGCTAAGTTAGTCTGATCTTTAGCAAAATGAAATCTTGCTTGCTCTGCCTGATAAAACAATTCTAGATCCTTAAACAAGGGCATATTACCCAGAAAAGGATACTTCTTTCGATAAACTTTCAGTACACTTAAGCCATTTTCAAAATCTCGATCATTTCCTAAAGAACGCACCAGTAAAACAGCCAATATATTTTGGATAGCCTTATCTTTTGGTCGTTTAATGTAAAGGCTATCCATGTAGTTGACTACCCCTAAAGTCTGGTAGGACTGTGCAAAGAGTTTGGCCATCTGTAGATAATGAATCTCTTCTAATTGGTCTAACAACTCCCGGTCTTGATCAGCCAGATGTACAAAACGCTGATACAACTGTAGTTGCTTGTCTGGCGAGTCTTCGGTTTCGAGTAGTTCCTTGGAAAGGAAAAGAAATCGCTTTACTACTTCTGTTTTAATTTCTGGAATCGGATTTCTTCGATAGACTTCGAAAAGGGGAGCAAGCTCCTCAGCCTGTACAACCATCGTATCATTAGCGACCTGCATTAAGGCAGCACTTCGCAGGGTTTGATAGCGTGGAGTCATGAATAAGTTTCTTGCCTTATCTAGGGTGGATAGAACATGGCGATACTTTTTATCTAGGTATTCTTGCTCCGCTTGTTCATAATACATCAATCCTGCCAACTCAAAGCGGGTCATTAATCTGCGCTCATATTGATAATTCTCCTTAAATATATCTTCTGATGACTTCTGACTGAATTCTTCCTTTGAGACTAGACCTAATTCCCGCATAGCATAAGCATACTCATGCAGGTGTTCCGTAGGAGGTAAATGTTCCCCTAATCGGCGATTGGGAAATCTCACTTCCTGTTGCTGCGGAAGATTACCAACTAGCAAGAACATATCTGGCGTTTCTAGTACGATTTGATGGGGAATTTCAAAATGATTCAGCACCACGGACCACAGCGCCACATAGGTATTTCTACTGTAGGCTCCTTCTCTGAAGAGTTGCTCAAAGCTGGATTCCTTTACCAAGACTTTGAAGAATTTCTCATCTAAAGTACGCTTAATCAGCTCCAATTGCTTATCTAACTTCTTTTTTCGAATCCGTTCTGCATCTAGCTCATTAAAGGTGTGTTTCAGCCTCATTTCTACATAAGCCAATTGGTATTGATCAGGGGGGGCAGCTGTCGCCAAATAAAGACGGTATTGGTTGGACCAATTGTCCTCAATTGGAATAGGATTGCCACCCTTAGCGGTATATTCTCTAGGTAAAGAATCAAGCTGGGCAAAGCCCCTGGTTAATGAGAAAACCAGAAGCGGCACAAATAGTATGAACCTTAAGATCTTAGGAAGATAAAACCGGGACAAACAGGATATTTCGTTCATTGGGCGGTATACTTTTCGGTATTGGCAGCTAGGAAGGTAACCGCAGGGGGGTTAACGCCTAGTTGTTGGTACGCTGCAATAGTTTCTGCTCAGTGGCAGGGTTTCGTGACTTCGAATCCCTTTACATTTATAATTGTTGAGTCTATTGCTATCCTCAATATGAATTCACCGAAGGCAGATCTTCTAAATATGATCTAAACGAATCTTAAACTTGACAATTATACGGAAGGCCATAACTCTCAAATAATTTAACAGTTTAGCCTAATACGAGAAGTCGTTTGCATTTGACACTAAGATTCTAAACAGCTCTCCCGGCAAATAACATATGTCAAATTAGTATTCTTTCTGTTCAAATATAAGTGAAGTCTTGAACCTTATAAATAAAACCTTCTTTTTTCCTGAGATCTCACCCCTAAAAAAAGGACAAAAAATTCACTAAACCCAGCATTTACAACTAAAATAAATTACTATAAATCAATAAATTACAAACAAATTAATTCAAATCACATATATCTAAACCGTTATTTAAGATGTGTTTTTTGTCATGGATTACCTCCTGAAATAGCTCTACTTTTACATCGTAATAAAAATAATGTCCCCCTTACGGAACAGTTTACGCAAAACAAAGAAGGAAAGCAAAAGTATTAAGCTGTACCCCCCACAGCTTATTATTGGAGAGATTGCTGGAAACAGCAGTCTCTCCAAAAAGAAACAGAAAGTTATACGACTGTTCCCCCTTAAGGTTTTGATTTCGAATTTATAATGTCCCCCTTTAACAAACTTTTTAAGACAAGAAATCAAAACTAAATTTTTCGGCCTGCTCTAACCCGAGCGTACAAAAACTGTGAGCTCCTGGCTCTTGGATTGTTTCCAAGAGCCAGTCTCGTTTTAGGAGACTTCTTTTCCTCTTTTTCGTCTACTCCAAATTAATGATCCTCCCCTGCTCTACTCTATCTATCGATCTATCTGGCAATTAATTTGTTACATTTATAGATCATAAATCCTGAGACAAACATGAGTACTAATCCCACAATACCTCTTTCCTATTCTCCTGCTATCCAGTCATTACTCCCTCTTATCTATGTAGCTTGGTCGGATCGTGTTCTTAGTCCCACTGAGGTCAAGGCCCTACAAAAACAGGCCGCTAACTTATCCTTTTTAAGTTCCTTGGACAAAGCCATCCTACGAAAATGGAGTAATCCCTTACGCCCTCCTTCTACCGAACTATTCAAATATTGGGAGATTCTATTGCGTAAAGCTGCTCAGGATCCAAACCATGATGCGAGATCAAGTCTGGTCGACCTGGGGCTACAAATGGCTAGCACAGCTGCGGATAATTCACCCGATTCCGCCGTAGACTGGTCAGCTCCTTCGATCCGCCAGGAGTTAGAAGCACTAGAGGATGCCTTGCAGCAAATCTCCTGGAATACTTACCGCAGTATTTTCCCCAATGCGGCGCTAGAAGAAATGGTCGAGCAACAGAAAACAGACTTTTCCGTCGAGGAAATGCAGGATTTACTGGGGGGAGAATATGTAGCCATCAAGCGTAAAACCAAAAAGCTTCTACAAGACCCTGTCTTTAGCTACCAGATTTTGCCAGATAAAGAAGACTATCGAGAACAGGTATTGACTTGGACTAAATTGTTAGCAGAACAAGGATTTGGAGCCTTATCCTATCCGGAAGCTTACGGAGGGATTGGCGATATCGCAGCTTATGCAGCACTATTCGACACCATGGGGCACCATGATCTCAGTCTGACCATAAAATTTGGGGTACAATTTGGCCTCTTTGGAGGAAGTGTCTTGGGACTGGGCACCAAAAGGCATCACGATAAATATCTGAAAAAGATTGGCAGTCTTGAGCTCGCCGGGTGCTTTGCCATGACGGAAACAGGGCACGGATCGAATGTTCGTGGCCTAGAAACCACCGCAGAATACGAGCACAGCACTAGAAGTTTGATTATTCATACACCAGACAAAAACGCTGGAAAGGAATACATTGGTAATGCCTTACACGGCAGAATGGCTTCGGTCTTCGCTCAGCTCATCGTCGATGGTGAAAACCATGGTGTACACGCCGTATTGGTACCGATGAGAGATGAAGAACACAACTTACTGCCTGGGATCACTGTAGAGGATTGTGGCTACAAGCTGGGCCTAAATGGAGTAGATAATGGCAGAATATGGTTTGATCAGGTTCGAGTACCTGTCGAGAACCTACTAAATAGATTTGGAGATATCGACGATGATGGAAAGTATCAGAGCCCTATTCAGAGTCCATCTAGGCGCTTCTTCACCATGCTTGGTACTTTAGTTGGAGGAAGGGTATGCGTACCCAGGGCAGGCCTCAGTGCAACGAAGTCGGCCTTGACCATTGCTATTAGATATGCCTTGCGTAGGCGTCAATTTGGGGCGAACATTATGGAGCCTGAGACCTTACTCCTGGACTATCCTAGTCATCAAAGGCGGCTGATGCCTTTACTAGCCAAAACCTACGCCTTACATTTTGGCCTAGAATACCTTACCCAGCGTTTTAGTCAACATGAGGGCGAAGATATGCGAGAAATAGAAACGCTGGCTGCGGGACTCAAAGCCTACAGTACTTGGTTTACTACCGCCGCTATCCAGGAATGCAGAGAAGCTTGTGGAGGCAAGGGTTATTTAGCTGAAAACCGATTCGCCGCGCTAAAGGCTGATACAGAAATTTTCACCACCTTCGAAGGAGATAATACGGTCTTAATGCAGTTGGTAGCGAAGGGGGTCTTGACCAGCTTTAAGAATCAATTTCATGAAGAAGGTACTTGGGGACTTCTGCGCTACCTAGGAGGTAGGATTGGCACAGCAATCACTGAGCTGAATCCAATTATTATCAGGAATACAGATCGTCAGCACCTCCTTTCGAACGACTTCCAATTGAGTGCTTTCCGGTACCGCGAGAGCAATCTACTCTATTCCTTATCACAACGCATGCGTTCCATGATCAAATCTGGACTCAGCGCTTATCAGGCCGCTTTGAAGTGTCAGCAGCACATGATAGAACTGGCCGAAGCCTTTGTAGAGCGGATCGTATTGGAACAGTTCCATGTAGCACTGGAAAGTCAAAAAGACAAATCAACTTATCCTGCTATACAGCAGCTTTGTCAATTGTATGCACTACATACTATAGAGCAACATAGTGGTTGGTATTTAGAAAAAGAATATATTAGTGGAGCCAAATCAAAAGCGATTCGCCGCTTGGTCGACGAGCTCTGCCTCCAAACAAGGCAACAGGCTCAAGCACTAGTGGCGGCTTTTGAAATTCCCGATGATTTATTGGGAGCACCAATCATCCGCTGATCGTTGATTTGAAAACTATGAAGTCACTTTGGTCTCATCTATTGGTCGCTTTTGTAGCTTCCTTTACTTCTTTTCTCCTGTTCTATACCTACTATCCCGCTCAAGTTTCGCAGATAGAAGAAGACCCTATATCCATAAATTCAAGGGTACAAGAAGATGCCATGCTAATGTCTGATAGAGGGCAAGCATCTCCTTTTTACACCAAAGATTTTAGCTTGACGGTTAATCGGGTAGTTCCAGCAGTAGTGAATATTACCGGTCTAAGTGCCACCAATTATAAGATTAGTTCTGGCTCTGGAGTGCTAGTCTCTCCGGATGGATATATCGTTACGAATCATCACGTGATAGAGGATGCTACCACGCTCCGCATCACTTTACACAATAAGAGAAAGTACGATGCAGAGGTAATTGGGATGGATACCCAGACAGATTTAGCACTAATTAAGATCAACAGTCAAAACCTTCGAACCCTACCCTTGGGAAACAGCGATGAATTGGATGTTGGGGAATGGGTCTTGGCTATCGGTCATCCGTTCAACTTGACTTCTACCGTTACAGCTGGCATTGTCAGCGCAAAAGCTAGAAATATTAACATCCTCGGCGATGATTATTCTATCGAAAGTTTTATCCAAACCGATGCCGTCGTGAACCCGGGCAATAGCGGTGGCGCCTTGATCAATGCGGAAGGAGAGTTGGTAGGTATTAACACGGCTATTTTAACCGAATCGGGCGTTTCTGAAGGATATTCCTTTGCGATTCCATCCAATTTAGTTCGAAAAGTCATTACAGACCTCCGAGCATATGGCCAGGTACAACGAGCTATTTTAGGGGTAAATATCTTTGATGTGACGGATGAAATAGCTTTCGAGTTGGGTTTATCTCAGGTGGAGGGTGTCTTTATCCAAAGTATTACGCCGGGTGGAACAGCCTTCTATGCAGGCCTTCAAAAAGGAGATGTAATCCTGAAAGTTAATGATGTCCCAACCCCTACCGTCCCGGAACTACAGGAACAGGTAGCACTCTACCGACCGGGAGATAATATTAGCTTAGTCTATATGAGAGATGGTCAAATTCTGCGGCAAGAAAACATTGTACTGAGCCCTCTGGAAGATATCCGTTCGCGAAAAAAGTAATTTTTTTTTGTTTTAGTTGTGACTTAAAGAATATCCTACGTCTGAAGGTTGTACTGTGAACAAATGAACACTCAATCTTTTACTACACAACTAAACACGCTTATTGATGGTAGCCGTACTCAACCCGGGCGCTAGGCGTCCCTCCGTAGAAGCACTAAACACTCCAAATCACCAAAAGTCATTCTTCGTCAGATCGCAAAATGTATTGGTACGAGTTAAAGTCAAGGATATCCGCTATATCCACGCTGATGGTAACTATTGCTATCTGTTTACTGATCAAAAAAAGTATGCCATCAAACTCTCTTTGACCCGCCTGATGAACCGCTTACCTAACAATGAATTTCTGCGGATTCATAAGAGTTATATCGTTCAACTAAAAGAGGTAAACAAAATTGACCTAGGCAGCAATAGCCTATGCCTTAATGATGTCAATGTCCCCATTGGCAGGGCCTATCGCTCTGAACTGATTGACTCGCTTGAAATTCTATAATTCTCAGAAAGGAGAGTTGTAGATAAATACTTCTACCTCTTCCTAAGACTGCGATTCTCGCAGCATCTTTCTTCCCGTCATTATAGTCTACTGTTTTATCGTCCTTCATAGTTTCTATCGGTCAAGTGTTGGTTAGACCTGTATGGGTTAAGCTGTCAGACACTTTGGACATGGGTAATAACGTACAGATTCAAACATAAGATTGCTTTGGATGTCTTGACCATTTGTCAAGGCTCCTTAAAAACCAAATAGTATAATTAAGATTAGAAGTTTTTAAGTAAGGGGGAACGGTTACCGGAGAAAGATCTTGCATCCTATTCGGTAACCTCTTACTTACTTACTTTTGGGAAAGGATGAAATCCTTTTATCGGACAGAATTGATTTCTCAAATACCATAGAAAGAATGGATCAGCATGCATTTTCCTTCTTTATGTACCGAGAATTAAGATATTACCGAAATATTTTGGATTTTTGTAAGGAATATGTTACCATAACATAATTACTTAATTTTTAAGTAAGGGGGAACGGTTGTCAGGCTTGCTCTATGAGCAAAATCCTGGCAACTTTTTTTTTATCTCCACTCATCTTGCCCTTCCTATTTCAACATCTCTTTAAAATCTTTGAAAATCTTATTAGTATTTTATAAATTTGTTGAACCCTCCTAATTGTACACTACACAATCGCCAAATCATTTGATGCAGAAGCCTTCCCATGAATACCTTGCTGATAAGGCAAGGCTTCTCCTCATCGCCCAATAGATACACACATCTGTCTGATACACTATTAAGCGATAAACCTACAGTACCTTACTGTGGGTGCTCTATAATTAATAATGCATAAATACCAAAGCTGAACCTATGAAAATGTACGCCGCCCCTTCTCCTTATATCAGGGCTTACACCAGTGCAGTACTATTCTTCTGCTTTCTTTTTCCTTTCTCCTTAGCAGCAGAAGACTGGTATGATCCATGTTGCAGTATCCCACATGATGTCGTGACCAGTTGCGATGACTTGCCAGCTGGCTTTGATCCTACTGATTGGGATCTATTGGAAGATCTATTTGGTAAGCCAAACGGCTATTACCATTGTGACAATCAGAATTGGCACGAGCTGAACCCAGAATTGTATTTAGACAATTGTGGAGTAGGTACCATTAATCGTCGTTTCAAAGCCTATTACCAATCCAGTGGCTGGGGTAGCCCCACTGAAGTCCACTGTGAACAGACAATTACGATCACACCCTCGCATGAGTATGTGATTCGGTTTCCACCTGACGCCGTTGCTAACTGTGAAGAGCCAGAGGCAGAAGATATTCAATTTGACGAATTGAGCTGTGACCTTTTGGCTGTCAGTACCCAAGACCTGAAGTTCCAAACTGGCAGCGATGCCTGTTACAAGATATTGAGAACCTATCGCGTGATTAACTGGTGTGAATATGACGGTTATTCTGACCCTATTGTGATCAGCCGAGATGAAGATTGTGATGATGTACCGGGCGATGAAGCAGTTTGGGTGATCCGACGACCAGACAACAAGATTTACATTGATCGCACCGCTAACGAGAACGACTATTACCCTTCCGTAGCGGAGCAGGATATTAGTTGTGGTCATATGGGACAAAAGGGATTCTGGCGCAAGATTTGGCTGACAAGCAGCTCTCATTACTACCAAAGCAAGGGATTCTATCAATACACCCAGCACTTGAAAGTGATGGACAATATTCCTCCGGTAGTAGATGTAAGTAATCCCGATCCATTCTGTAGTTACAGTGAGGATCAAGGAGCTGGTTGCCCCGGTCGAGTTGAGTTTTCATTTGGTGTATCTGATGAATGCAGCGGAACGGCCACTGTGAAGGTTTTCCTCTTTGAAAACAACATCCCAGTGCCTTTTACCAACGCCAATAACATCGCTGACGAAGTACTTACGGGGAGCTATCCCAACTTCACCATTAAACAATATTTGCCGCTTGGTAATCATAGCTATGAAATCCACGTGAAAGATGGATGTGGCACTTCTTCTGCAGTAAGGGTTCCAGTAGAGGTAGTAGACTGTGACCCACCAGGCATCGCGTGTATACACGGATTGTCTTCTAGCTTAATGCCTTTAGAGGCCAATGTAGATATTGATGGAGATGGCGATATTGATGCAGGCGCGATGGAAATTTGGGCGGTAGATTTCGTTATTGACCAATATGATGATGACTGTTCTGGCCCGATCTCCTACTCCATTAATCGCGTAGGGGAAACACCAAATAGAGATAGTACAGGTATTGTATTCACTTGTGATGATGGCAGTGAAGTAGCAGTAGAAATCTATGTTTGGGACAATGCCGACAATCCTTACAAGGAACAGCCTGATGGTACTGTTGGAGGTCCTAATTATGATTTATGTCGAACCTATATTCGTTTAAATACTAATGATCTTTGTGGAGACGACATAGACGATGACGCTGCTGATGATGAGGAAGAGGAAGAGGAGGAAGTAACCGACGGGGAAGAGGAAGAAGAAAACGTGACCGATGATCCTCCGTATGGCATGGCTCGTCTGGCTGGCATGGTATACACGCTGGAAGGTGAAAGACTTACCGATACCGAGGTAAGATTAAGTGGTTTGATGCAGGACACCATCGTAATCGACACCATTGTAATGGACACGATGATGATGGACACCTTAATGACTGATACGCTAGGTGCTTACGGGTATAACCAAGCTCAGATGGGGGGCACTTATGTATTGACTCCTTTCAGAGATGGAGACGATCTACAAGGCGTAAATGCTTCAGACATGGCTCGCTTAAGTGATCATTTGCAAGGTAGAACACCATTTAGTTCTCCTTTCCAATTCATAGCTGCTGATCTTAATGGTTCGGGTACCGTGGATAGTCAGGACTTAACAATCTTACTGAAAATCATGTTGGGCATGACCACTTCCCTAGAAGAATCTCCCAGCTGGCGTTTTGTGGATGCCTCTTACATCTATCCAAATGAAGAAAACCCTTGGGAAGAGGGCTTACCAGAAAGCATTCAGATTGATGCCATCGAAGGAAATCATGATAGCTTAGAATTTTATGGGATTAAGATCGGTGATGTGAACCACAGCCTCAACCTAGATGAACCCGGTACCAGTGTAAATGTAAGAGGGCCTGGCTCGGAGATGGGGCTATTCGTTGCTTCAAGAAACTTAGAAATGGATGAAACCTTTAGTGTAGACATCAATAGCGATGGTGGCACGGTCTTAGGGGGCCAATTGAGTTTCAAATATGATCCAGCTCTACTTGCCATCGGGTCGCTACCAAGTCACTGGAACGACTACGTGTTCATTGATGAAAACACTGGCTCTATTCGCATGGCTATTTTAACGGACACGGATGATCTACAAGTAAGCATTCCATTCCGTTCTAAGTATGTGGGTCCTTTGTCGCAAAGTTTCGGTCTGGACCAGGATAATCCGAATCAATTGGTAGATGATCAATATAAGATCCATTCGGTGAGCCTGCAATTTGAGGAGCGCCAAAGCATGGATTGGTTATTGACTTCCAATTATCCGAACCCATTTAATCAAGTCACCACTTTTGAGCTTAATCTAGCCAAGGAGAGTTTGGTAACGATAGAGGTATATAGCCCTGCTGGACAGCGTTTGCTACAACAAAATAGCAGACTACCTGGAGGCTTTAACCAGTTAATGGTTCGCGCCAAGGACTTGGCTCATGATGGGATACTTTGGTATCGAATCAGTGTAGAGGGTGATTCGCAAAGCGGGAAGATGATTCTAATCAAATAAGAAGAATAAATACAAAGCAGATAAAAGGGCCTTTCATCGTCGGGATGAGAGGCTCTTTTAGTTATAACCAAAGTGCTTTAGTGTACGCTCGTCATCACGCCAGTTATCCTTGATCTTCACAAAGAGTTCCAAAAAGACTTTCTGCTCTAAAAAGGCTTCAATCCCTTTCCTTGCCGCCGTTCCTAAACGTTTAATTGCTCTCCCTTCTTTTCCCAGGATAATGCCTTTATGCCCACGTCGCCCCACAAATATGGTAGCATGAATACGCACTAAGGGTTCACCCTTTTTAGTAGTTGTCTCTTTGAATTCTGTAACTCCCACTTCTGTGAAATAGGGAATTTCCTGCTCGTATTGCTGCAAGATCTTTTCTCGGATAATCTCGCTCACAAAGAATCTTTCTGGACGATCAGTTAGTTGTTCTTTAGGGTAGTACTCTGGTCCTTCCGGCAGTTTGTCCTTCACCAACTTCAACAGCTGATCCGTATTTTGCTTATGCAAGGCAGAAATCGGTATTGTTTCGGTAAATGATATGCGCTCATTCCACTCTTGAATAGCTAGCAAGATCTTTTCCTGAGAATGCAAATCAATCTTATTTAGGACTAGAAAAAGTGGAATATCTTTCACCTTCTGTAAGCGTTGGATAATCGGATCATCATCGGCAAACTTCTCCCCTATCTCCGTCACGAATAGCATGATGTCTGCATCCTCAAAAGTGGACTTGACATAGCTATTCATGATTTCATGCATTTTATAGGCTGGATCTCGAATTATCCCAGGGGTGTCAGAAAAGACCAACTGGAAATCATCTCCACTTAGTATCCCAATTATCCGATGTCTAGTAGTTTGTGGTTTATTGGTAATAATCGACATCCGTTCCCCCACTAAAGCATTCATTAGGGTAGATTTCCCCACATTTGGGCGGCCAATAATATTGACAAATCCAGATCTATGCATATCTGCTTTTATTGAGCTTGCCTTAAGTTACCCAGTAAGGTGCCTTAAGACAGCATCCATTTTTAATCCAATTCGATCCTAATCCCCTGACAGCAGGCTATTCATCTGCCACTGTCCTTTTCCATTTATGCCGAAACTCGCCCGGTAACCAAGCGGTGATCTAATAAATTTACCGTAGACATAACCTTCTCGACCATCTAACATGGCAATTTTTACCCAGGGGTGTGTTTCTCCCGCTATGGTTTCTTCTTTTTCTGTATACTCTAGCACTTTAACGATGTCATATGAAATCGAGGCAATCGTTTTACTTTGCAAGGTCGGCGAAGTGCGAAATCGAACCCCACTTCCTACTATCGCAGCATGGTCAGATGACTCATAGGCTGCTGGCCAAGTAGAGGAAACATAGTTGGCTTCAAAGCCCCCCGGCATAGCCAGAAAAGATCCACCCAGTGCCAAGATCTCCTCCAAGATGTCCCATATCTTAGATTCAGCCGCTTTTTCGGGTTTATCTAATTCCCAAAGCGTAACAAACTCGGCGAAGCCGTTGTTGTCGCCAAATCCATTCTTAATCTGTTCATCGACCGCTTCCAAAAGGCCAAATACATTCTTGTCTTTAACTAGCTGTCGAAGGTTTTCACGAAATACAAAGAACAAGGTGTCGGCAGGGGCTTCATCTACAGGGTTAAGCTTTCCCTTCTCTGCCACTTGCTTCGGTGGTAAAGTTTCCAAGCTAAGTTGTATTAAGTCGGTGTAGACTCGGCGAATGGAGTCCATATTCACTTCAACCCTCGTTTGCACTTCAGGTTCTTCCTCTGTATTCTTTTCCTGTCCACATGCCCACAGGACTAGGGCCATAAGCCCATATGCAATGAACTTTTTCATGGTTTTGGTTAGCTGTTTGAGTATGGATAATAAGGTGATCCTCGGGACGCAAAACTACATACATTCCTTCGAAAGTTGTGCAATTCCCAGTGCCAATTCAAAGGAAATCCCCCAAAGGCGCTCCATCCGCGTGTTCATAATTGCTGGAATTTTAATACTTTGAGGGTCTAACACATACCCGACTTGCTTTCTTTTCTGCCTGGACTACAAAATCAACTATGATGGAATTACCAAATTTTAGCCGCAGTACCTTTACGCACGAAGATATCTCTCATTATGTCTATACTGCTGGCGAAGGTCCTCCTATTATCATCATACACGAATTGCCAGGCATGACCAAAGAGTGTGTGCTCTTTGCGGAACGCTTAATAGCACAAGGGTTCAAAGTCTACCTCCCTTTGCTTTTTGGGAGACCAGGGCAAAAAGCGGCTCCGATACGCTTTTTATTTAAGGTGTGTATTAGCAAGGAATTTCACGTTTTCAAACACAACAAGACCAGCCCTATAGTAACCTGGTTAAGAGCTTTGGTTCGGAAAGCTGATGCAGCGTCAAAAGCTAAGGGTGTAGGAGTGATTGGCATGTGTCTTACGGGGGGCTTTGCTATCCCGTTGATGGTAGAATCTGCTGTAAAAGCTCCCGTGTTGAGCCAACCGTCTTTGCCGTTAGGTATCTCAATGAGCACTAAACGCGCCTTAGGGGTTAGCCCAGAAGACTTAGCCATTGCGAAGGAAAGAGTCGCCAATGGCGAGCAGTTGTTGGCTTTTCGATTTGACAAAGACCCTTTTTGTCCGCCGGAGAAGATGGAGGCGTATAAAGCGGTCTTTGGAGATGCTTTTGAGTATCATGAATTGCCTTCTGCCCAGCAGCCCCCAGGCATGGGTTGCCATGCCGTTTTCACGGCCCATTTTGTGGATAAAACCGGACATCCCACTAAAGACGCGCTGGGTCGTTTGATCGAATTCTATAAGGAAAAACTACAGCATTCAGAAGGCGTATGAAAAGCTGATATTCGGAGTAAAATCTAGCAATTGAAGCTCCATCCCTACCACGGTATTGAAGGTTGGCACATTATCCGCTCGAGTTTCAGCAATGGAAAAGATGTATTGGCGCTGTTTGACATTTTGTCGGTCAAATAGGTTAAAGATTGAAACACCTACCCTAGCCTTTCTACCGCCAAGCAAGAAATTATAACTAGCAGAGATATCTACTCGATGATAATCCTCTAAATAGCTGATCCGCTCTTCTGGTCTGATAGTGGTTCGATCTCTAGAAAGATCATCCAATAGACTAATATCTGTGTAAGGCGTTCCGCTGCTAAAGATGTAACTGAGGGAGAAGTCCCAGTCTTTGTAACGATACTGATTCACCCACTTCAGCTGATGACGACGATCATCTTGTGAGGGGAAGGGTGTTCCTTGAGCGATGGCCGGAAAACTGAGGGTGGTTTTACTAAGCGTGTAAGCAACCCAGCCTTGATAATCAGCAGTTGTTTTTTTCAGCAAAAAATCTATTCCTCTTGTTAAGCGATCCCCTTTAAATAGACGAAATTCGGTACGTCGCGTAGGGCGATCCAGTCTTTCCCGCCCATTACTGACCAATGCATGTTCAATCATGCCATCGGTATATTTACGATACATTTCTATATCCAACTCCCAACCATTCCGCCGGATGTTCGTCCCGATCATGAATTGTTCGCTACTCGCCACAGGAATGCCCTCATCAGCTGCTAGGGAGAGGAACTCAAAGGTTCTGCCAAAGCGGTCCTCATGATAGATCTCTCGAGTGAACTGTTGGTTGATTCCCCAGGAGGTCTTAAGCGAAGCATTTTTACTTAGGTCGTATTGAAGATCTACTCGGGGTGACCAATAGAAATCTTGCGTAAGATCATAATGCGTCAGTCGTAAACCTCCTTGGATTCGCAGGTTCCACGGCATTTTCCATACATACTCCGCATAAGCCGCATTCTGTAAACCGGTATTGCTCCGAGCAAGGAGTGATCCATTTTCTGCAGATATCCCAAATGCGACCTGATCCTGATTCAATTGATACCCCAATTGCAATTGTTGCTCAAGAGAAAAGGCGTAATTGGCATTCCAGTTGAGTGACAAGGTTTGAATACTATTCTCGGTAGTCTTAGATTGGAGTCTTTCTTTCAGCAATTCGCCGGTCCTCAATCGGGATTGTCTCAATAAACGACTGATCCCAATTTCTTCTCCGTACTCGGAAGCACTAAGATTCAGATGTGTTTCTAACTTGGGGCTCCAGGCTTGCTCCCATTGAAAACTAGCGCCATGGTTTTCCCAGCTAGATATTTCTTGATTGGTTTCCTCATTACTCACGAAAGTCTGGCCTATTCTATTCCGGAAGTCTTTCGCATAATCGAAGTTTATCTCATCATACCCACGGAAATAGCTAGCGGTAAAACGGGTATTGGGGTGGGCTTGCCAGGACCATTTTGCGTTGAGATCATAGAAACGGAAGTCTGGCTCAATCGCCACAATATTATTTCTGGTAATTGTGGAAATACTATTGAGTTGTTGCACTGGAGATTGCTGTTCCTCCTGCTGTAGTAGGTTTAGAATCTTATAGTTACCTAGGTTATTGTTGGTCATTCTCCCAGCCAAAACCAGGGAAGCGTTTTTCCCCATGGGCATTTGTAGGGTAAGATTGGAGGCCAGTAAATCTAAGCCTATTTCCCCCCCAGCAAGTTCCCCCAAGCCGGCTTTAGTCCTCATATCCAGTAAACCAGAAAGCTTTCCGCCAAATTCTACTGGATAGGTGTTTTTGTACAGCCTTACTTCCTCTACTACACTCCCATTGATCGCGCTAAATACACCAAAATAATGATCTACTTTATGCAGTTGAATCCCATCTAGTATAATCATGTTCTCATCTGCTTCTCCTCCTCTAATTTTCAACTCAGCGGAGAGATCATCTTGTGCTGCGATACCGGGAAGCAATTGTAGATTGCGCAGCACATCGGGTCCGGCGACGAAGGTGGGTAAACGAGAAAAGGTCCCTGCGAATAAGCGAGTACTTCCATCAGCCTGATCTAAGGTCAAGATGGGGTGTTGCTCCACAATTGTTACACTAGGAATTTCCTGAGGTCGGGCTCGCAGTTTCACCAAAACTGGGCCAGCAGATTTATCGACCTTGATATCCTTCGCTTCATAGCCCAAATATTGAACCCTGAGTTCTTGTTCTCCGCGAGCTAGGTCGAAAGAAAATTCACCCCATTCGTCTGCAATGGTTCCTCGCTTTCCATCCAAGGTCGTAACCGTCGCATAAGCCAGTCCTTCTCCCGTATAGGGATCCAACACCTTACCTGAAACTTTCCCCACTGCACTCTCTTCGGCAGCCACTTCCGCTAGGCTTTTAGGGCGAATCAGTACCTTATCCTTACCCATGACCCGATATACCAAAGTCGTTTCTGACAACAGCTCTTGCATAGCCAGGTCTAGTGACAGATTTTCAAAAGAACTATTAACCTGAATACCTGCTAAAGCCTGATCATCATAGGCAATCTTAATCCCATATTTATCTCTGAACTCGGCCAAGGCCGTGGTGATTGGTACATTCTGATAGGCAGCAGAAAAAGATTGACGTCCAGTTTGTTGCGCATAACCAGTAAAAGCAAATAAAGCAAGCCCTAGACACATTACTCCCCTAGTCCAAGACAGGCACTTGAACCAATTACCGCTGACACTCCTGATCCTAGATCGGATCACTCCCATCATATGGCTTAAATTACAGGTTTATTAAGTCAGTATTGCTACTGTTGTTCAATGATTATACGTCTTGGCGTCTCTTTTTTATAGGTCAGTTGATTGGGCCAAGACACCGCAGTAAGGGTGCTATCGAGGTTGCCTTGAACCAAAAACCCAGTATGCGTTTTACCGACAAGGAGGGCTTCGTTCACCTCGATTTCTACATCAAATTGGCGTTCCATCTCGGCAAAAACATCCGATAGCGCAGTAGAATCAAATTCAATGCTGCCGCTCACCCAGGATTCCCGTTGTAGATCAAAAGTATCTGCTTGCATTTCCTGTCTATCTCGATTCAATCGTACTCTTTGACCTGGGTTAAGGATGGCTGGCTGTTCGTCTTTCAATCGGCTATCTACTTGAACTCGCCCCGTGTAGCAAGCTACATCAAAACGCCCATCATGGGTATTGACATTAAAACTAGTCCCCAACACCTCTACCGTACCCCGATTCGTCTGCACACTGAAGGTTTGGCCTTTCTTCACTTCGAAAAAGGCTTCGCCATCCAAGTTAACCACACGTTCAGTATCCCATTTCTTCTCATCAAAAGAAATAGTGGTACCTGCATTTAACTTCACTTCTGAGCTATCTGGCAGGAAAAGGGTTCTTTGCTCCGCATATTCCGCTACCACGGTGGTTTCTCCACGACCGAAAGCAAAAAACAGGACCAATGCTACACTGGCAGCTGCGGCAGCATAGCCTAACCATCTAATGATGCCTGGTCTTGACTGTTTAGAGGTAACTGGAGGTTCTTCAGTTAAAGTGTCGATGTTTTGCCATAGGCGTTGTACGGTGTTTTCTTCTGCAGGAGTTTCTTTAAATCTTAAGGCTTTGACCAAAAGGCGAGCCTCATCCACAAGGGATTGCCGATCAGGGTGGGCCTTGAGCCAATCTTGCCAAAATTGACTGGCTTCAGGATCTCCCTCAACGATCCACTGGATGAACCAAGCATCTCCTGCTAGTTCCACCGCATCGTATTTGGTATAATCTTGACTCATAATAGTTTCTTAATACCCCTAACCATTGAGTAGTCAGGGAATATATCTTTTCAAGCTGCTTATCATCAGCACCTTCAATTATTCAAATAGTTCATCTAGAAATAAGGCTCGATTTGCGGGACCGTAAGCTACTCTGCAACTGGTTAACCCACTCTGCATAATACTGCTACAAGTCCCATCTGCATTCCTATCATCATTGTGATTTCTACCTAGGACGCAATGCCCTAATTCGTGAAATACCACATATTCCTTTTCCAGGTCACTAGCCCTAGCCCAAAACTCGTCATCCACTTCTACTATATTCGGCGCTTGTTCACTGTAATGGCATTGTCCTAGCACACCATCTCGCTCAATCCCGATAATATCCGCCTCTAATTCCTCCATTTCTACACTAAAGTCAAGGCCTCGTGCCCGGGCCTCCTGGTCAAATCGTTCAAAGTAAGGTTGTAAGGCTTCATCTACTTTCGAAGGAACAGCTTGCTCTCTTTCGCAAGCACTGAAGCCTATCCAGTAGCAAATTATCCCCAAGAGCAGTGTTTTTTTTGTCCTTCGCATACTTGCCTAATTTATCTCCTTTATAGGCATAAGGCAGCAAAGGCATTTTTGTACTCATGCTTTCATGAGAAAAATGCATAAAAAATAATCAGCAATAAGCTGGTTAGGTATTTTCTAAGCTTTCCTAGCGCATTGAAGATGAGATTTCGAACCGACTGATAGTTGATATCCATCACTTCCGCAATGTCCTTATAGTCCATCCCACTGTAATACTTCAAATAAATGGCTTCTTGCTGACGGCTGCTCAACTGGCTGAAAGCTTCCTTGAGTTGTGCTGCCTGTTCAGCAGAAAGTTCTTGGGCGATGAGCTTGGTATCAATGGATAGCTCAGCCTCAAAATCTACTTCTTCCGGAACCTTATCTGATTGGACCTTCTGTGTTTTACTAATTTTCCTGATAATCTTACGCCGTAAAGAAACCACCAAGTATCTACGAATAGAATCCGTATTGCTCACACCTTCGCGATTTCGCCACAACTCTACGAACAGATCTTGGACACAGTCTTCCACAAGTGGACCATTGGAGCTAATTTTCTTACCATAGCCCAATAGAAAGTTTATCTCCTGGAGGTAGATGGTCTCCAGGGCCTTCTTATCACCTGACTTCAGCCTTTTCCACAGTAGAAGGTCACTCATGATTAATGCTTGCCGTTACGTTTAAGTAGTGCTTTGACTATGTTTTACGGAAAGAGTTTCAAAGAAAACTAAAAAAACATAAAAAAAATAGAGTACAAAGCAGCGATACCCTACTTATAGGGATAGAATAGAGTAAATACGGAACTGGCCCATACAATCCCTATGCAGGTTTGAATCCGTACCTAAACATAATCCCATGATTCAGAAACCATATTCGTTTGCACAATTGGCGAGGTAAGTAAGCTGAGCCAAAATGATTCAAAATGCCGTGGTATTCCAACCTCGGCATTTTTTTATATCCCGTCGTCAAGAATTTCGGCATTGATCGTTTCTCCGGCATTGACGTTGATCTTATGGATCGTGAGCCAACCCAATCCACCAAAAACTACACAAAGCCAGAAGAACGGATAGCCCACGCTAAAAGCACTCCACAGGTCTACAGCACCCGATATCCGTGGCCACGCCAGTAATTGCAAACTGAGCCAGCTTAGTGGTAGGGTTATTACTAAACCGAAAGCCATCAAAATGATGTAAAGCGGACGAGGTTGACTGAGCCTTCGATAGGTGATCGAGTAGAAGGAATAGGCCGTTAGACCTGCCAGAAATAGCAAGAGTCCAATCATGCTATAGGCATTCAGCCAGCCGTAAAAGTGAGTGAATAAGCTGAACAGAATCAACCTACTAACCAAGATTGCGGTTACGAGCGTAGCATACAGTTCCACTCCTGCCCACCAAATACTTTTGGCTGGAATGTTTCCCCAACGGAAAAAAGAATGTAAATATGCTAAAACTGCCAAGGCAGCTATAATAAAAACGCTATACTGCACCATTCCCAACCACTCCAACTGCCCTTGCAAGGCTTGCGCTGAGAATTCGAGATCCCATACGCCCATGGATAGGGCTCCACAGCACAGCACTAAAAATACATGAAGTATATGCTGTTTCATTAGCCAATTTAGATATGCCTACCTCATTAACGGTACATGAATGAAAACTAGTACTTTACCTCCTATATCTTACCCCATTTCTATTAATTTGATGAATAATGCTCGCCAACTCAAGTGGCCTTTGACTGATCCAGTACGCCTTTTACCAATCGCAACCACAACTCTAATCCAAAACCACTACTCATCAGTCGTTCTTTCCGATTGGTAAGAAATTGTTGGCTCCAATCCGTAAATCCTCCATCACAAAATGGGATGGATTGGCCGTTGTCGAGGTGGGAATAGATATAAAAGCAACAGGTTTGGTAGTAATTACGTCCGGTCTCCCGCTCTGGAGCCAAACGCATTTTCACCCTTGGAAAATTTTTCTGTAAGTTTTGTAGCAATCCTTCGGCAGTAGGAGTAAATCGGTCGGTAAGTACTGTTAGTGCAACCTCTAACTGTTCTTGTTCCACTTTAAATGGCCCAGCGCTCAAGATTTGCAGGTAGTAGGCCAAATGCTGATACATGGTCTTTTCCTCAAACCGCCAGTTTCCTTCGTCCCGACCGGCGCTTAGCAGACATTGAATTTGAAAATGCGCGGTAAAGCCTTCCATCGCCAGGGCTTGGGCGCGGACATGGCGATGACTAGTGGCCAAATGGACTTGTTCCTTACTTTTGGGTTGTTGATGGAGCAAGGCCTTGCGGCGGAGGCTGGCTTCCAAAGCCAAAACATTCGTAGCGTCAGCCACAACTTCCAGATTTCGATGAGCCCCTAGCACCTTATTCTGGTGTACTGTCGCGACACTGGAGCAGGTGGCTAGCGGTGTGACCGGTGAAAGCATTAAATTTTCAAATCCGGCGGGAAGCTGTTCCGTAACCCATTTCTCAAAAACTTGAAATTGAGCTTTTTGTAAACCTCGAACGGGATGCACAAATCGGCTCCTTTGATACTGCTCCAGTACTTGTGCAGGGGATAACTTAGCAGCTCTGCGAGAAGCTACAGCGAGCAGGAGGCTTTGCCAATCGGAAGGGGATAGCTCATCGCTCAGAAGATCTAAGAGATTAGGAATGCCAGATTTGGCAATGATTTTCTCGATTATCTTATCCTTCATATGGAAAGGAACGGGAATCGATTAAGAATGGTTCCAGCTCGACGGGAAGACTACTTTTTTTCCTGTTGTTCCTTAGTAACCGTCACTGGATCAGACAATTGCAGTACTTCCAATGCTTTTCTTACCATAGGATCCCCATCATTCCAGGTGCTATAAAAACCTTCGTCTCCGAAAAGGTGCTTGGCAAGTCTAGCTTTGAGTAGGCGTTTAATCTCTGGGATCACCGGACGGTATTCACTACTATTTGCTTCAAAACCTTTTTCCTTAGCATAGGCCAGGAAGTCGCTGATCATTTCGCTATCCACATCGTATTCCGTCTTGAAGCGATCCAATTGATTAAATTCTGAATTCTTTAACTCTGGATGAGTTTCGAAATATCTGAAGGCGAATTGCGAAGCATGCTGGCGCAATCCGATATAGGTTTTATTCAATAGGATGGTGTCAATAGCTACAAATACATCTGGGTGAATCCCCCCTCCTCCATAGACGACATTTCCATTTGCTGTATAATACTCCGTGGTATCGCCAATCGCTATCTTCTCTTCGTTAGATAATTCCCCTGACTCGTAGCGCTCTTGCATATCATTATCATACTCCTTCGCATCACCATATGGCTTCTGGATAGAACGACCCGAGGGCGTGTAGTAACGAGCAACCGTCAATCGCAAGGCAGAGCCATCACGCAGCTTGTATTGCTCTTGGACCAGGCCCTTACCGAAAGAGCGTCTCCCTAGAATCACACCGCGATCATGATCTTGAATAGCACCTGCCAAAATTTCACTAGCAGAAGCTGATCCCTCATCAATCAACACCGTGATGTTCCCAATATCAAAGAATGGGCGGCCGGTAGACTCATATTCATCACGATTGACGGAACGTCCTTTGGTGTACACCAATAGCTTTTCTTTGTCTTTGAACAATTGGCTCAAGATATTGGTCGCTTGTTTAAGGTAGCCGCCTGGATTATGCCGCAAATCGATAATCAGATCTTCCATCTCATCTTCTTCAATCATCGTTTCCACCCCTTTCATAAATTCCTCGTAGGTGGTGGCACTAAAGCGATTAAGCTTGATATAGCCGGTCTTTTGATCTGCCATATAAGACACATCCACACTGTGCATGGGTATCTCGTCTCTTACGATATTGAAATTTTGTACGATCGGATTACTTCCTCGAATCACACCTATGTTAACTGCTGAGCCCTTCTCCCCTTTCAGTAAATTGACAATATCTCGATTGCTTTTGTCTTTGCCCGCAATAGGTCTACCTTCTACCTCTACGATTTTATCCCCAGCCAAAATACCCACGGATTCTGATGGCCCCCCTGCCATTGCGGCGACTACGACTACGGTGTCTTCCACAATGAGAAATTCCACTCCAATACCATCAAAATTCCCTTCTAGCTGATCATTAACGTCCTTCAATTGGGCAGCGGAGATGTAGTTCGAATGTGGATCGAGGTTTTCCAGTATATTATCAATAGCTTCTTGGATTAGTTTTTCTCTATCGACTTCATCTACGTATTTGGCTTCAATGTACCGAATCAACTCTTCGATCTTCCCTTGTCCATAGGACGGACCGCCGCTGGCTGTGGCATCACTAATTACCACAGTTGGGGCTACTGTCTGCAACTCCATACCAATCAACATCCCCAGCACCAGAGCAAGCGCCAGTAGTAATGGAAGCCAAGTACTCCATCTCTTTATATTCGGTCTATATTCAGGCATTTCTAATGGTTTTCAATAGCTATAAACGGAAAAACGGAGGTAATGTTATCAGTGTATTTACTGCGTAGATAGCTAGCTGTCTAAAGTTATACAAATGTAAGTAAATTAATGTTGAATCCCGGCCAAAGATATTGCTAGCGCCATCAAGCTGAAAGAACAACATTTAGGGATCAAGATGGTGTCAACTAGTAGATGCTGTATACCTATCATTACCCTTATCCGCAGTCCTTCCTTTTAGTGCTTGCCAGAGTCAATGGCTAGCTAAAATCGATAAAATTGCATAAGCGAAAAATTGAAGACAAGTCTTACTTTGCCCAACTTTTTGCATAAATCCACTTTTGAAAGATATCCATAAATTATTGTGAAAAAATCAAAGATAAAAACTCAAGCTAGCCCTTTTTTGATAATTAAAAAACAAAAACTACCTTTGTTTAGTATTTTTCAAAACTATACAGCATGAAAGAAATTGATAAACTGGATAAGCAAATCCTTTCCATTCTGATGGAGAATGCGAAGAAAGCTTATACAGAGATCGCCCAGCAACTATTTGTATCAGGGGGAACTATACACGTAAGAATGAACAAGCTGGCGGAAGCAGGAATCGTTAAGGGATATCACCTGGTGGTGGATCATGCTAAGTTAGGTTATGACATCAGTGCCTTTCTAGGCATATATTTGGACAAAAGTTCGCTGTATGATGATGTGTCCACTGAATTAGAAAAAATACCCGAAGTAGTTGGCGCTCATTATACGACGGGCTTGTATAATATCTTCGCTAAAATTATCTGTAAGGATACTCGTCACCTGAGAGAAGTCTTACATGATAAAATTCAGAAGATCCCGGGCATCCAGCGAACAGAGACTTTCATTTCCCTACAAGAAAGTATAAATCGTCCCATCCATATTTTAGAGGCCGATCCTGAGGAGGTGGTGGAGGAATCGAACTAAAACTTACTTTAACCCAAGTAGATAACTGACACTAGACCAACCCTAATTTGATCGCATTTTTTACTAGGCCTGCCAAGTTTCTTGCTCCTAATTTAGCACATAAACTCACTCGGTGTGTCTCAATGGTACTCGGTGCCAAGAATAACTTTGCTGCGATTTCTTGTGTGGTATGCTCTGCCACAATCAGATCTAGAATTTCTTTTTCACGACGTGTTAAACGAGGGATGAAATTTTCCCGCTTCGGCAAAGTTCGGGACGCCTTAGCAATCAATTTTTGATTGACCTCTTCTGATAAATACCTCCCTCCTTCATATACTTTCCTGATGGCCAGGACCAGTTCTGACTCAGAAGTATTCTTATACAGATATCCCATCGCCCCACTGCGTAACATAGCTGTTACAAAACTGACCTGACCATAGGTAGTTAGTACCATTATCTTCAAACCTGGAAAGTTTTTGTGAATATGTTTACACAATTCTACCCCATCCATATCAGGTAAGGCAATATCCAGTATAACCAGATCTATGGTTAGCTCACCCAATTGCCTGATGGCATCAGTGGCAGTTAAAGCGGTACCCACGACTTTGATATCCTCTTCTTCCTGAATAGCATTTTGGATTCCTGTGACTACTATAGGATGATCGTCAATCAAAAAAAGCTTTATCACGTCTGTAAGTTTAATTGTATCTCAACGGAAGTGGTCGTACCTTGATTCTGTACCGAATCAATGGATAACTTCCCATTCAGGTAGTTGATGCGAGTATTAATATTTTTGAGGCCATGCCCTGATTGCAGTTGATCAGATGGGTCAAATCCTCTGCCATTGTCCTCGACTGACAACAATAATAATCTGTCACTTTGAATGATTTGTACAAATGCTTCGGTAGCCTCCGCATGTCTAATGACGTTATTCAATAGTTCCTGAATGATTCGGTACACTTGTAAGGCTACGTTTTTTTCAGTTAAGGGTAAGGCTAGGTTATAATGCTCAAAGGTGACCTTCAAGTTTTTGCTGAAATTGATTTCATCACATAAATCCTCGATCGCGGTTATAAGGCCAAATTTGGCCAAAGTTTCTGGCATCATATTTTGAGCAATACGTCGTAATTCAGCACTAGCTTTGTCTACTAACTTACTAGGGCTAGCATCCCCCTTGGATGCCTTAGCAATTTTCTCTAGCTTCATTTTGAGTGCAGATAGAATGATTCCGATGCCATCGTGTAATTCCCGCGCCACCCGCGATCTCTCCTGCTCTTCCCCCTTAAGCATAGCGCGCAAGCTCAGGTTCTTTTGTTCTTGCTGTAACTGATGCAGGCGCTGTTCCTGAAGATTAGCCTCCTTCTCCACTAACTTCTGTTGCTGCTGACTATTCCTAAAAAATAAATAAAAGCCGCCACCTAGAATAAGTAAACATAGTGTAGTGGTCAATGCCCACCAAAACCGTTGACGCGCTTTTGCACTTGATTGGAGGAGAAAAAACTGTTGTTCTGCATTTTGTGCTTGGAGGGCTAGGATAGCCTTTTCTTTTTTTTCAGTTTCGTATTTGAGATTGAGTTCTTCTACTTCTATTCGGAGCTTCATACTACGAATCTCGTCCTTCAAATGCTGGTATTGATTAGACATTCGATAGGCATTTTCATATTCTCCTAACTTTTCATACAGCTGTAGTAGCTGCTTCATAACTAATGTTTGGAGTGGCTTTGCTTCCATATTTTTGGCCGACTCCAATGCTTGACCTAAATACTCTTTTGCCTCATTAAATCTATTGTACTGCAAAAGAAAATCTCCATAAAAGAAAGAAAATTGGGCTCGGTCAAAGGGTGGGATATTTTGGACCTGCAACATTTTTTGGTAGTACTCCTTTGCCAACACAAAATTACCAAAGGTAGCTTCTACTGACCCTAGGTTTTCGTAAGCATATCCAATCGTAATCGGATCCTTCCGCTGCAGTCCAATTTCGAGTGCCAGCTGACTGAAATAGCGAGCAGAATCCAATTGTCCACGTTTTTCGGCATTTAGCCCAAGAGACATATTGCAGATAGCTAATAGTAATAGATCCTGATATTTAGTAGCGATCCTCATGGCCGTATCCAGATACCGATCGTGCTGTTCTGGATTACCAAGTTCGGCAAATACCCCTGCCATTTTATAATACACTCCAGCATTGATCGAGTCCAAGCCCTCTGCTTCGTTAATTCGGGCAGATTCGATCAGCACCTCCGTAGCCTCTTTATGTTGACCGACACTTCGCAAAACATCACAAAGATCAAACAGGCAGCGAGCTGCCAGAATCGGCTGCTCCTCCTCTACAAATAACTGGTAGGCTTTGCGCATATGGACCTGTGCCGTATCAAATCGAGAGAGATAAATACTGTGCACATAACCAATGCCGTTCAATGCCCTGGCTTCCAAAACATTGTTCTGATGTTCATTGGCCAGTTGTAGCGCTGTTTCGAAGAAATTCATGGCCGAATCGACCCGCATGCTATCCAGTAGGCGGTAAGCATCTTGGAGTAGGAAATCAGCTTGAATAGAATCTTTGGTAAAGGTAGATACAGTCCCGGGGATATCAGTTTGGCCATTGAGGCTAATCCAAAGAATTAGGATATTTAGGGCTAAAACTATTTTGTGCATTAGCGCGGGCCTTTCTGATGTAGGTAACTTGCTGTCCCTCCAAAAATAAGGATATTCTCTGGGCCCTAATTAGTGGTTTTCCACTAATTTTTCTTTTAGTAAAAAATCAGGAGATAGGAATTTTGGCGGCGCAAAAGGAAGGCTCGTTCGCTATTAATAAGAAATCCCGAATTTCAACAAAGCAAAATTCGGGATTTCTTATATAAGATTCTTGTACTAAAACTATGCACCTAGATAGTTCTTCAGCAATTTGCTTCGGTTAGCACTTCTTAGCTTATTAATGGCTTTATCTTTGATTTGACGTACTCTTTCTCTAGTCAAACCGAATTTCTCTCCAATATCCTCCAGAGACATCGGATGCTCTACGCCAATTCCAAAATACAACTTGATGACATCGCATTGACGATCCGTCAAAGTAGCTAAGGAACGCTCAATTTCACGGCGCAGCGATTCATTATACTCAAGTGCTTGGTCAGTTTCTGGCGTTGCATTGTTCTCTAGAACGTCCAGCAATGAGTTGTCTTCTCCTTCAACAAAGGGGGCATCCATGGATACGTGACGGGCTGCTACACCTAAAGTTGTTTCTACCTCTTCGGTAGGGATATCCAACATTTCTGCCAATTCTTCCGGAGATGGCTCACGTTCGTATTCTTGCTCTAGCTCAGAAAAGGCTTTGTTAATCTTATTAAGAGATCCGACCTTGTTCAAAGGCAAGCGAACAATACGCGATTGCTCAGCTAGGGCTTGCAAAATTGATTGACGAATCCACCATACCGCGTAAGAAATAAACTTAAATCCTCTAGTTTCATCAAAACGCTGTGCGGCCTTAATCAAACCTAGGTTTCCTTCATTGATCAAATCACTTAAAGAAAGTCCTTGATTTTGATATTGCTTAGCCACTGATACTACGAAACGCAAATTGGCTTTAGTCAACTTTTCTAGGGCAGCTTGATCACCTTGTTTGATTCGTTTGGCGAGTTCCACTTCCTCCTCTGGCGTCAAAAGGTCCACTTTCCCGATTTCCTGTAGATACTTCTCAAGTGATTGGCTCTCTCTATTCGTAATAGACTTCGTGATCTTAAGCTGTCTCATCTATTAATGTGCTTTATAATTTTTTGTTAACTTATATTGTCTGGTGTCGTTTCTGGTTTTCTGGCAATTGCTAATGGAAAGAGTTGGGATAGGTATTTTAACTTGGAACCTTTCTAATAAAAGAAATGGGATTCCAAATTAGTTTTTGTTTTACTTGTCAACATTAACGCAAATGTATGGGTTTGTTCAAAGTTTTCCGGTCGCAAAGTTACGCTAAATTAACATGCCAGTCAAGTCTTAGACGACACAGAAAACACTAACAATCCAGATATATGAAAAGTTCTGTGTTCGCACTTCATCACCTTAAATCTGCGATTGCAATATCCCTCACAGGTGCTGATCCCTTTCCACAAAAATTAATTTGGAAAAATCATTTTTTTCCTTTTTATTGTGGGGACGACTCCTAAATTGCTGATATATAGTCCTTTTGAAGGAAATTCACTTCAGTAATCACGAGTAAACAAAACTTTTGATCCACTCACCACTGAAGTCATCTTGAATAACAAATTCCATTATGGAAAGAGTAAAATTTAGCTTAGAATTCATCTTTCGGGCATCCCCGTCCATCTTATATCAGTTCTTTACTACGCCATCCCGCCTAATTCGTTGGTTTTGTGATGAAGTTGACATCCAAGACAATACTTTCACCTTTGTTTGGGAAGGTAGCGAAGAAGTAGCTGAGTTGGTGGAAGACATTGAGGATGAGTTGATCCGCTTTAAGTGGGAGGATGCCGATGATGAGGAAGAGTATTTAGAGTTTAAGATTGAGAAATCTCCGGTAACGGGAGAAACCATCTTGTTGGTGACCGATTTTTGTGATGATGATGAAATTGATGACCAGAAACAACTTTGGGCCACACAATTGGATGCTTTGAAGAAAGAAACTGGAGGCTAGACAGCCTCAACGATGCATATATACAGAAAGCGCCTGCCAAAGCTGATCTTTGAGATCCAATAGCTTCGACAGGCGCTTTTTATTTGTCTACCGTAACAGAGCTACCCGTAATACTCTATTAGGGACCAGATCATTAGGATGATTCCACCCAGGGCGAAAATTCCAGCTATAAAATTGATCACTCCTACCCCCGCCAAAAGAGCAGATAGAATACCGAGTACAATGGCTGCTCCTAATAGCAGGACTCCATACCGAAAGCGAGTATCATCCCATACTTCCCGCTTGACCTTCATTCCCTTTTTTTCGAGTTTCTTCTCTAGCTTTTCCATCCGCTTCTCCATTTTGGCCTCCTTCCGCTTAGCTTTATCCAATTTCTTCTGAGTTTTTGCGTCTATTTCTACGGCCTCCTTTACGGGATGTACGAAAAAAGCTTCACTTTCTGTGGGCAGAAGCAATAGAAAAGCACTGCAAAAGAGTAAACCAACTAGTTTTTTCATAATACTGTATTTTATGGTTCTTTACTTACGATGAGAAGTCCTATTCCAAAAACAGGCAAAAGGCTGCTAGAGCAACTTGCGCAAGGCCAGTACACTAACTCCACTAAGGTCATTACTATAAGGATGTAATAAAGACGGGAAGCCCCTATTACGCTTATCGATGAGGATCGTCAATAATCTCCACCTGCTCCGTTTTCTCAAAAAGATGAATCCCGAAAGAGGATAGCAATGCTGTGAAAGCTACAAACAAAAGAAGCAGGATCCACAACCAGGTCCATCTACCAGATTTGCGATCAGTAGTCATTATCTAGCGTTTAGTTTGCCTCCGCCTATAAATGTAATGAAGATATTTGTAGCATTCTCTACAGATGCCTAAGCATACCCTAAGTTCAGACAAATCCCTCTAAAAATCCATTCTAAGACGTAAATTGATTCGCCTCGTAGTCAAGAAATTAGGGATGGCATACTGTTGCTCCAGGATGGTCTTGATCCAGGTATTGCCCGCCTGATTTTGTACTTGCATGAGGTTAAATATTTCTAGACTCAGCCAAGTGTTCCGCGTGAAATTTAACCAGTGGTTTGGGCGGCGATTTCTACGTTCTTGATCCCATAGAAGAACTGAAAAACCAATATCTACCCGGTGATAAGCCGTATAGCGGTAAGGGTTGCGAAGGTCTATGTTGTTATTTGGGATACCGAAAGGCAGGCCAGTTCCCAAAGTGAAGTTCAAATGCATTTTTACGTTTTTGTTCTTTCGCAAGTAATCCTGAAAGAACATGGACATCGTCATGAATTGATCCGTAGGTCTAGAAACATCTTCCACCTCTACGGATTCTCTGGTGTTACTTACAAAGCCTCGGTGTTGTACACCATTGAGTCGTTCTCGAGCCCGTAAGAAAGACAGATTAATCCAAGATTCGGCATCTGGCACAAATTCTCCATTGAGCCTAAAATCAATCCCCGTCACATACCCACTAGCATCATTATTGGCATAGTATCGGATCCGCACATTTTCCACCTCGTATGGCACCATATCCCATAAAGATTTGTAGTAGGCCTCTGCGATAAACCGAAACTTCTTGGGGTTGCGTTTTCCCATATAGAAGTCATAGGTCATTCCACCTACGATGTGTGCCGATTTTTGTGATCGCAAGTTGGTATTAACAATACCATCAAAACCGCGCATTTCTCTATAAAAAGGCGGTTGAAAGTACAAGCCCCCGGCCAGGCGATAGGAAACGTCACCGTCACCGCCTAGTGGTTTGTAGAGAAATTGGCCGCGCGGGGCCAGGATAAATTCCTTGTTGAGATCCCAATAAGAAGCTCGTACACCCGCAGTAAACTGCAGTTCTGCCACACTCTCTTTACGCCAAGTAAAGGTTTCCTGTAGATAACCATTAAAGCGATTGGAATTCAATTGATTACGAGTTTTCAATACCGTAAAGATCTCAACCGACTGATCATTATACGGCAAGGAGTATCCTGCTGAGTCTAATCTTTCCCACTCATTGATCCAATCATCAATCTCTTCCCGTTGATATTTCGCCCCGTACTGAATGAAGTGGCTACTCGTAATTTCTGGGTCATCAGGATCCAATTGCAATTCAATTCCACCTTTATGTTCGATATTCGTCAGACGGATGTCCAGAAAATTTCTGATGTATTGGTGTTGCGTACCCGTCCCTAATTCTGCCAATACCTCCCCGAAGTTGCTGCTGCCCAAGTCAGATTCAATTTGGCGTAAGCTATAATCACCAATGATGTCGATACGCTCATTTTCATCGCTTTGGAAACGAGAAGCCAACAGTTTCAGGTAGTAGGGATTGCGATCACGGTCTGGAATATAGGTGAGTGAAACGCCGCCCATTTGGGTGGTAAAGTCATCAACTTCTTGCCCTTCAAACACGGAAAACAGTTCTAGCGCAAAGCTAATCAAGCCTTGAGCTGTACTTCGATCCTCGGGAATCAATCGATAGACACTACGATTGATGTTACCCATAATACCTAACTGTAGATCCCTGCTTAAATCGTAGGTTACATAAGCTTGGATGTCCGAAAAGTCCGTGGTGTATTCTCCGTTGACATCTAGCGTTCCCAATAGATACTGCGTCGTCTTGTAGCGGGCTCCAACGAGGTAACGGAGTTTCCGATAGGAGTCATTTCCCAATCGGGTACTACCTTCGATGTGAGCGGAGCCTCCCAGAAAACTCATGCCAACGGAAGCTCGAAGGCTATCGGGGCGTTTATATTTCACATCCAGTACCGAGGATAATTTATCTCCGTATTTAGCGGCAAAACCACCAGAAGAGAAGGAAAGATCACGGATTAGATCGATATTGGGAAAAGTAAGTCCTTCTTGTTGGCCAGCACGGATCAGCTGTGGTCGATAAATCTCAAAATCATTTACATATACCAGGTTCTCATCATAATTCCCCCCACGCACATTGTACTGAGAACTCAATTCACCGCCTGTTCCACCACTTGTACCCAACGCAATATGCGGCAGGGCACTTTCCAAGTTCCCCGTCGTTGATGGCAATAATTTGATCTGCTCCACTCCTTCCCTGATAATCCCTGCATCCTGGATCTTACTCTCTTTTACCACTACTTCTATATCTGAGCTACTGGAAACCAGCGTAACATCAACCTGGCGAGAACTACGAGCAGGCATAGGAGAGATATTGGTCCGGGCTTCTTTAAAACCGATACGGGAGAAGACTAAAACAAGGGCCTGATTGGCCGGAATAGAAATGCTGTAGCGCCCGTTTTGAGCCGTCTCTGTGGCTACACTGGTACTGTCCAGGTAGACCGTCACAAATTCGATCGGCGCATTGTTTTCATCCTTTACCGTACCACTAATGGTAGCGGTACTTTGTGCAGATATCCATTGGCTAAATAGCAAACATACTAGGGTACTCGTCCAAAATCTCATCCATCCGTATTTATAAAAGCGTTGACTTTCTAGTGATAAGAACGTAAAGAAAGAAAAGCTATTTCTCGTATTATCAAAAAGGTAATGGCCTTAACACCAAATGGTTTTCTATTATACAATTCTGCGAAAAACACTACACCATCTTCCCTACTTCGTGCCCAATATCCTTTAACTGCTGAATGGCCTGACTGGGATTTTCTGCTTTAAAGACGCTGCTTCCCGCCACTAATACATCTACACCTGCCTCCAATATCTTTTGAGCATTTTGCAAACCCACTCCTCCATCTACTTCAATCAAGGCGTTGGCATTACGGCTAACGAGCATATCTTTCACTTCCCGAATCTTCAATAAGGAATTGTAAATAAACTTCTGCCCTCCAAAACCGGGATTGACAGACATAATCAACACCAAATCCAGATCCTCTATAATATCTCGGAGCCAATGGACTGGCGTATGTGGGTTTAAAGCTACTCCCGCCTTGGCTCCTGTTTCTTTGATCTGCTGTATGGTACGATGCAAATGTGGGCAAGCCTCATAATGCACGGTAATCACATCCGCACCAGCGTCACGAAAACGCTCTATATAGCGCTCTGGCTGACTAATCATCAAATGCACATCCAAAGGGCGTTCTGCCTTGCTTTTGATGGCTTCCACAATCATGGGCCCAAAGGAAATATTAGGAACAAAGTGTCCATCCATAATGTCTACGTGAAACCAATCCGCATTGGATTCATTGACTACCTTTATATCATCTTCTAAACGGGAAAAGTTAGCGGCGAGCAGGGATGGAGCAACTAAATGTTTTTTCATTTGCCGACAAATTAATATATTTGCATCAATTCGGGCAAAGGTAAAAAAAAAACCGGCTAGGAACTAACCGGTTTTCTAAAGAGCTTTGAGAGGCTATCTACATACCAAAAAAGGATATAAATCGATATCCAAAAATCTTTATCTGAAACAGAACTTTGTCTGAATGAATTCAAAATCTGCAGGCACCCTTTTTACAGGGCCTGCATTTTTTTTGGACTATAATTTGTTAGTAGTAAAGATGTCTTTTACATCTCTATCGTGATCTTCTGGGAAAAAGCACCATAATTGCTGTCCACCTAATCACACTTCAAATATCGCTTTCCTTTTATCATTTAAATAGTACAATTTACAGAATCACTGTTTCGAAAAAACTTTCTGAACAGAACACAAACTGCTTATCTTCAGGTTTTTAACTGAAAAAAAGTTCTATCAAACTGAAAATAAAAACACCTCTTCGCATTGCATAGCGACGATATGCCATATGCTTTTTCCGCAAAAAAAGTCATTTCAGTGCTAAAGTTTGGAGATAAAAAGTCAGATTGTTGATCAGATCAGGAGCGAATGGGTAGATGGGGAAAAGTCAAACTCGATGACAGAAGGATTGGAGCAAAAAAAAGAGGATGCCAACGGGCATCCTCTGGAAATTTTCATGAGATTATAATTTGTATCTTTTGGGCTTAGCCCTTGTCTTTTCAGTTTTAAAGTTGGGAGTTATAACTTGCTAGTAATAAGGATTAAAAATTTGCTTCATTTCTAATCACTATACAAATATCGTAGATCGTTCTCATGCATTTAAGTACATTTTCCTTTCTGGCTGTGTTTTACAAATACTATTTATTATATATAAATCACTGAAAAACAGCTAATTAAATCACAAATAATCAAAATAACTGCTTTTACAGCCACTACTTCACCTTCACACCAAGGTGACAATTGAGCAGTACTTTAACACTTTTGGGCAGTAAGGAACAGTATAAGACGTATAGGAGGAAGTAACCTTTAATCTGATTAGCCGTAAAATAAAAAGGGTATCGCCATTGGCGATACCCTTTTCGATTAGGTACTCATGAGATTATAATTTCTTTCTTAGGGGTGCAGATTTTTCACTACACCATTAGGTGTCAAATTAGAGATTATTCCGAGCTGAGGAATTTGATTTGTTCAAAAGGGAAATAATTGCTAGTAGTAAAGTAGTCATATAGTAACTAACTACAATACAAAAGTACCTGACCGCATTTTTATATTTTAGTACATTTTTCTATCTTTCTGACTCAAAGACGGCAACACCTCCCTCCACAACAAACTGTAAGACAACAGTTTATTTGTAATTTCGCTACTCAAAACTGGTCTCAATACATCTTTCAAAACCGCCAAATTGCATGGAACAGAGTAGATTAGTCAAGTATATAGGAGCGCTACCTGCCAAAGAAAAAGAAAAATTTCACTTGTTTGTTCACTCCCCCTACTTCAACAAACATGATAAAACGGTACAGCTGCTCGCAGTGATCGAGAAATGGTTAGAACGACCCAATGGGACATTGGAGAAGCCAACTGTATTCAAGAAACTCTTCCCTCAAGAAAGGTATGACGAGCAGCGTTTACATAACGTGATGTCCTACCTCAAGAAACTGTATCATAGTTTTCTGGCCTACCGCCGTTTTGAAGACACCCCCTTTCAGGGGCAATTACTCACCATCGAGGCTGCCTATGATAGCAATCAATTCGATTTGATGAAAAATCGAGGTAAACTGCTGGAAAAGGACCTTAACAAGCATGCTTGCAAAGACCGGCATCTATATCACACCGCTTTCAAGCTCAACAAAACCATGGGGTATCATGGGGCCTTGTACGAGGATCGATCAAAGCCGGCCCTCTTGCAAAGTATGGTCGACAACCTAGACCGCTACTACATCCTGGAAAAACTCCGACATAGCTGCCACATTCAGGCCAATGTAATGATGATGAATACGGCCTACAAATTTCACTTCCTGCAAGAATTGCTAGCTTATATCAAGGACAATTGGACAGAATATGAAAACGATACACCGATCGTATTGTACTACACTATCTTCCGCAGTTTGGTGCAGGAGGATGATGATCCACAACCCTACCAGCGCCTAAAGTATATGCTGGCCAATGAGATTCCCAATCTAAGTACGGATGAACAAGGAGACCTCTATTCCTTTGCCATCAATTATTGTATTCGCCGGATTAATGGAGGGGACCGGGACTTTCAACGGGAGCTATTCCAGCTGTATAAACAAGGGCTAAAGGCCGGCTTGATCCTGGATAATGGTATTCTTTCAGAATGGAATTACAAAAACATCACCGCTTTAGGTTGTAGCTTGAAGGAATTTGAATGGACGGAAAACTTCATCCAGACCTACAAGGAGAAGCTCTTGGTCGAAAGGCAGGAAAACGCCTACAATTATAACCTGGCCCATTTGTATTATAATAAAAAACTATACAATGAAGCCTTATCGGTACTGCTCTTGGTCCAATTTACAGATGTCAAATATCACCTGAATACCACCTTCTTGCTCTTACGCACCTACTACGCCTTAAAAGATACAGAAGCCCTATTGGCATTGATCGAGACTTTCCGTATCTATGTTATGCGAAACAAGAAGATGACCACCGAACAAAAGAAAGGATACACCAATTTCTTGCGTTTTGCCAAAAAATTGGTGCTGCTCAAACACCAAGCTGCTGCCTATACCCGCAGTGGGTTGAATGAAAAATTGGATCATCTGCATACCAAGATTTCAGGAACTAGAAATGTGATCAATAAGTTCTGGCTCCTAGAAGAATGTAGAGCATAGTTAGGTTTCTACCACCTACCAAGACCCCATTTAGACTAAACTACCCATTATTTACGTTAGTAAAAACTTTAGCGTAGAACCACTACCTAACCCTAGGTGGGACAGGCATATTTTAAGAATAAAATTTGCAATCCACCTTGGTTTAGGTCTATTTTGCTGCTAAAATCACACAACACACACCAATGAATGAAAATTCAGGCATTCCGCTAAACAGTGCATTTTCTACTTATGGTAAAGGGGGCTATTCATTAGTGGTGGCGCTCTTGATGTCCTTACTTTTTCTACTACCCACAACTACAAAAACACAAGACTGGAATCCCGTTACCCCCAAGAGAGAATTTCGAGCCGTTTGGATAGCTACAGTTGCTAACATTGATTACCCTCGAAAGCCTACCGTGAGAAAAGTTCCTCAAGTAGAAGACTTTAAAAACCTTCTGGATCAATATAAAAGATTGGGATTCAACGCAGTTATTGTTCAGGTTAGGCCTGCTGCAGATGCATTTTATCCCTCGGAATATGCTCCTTGGTCCACCTACCTGACTGGCAACCAGGGCACTCCTCCCCAACCGGAGTATGATCCTTTAGCCTTCATGGTTGAAGAAGCTCACAAACGAGGTCTGGAGTTTCACGCTTGGCTCAATCCTTATCGAGCCACGATGAATCTTGACACCTTTGATCTCGCTGCTAATCACGTATTTAACACCCACAGAGATTGGCTGGTACAGTATGGCAATAAGTTCTATTATAATCCAGGCCTCCCTGCAGTGAGAGAGCATGTGACGGAGGTTGTAGCGGAGGTCGTGAGAAATTATGATGTAGACGCTATCCACTTTGACGACTATTTCTATCCTTATCCGATCAGAGGAGTTCCTTTTCCAGATAGTTCAACCTACATGGCCTCGCCAGGTAGATTTTCCAAGATTGAAAACTGGCGTAGAAACAACGTGGACCTAATGGTTGAAAAAGTATCCACTCGGATCAAAGCTATGAAGCCCTATGTCAAACTTGGGATTAGTCCATTTGGCGTGTGGCGTAACAAGGATCGTGATGATTTAGGATCTGATACCCGAGCTGGTGTTACTACTTTTGATGATCTCTATGCCGATGTGCTGAAATGGACCCGCAATGCTTGGGTCGACTATATCATTCCGCAAATCTACTGGCATATTGGATTCGAGCCGGCAGATTACGAGGTATTACTGGATTGGTGGAGCAGTCGGGTTAGTGCTACACATTTATATATTGGCCACGCGGCCTACAAGGTTGGAGACAACCCTGACCCAGCTTGGCAGGACCCAATGGAGATTGCTCGACAAGTAGAGTTAAACCGAGGCAATTTTGTTTGCAAAGGTAGTGCCTTCTTTAGCTCCCGAGCTATCCTAGGAAATCGCTTAGGGCTTAAGGATCAAGTTGAAAGTCTTTATCAGACCCCAGCGTTGCTGCCGGAAGATGAGGAAGGCTTCTCCAAACGGCAGAAGGAGCCCCGACTGCGCCGAATCACCTACAAACCTCGTTTGGAACGTGTCAAGATCAGATGGCGCCCTAGCAAGGAGGATTTAGAGAATCTGCCCTCTTATTATGTCGTATATCGTTTCAATGATGAAATGGTAGGAGACTTTGAAGATCCAACCAATATCATTCATATCTCTGGGATGAATGAAGGTAAGAAGAAGTATGTCATCTACGATGCCGATACGGAAGTGGATATGGCCTATACCTATGTGATAACGGCTATGAATCGAGGACATAATGAAAGTTTACCGAGCAATAGTCGTTCAGTAATAAGAATGCCCAATCGAGTCCGCAAGGTGAAGGTGGACCGACCACAACGAACTAAGGAAGATAAACCCAAGCGGAAGCGGAAGAGAAGAAATAAGGATGAGATTGATTTCTCTTCAGATGAGGTAGAGGAAACGCGCAGATAATCTCGAACTAAGATAAAAAGGCGGAAATGGTGATTCCTTTTCCGCCTTTCTTTTCCAGCTTAGATAAGTCGTATTTAGCGGATCGATGCTCTCGCCGTTTTTGCTACTTTATTCTTAGGTAAGGATTTGATTTTTCCTTTGCTCGTGATCAGTAGCTCCTCCGTAGAAATGGGTTGGTAAGCCGTGATTTCGTTTTCTGCTAGCCCATGCTCGTAAATGTCCTTCGCCCAAAGGTTTTCAAACAACTCAATGGAAATGGTACCATCCTTCTCCAGCTTTACCGTTTGGGTATTTTCTAATCCTTGAAAAGCCAAAGCATATCCCTTGATATCCGGCTTAAAGGCTGATGGTAGCCAATTCTTCTTTTTAAGTTCCCGATCGGCCATCTTATGATCTATAGGGTTACCTTTCCTATCAAAAAACAAGATCAAGAAGGCATTTTCACTGGCAAATTGCTGATCTCTAAAGGTCGAATACACTACACCAGTGATCCCTTGAGATACCTCCATCTTTGCTAGTGGTTCGACCAAGGGTGGCCCGAGTCGAGAGAATCTAAAACTAGTTTCCGGTAAGAAATCTTTGAAGGTTTCCATCTTACGGTATCTTCTTTCAAATTCGTCATCCGACAAGCATTCATACTCAGCATAGCGTGAAGTCAAGTCTTCAATTTCAATTTGAAATGGAAATTCGAGTGTTCTTAGCTCAGAAAGGAAGTTCTCAAACTTATCTTGCTTAGTAGAATGGGGAGAAACGAAAGCTGTGAGTGCAACTAGGCTGAGGCCCAGCAGCAGGCTTAGTTTTTTCATTTGACAGGGTTTTTGGTTATACAAACGATACTATGCTTAGTAAAACGGTCACAGCCACATTAAAATTGTAACCAATTGATATTTAACAAATTGAAGCACACTACAATTTCACTACTGCAACCCATCTCATCAACTTGGCGTATAGTTTAGCATCATCCTATGGTCTCTTCGATTGGAGATTAGCTTCAGCTGTTTGCACTAAGAATACTTAAATAGCAGGCCCTTAGATTAGCATTGTTAAAAAGTATTTTATATTTTAGCATTATCAAATCAAAGGACCTTTGTCGTATAGGTCACTGAACTATCTCCCGTCTTGAGCAAATGTATTTCTACATCCTGCTCTTCATTCAATCTTTTAAAAACTTAGTTTTTGAACCGGACTGATCTTCTTTCTCGCTAGAGGTTTATGTGTCGGTCATGCAGCATTTACTTTATAATGAATAATGAATGGGGATTCATTTCCATTTGTCATATACAGCATTTTTGAAAAAAACTCTTAACTATTAAACTTAACCTCAAACTATAATGCAGAGACTCTTTTCAAGCCTACTAATGGTAGGTCTATTCATCCTATTTAGTCTGTCTTCACATGCGCAATCGGCAGACGGTAAAGAGGCGGTTTCATTTCGCTACATCGAAAGCAATTATCACTGGCCATTGGATATGGGAACAGGCCTCAATAGACCAGACTTCACTTCTGGTTTAGAATTTGCCTACCACAGATATCTGAGTGATCGGTTTGATTTAAGCGTTCCATTTCGCATTGCGGCCGCTCAGCTACCTTTAGTACCTGATGGGTCTAGCATACGCCAGACGGTGAACATGGGGCTTAACGCCTTGATTAATCTAAAACTATACAATGGCAAAGTCTTCCGTCCTCGACTTTATGCGGGTCTGGGTGGTGTATTACTAGAAATCGAAGACTTGGTTCTAGATGCCCCAGTGGGCTTAGGACTTGACTTCTACTTGGGTAGCAATACAACGCTAACCACCACTTTTGGGTACCACTTCAGTGATGTAGACCTTCGAGATCACTTCATGTGGGGTATTGGCTTGAAACTGGCCATTGGCGAAGTAGAAGAACCAGAACCACCAGTCCTAGACCGCGATGGTGATGGTATTGTAGACACTGAGGACCTTTGTCCAGACACTCCTGGTATTGCGGCGCTAAATGGTTGCCCAGACAAGGATGGCGACGGTATTACAGACGCCAGCGATAAGTGCCCAGATGTGGCCGGAATTGCAGAATTTGAAGGCTGCCCAGACACCGACGGTGATGGCATTACAGATGCCGAGGATAACTGTCCAGAAGAGGCTGGCCCTGCTGAAAATGGAGGATGTCCAATCAAGGACCGCGATGGTGATGGTGTAGTAGATGATGATGATAATTGCCCTGACGAAGCTGGAACGGCAGAAAATAATGGTTGTCCAGAAAAGTCATTGATGGTTGTAGTAAGAGATCGCCAATCCAACGCTACCATCCCGAATGCAGCGGTAACTTTGGTCAATAGCAGTGGCCAAACTGTTGCGACGGGTGTCACGAATAGTAGCGGTATGATTGAATTTGCGAAGCTAGCTCCGGGTGCTTACAGCATTGCAGGTAAGATAGATGATATAGATTTATCGAAAGCAGAAGTTAGTGAAGGAGACTTTGGTCAAGGAGATTCGGTAGAAAAGACACTTTACTATAATAACCCAGGTTTCATCGTAGATGGTACGGTTGTTCAATGTAACGCTACTGAACCTCTACCTGGTGTTTCCGTTGAGTTAAGAGCAGGGAACATTTTGAAAACCACAGTGACTTCTGCAACAGGTAAATTTGCTTTCCATCTTCCTGAAAAGGTGAGTTATTCTCTCCGGGTGAAGAAGGAAGGACTTTTGGCACAAGGACTTGAACTCAATACTAGCGACTACAATAGAAACGAGTCCGTATTGATCAAGTTGGAGGTTTGTGGCCAAGAAGTAAATTGTGATGAAGCCATTACGCTTGACAATATCTTGTATGATACCGGAAGTGCTAGAATTAAAAGTGCTGCTCACCCTGCCCTCTTGGCGGTAGTTGATTATTTGAACTCCACTCCAAATGCGCGAGTAGAACTCTCTTCACATACCGATAGTAAAGGCGGTGCATCAAGCAATATGAGACTATCCGAAAGACGTGCGGAATCTGCCGTTGCCTGGATCGTTTCCAAAGGTATTGATCGTTCTAGACTAGTTGCTAAAGGATATGGTGAGACGAAATTGCTGAATCGATGTGCGGATGGGGTAAACTGTTCCGCTGAAGAACACCAAGCGAATCGTCGTACAGAATTTAAGGCAATTTGTCCTGATGACTAATAGTTGAAATAGGCTGTAAGGTCTATGGACATGCTTACATCCCGAATCTTGGCTAAAGCCGAGGTTCGGGATGTTTCATTTAGGGGTTATGCGTAATTTGAAATTACGCATAACCCCTAAATGAAACGACGCTCAACACTAAAAAATCTTCAAAAACTATCACTCCAGCGGTTACCTTTTTCGGATTACTTCGATTAAGAAGTGCATATATCTGAAATCGATGGAAAAAATCGCGCTCTCTTTTACCTTAGTTTGGCTAAGGCTGGGCCTTCTTTTGGCCCAGCCCTACGCAGTGGACGTTGCGCTGCAGCTGCAGGCCCCAATCACGCCCTATTTAGAGGACCTGACGCAGACGATTCCCAGTCCACTGCAATTGCACTTACTGCTCAATGATCAGGATGAACAAGCCTATCCAGTTAGACTTCGCTTTTCGATTAGTGGTCAGGGTATCAACATTAGGACGCGAACAGATATCACTCCTCCTCCGATTCTCCTGGACTACGGAGTACCCATCCAGTTGACGGGAGCTGACCTAATTGACTATTTCCTACCAGAACAGCTACAATTCCAAGGCGTTGATCCTTTACAATTCAGTCAAAGCGGTGGCCGATTGCCGGAAGGCATTTACAATATCTGTGTGGAAGTATTAGACTATCAACGTTTCCAGGGCGCCCCCATATCTAATCAGACTTGTCGGGTAGTAGAAATGGCCGAACTCCCCCCTCCACAGATTCTAGCTCCTTTCGGGGCAGTAGAAGCAGTAAACCCTCAAAACCTTCTCATCCAATGGGTTCCACAACATGTCGGTAACTTCTCTCCTCAATACACCTTAAGACTGTGGGAAATGAGGCCGGGCCTATCGCTTACGCAAGTTCGACAGCAAACACTCCCCATGTTTGAGCAGGTAGTTGGCCCCAGCACCAGTTTTCTATATGGCTTAGAAGCGCCCCCACTGCTGACTGGCACTAGCTATCTGATCCAAGTACAAGTGGAGGATCTGCAAGAACAACATCACTTCACCAACGAAGGGCATAGTGAGTTGGTACAATTCACCTACCAAGCCGTTACATCAGAAAATACCACCGGTGCTCCTGATGATCCTTGTGCTATCGCTCTTGAGGTAACCAAACCCCAAGGACCAGATTTCACCACCACTTGGAATAGACTCCCTTCCTCAGAAACCTATGTATTAAGTGTGGCTCGAGACAGCCAGTTTCAGGAGCTACTCCCGGGATTTGAAGCCCTCTCTATGCTGGACACTTTCTATCGCCTGCAAAGCTTACCGGAGGATGGATTAGTCTACCTGCGAGTAGAAGCGCTGTCAAATGATTGTCCACCTATCACTTCCGATCCGGTCCACTTTTTTCTGGGGAAAGGATGCCTGCCATTACCAGCGGAAGAGCTAGCCTACACTTGTGGTAATGCCATTGATTCAAGCCTCCCCTCCCCTTCCAATCAACTCATCCAAGAACTACAGTTCGAAGACACGATACGCGCTCATGATTTTCAAGTAATTATTCAAAATATTCAAGGGAGGGGACGCTTTTCAGGTGAAGGCTATGTACGGGTGCCCTACTTGCACCAAGCCCAAGTGAATGTAGCATTCCGGAATATCGAGGTAGATGAATATTGCCGTCTCGTATCGGGTAAGCTGGAAGTGACGGGGGCGGGAGTGGCTCTCATCCGTGAAGATTTGGCCGTGACCATTGATAGCATCCTCAATGCCCTAGAAGTACTTGAGGCTGGTTTAGCAGAAGTAGAAGCCATCCTAGAAGATGCAGCCGACTTCCTAGCAGAGCTCGAAGACATCGAGGATTATCTGTCCAACGGTCAACAGGTACTGGAGAACCTACTTCATTTGGAAGAGTACTTCCCCTATCTACCACCAGATGCCATCAAAGCCATACAGGATGCGCTAGATTGCCTCAAAGCTGCCCAGAGCGCTACTGAGTTCGAAGATTGCAAAGCCCAAATGCTGGCGGCCATAGACAAGCTGAAAGCCGCCATGGAGGCCTTATACCATGCTGACTATCGCGTTAATTTTAGCGCTTTAGATGAACAGCAGTTCGGTTTCGATACCATCCGTCACGCTGCCCATGCTGATTTTTACGACAAAGTGCCCATTGCCAACACCGATTACTGGGTGCCGTGGCAATCTGTCCCTAGCCAAGGAACGGCCACCGTCAAGGCCACAGCGCCTTCACAAAACCCATTTCCAGAAGCCATACAGTTTAAGAATCAGCTAAAACAAGACATTTCCCACACGGAGTCTCCCCTACCCCATTCGCATTATCTATACTTCCATAGTGCCGGGCACCCACAAGCGGAGACTGTTTACGCCCTACAACCCTATCAGGATAGCCTTGAACAAGATCAAGTCCACATTGCCGGACAACTTAGTGTAGTCCGCTATGACCCTATTCCCCTAAAAGTAGCCCTCGTCTCCGTGAATGGCACCGAATACCCCTACCACCTCGACACCCTAGCGGCCCGACTACAAAGCATCTTCTCCCAAGCCATCGTCAATGTCGAAGTCCAAGAACCTATCAAGCTGCAGGTACCAGAATTTGACAATCTATTAGACTCCGTCCCCTCCGGCTTCCTCGCCAACTACAACAACGAGATGCAGCTCATCCGGAATCGCTTCCTGGCCCAGCATGAAATCGACGACGATACCTACTACCTCTTTCTCATCAAAGACTCCGAACACCCTCAGAAACTGGGCTATATGCCTAAAAAGAAACATTTCGGCTTCATCTACCACGACAACCAAGGCTCCGAACAACAATACATTAAAACCATTGCCCACGAACTAGGACATGGCGCCTATCACCTCGATCATACCTTCCAGGACTTCCCCAATCTCACCCCCGGGGACACCGACAACTTGATGGACTATGCGCTGGGGATACACTTGCAGAAGTATCAATGGGATTTGATACATAATCCGGCAGCGAATTGGACTTTGTTTGATGGGGATGAGGAGGGGGGGTATGTAAGTGCGAACAAGAAGCTGATAGATAAATTGGATGAGTATGCCACGGAAGGTCATCTCTATTTCCTAAACAACTTGGGACAAGTGATTGGGCTTCCTAAAGACAGTTTGCAGGAGATCGTTTTTGCGACCGGAGGAGAAATGTACCAAACCACTAACAATCTAATCCCTATAGGTTCTTTAACATTTTTTAGGATGACTGGCGATACCCTTCGGTACCGTAATTGTGTTATTGGACTATACTATAATGACCAAACTACCAGTCAGTGTACAGGTCAGACATATGACTTCTCATCTGTTATACCTGAAAACGCACGTCCTTTAATCATAAGACCATGCAGGAAGGAAGGAAAGGAGGCCTTGCAAATTATTGCCATTGATAACTACAGTGCTCCAATAGCAAATAACTTAACGTACGATTTTGCCTTACCTTACTTCTATTCACCTGAACTTAGGGCCAAAGGGAAAATTTGGTATACCTCTATTGCAGATGACACTTATTACTCTCTATCCGATGAATTCCAAAAGCAGGCATATACTGACTTTATTCAGAACCACCCCGGATTAGCTGAGTACGACCAAATTTCGAGTTTTTACCTCCCTGGTCTAGCTTACTTAATGGGAAGGTTTCCCAAATTCCATGAGTCATGCGTAAATGCGTCTGGAGTAAATCCTTTTGCCAAATTGCTCAAGCCGATTTCCATCGACAAGCATGATGTTAATGCGTTCTCTCAGCTCAAGCGAGTTAGTGACCTAGCGAAACGAATTAATGCCTTGCCAAATCCAGATGAATCTGTTCAACAGCTCTATAGGAATTTGCTAGGAGGATTGTTAGCTTCAGAATTTTTCGATGCCTATTATGATTCAGACCAAGAAGTATACAATGTTTTTGACTTTCTCATCAATCGCAACAACATAGTAGATACGTACCAAAGACAAATTGACAAACTTGAATATGGAATAGAAGCAGACATTCATGACTTCAAGCAACTTTTTCAATTCACTGATACTCAGCTCTATCCCTGCGAATTTGATCAACTGAGCATTTCTTATTCGACCATTAAACAGCTACTAATCATTGCTCTAGAAATGGATTACTATGAGCCTTCTGCCTCTTTTGGTTATCCACTTTATGCAGAACATCCTGTCTTAAGAATAAATGATGCTGATTTCATTATCAAACTTCTCACTAAAATCAAATCACCAAATTGCGCAGATTTCTTGCATTATCTTGAACACACAAAGTTAGAAGGGGGCAAAGTATTGTTGCTAGAATTGCTGGAAGAAATTCCCCCCAGCTATGCTGGCGTCTTCCAGAACTCTAACTTCGCTAATCTATTCAGGGAAATCAATAGAATCTATAGCTGTGCTTTAGGAGAGATAGATACTCCTTATGCAGCGGCCTATAATGAAATGCAACAAGCCTTTCAGCATGCCGAACAAGATGGGGAAAATTACTGTGATGCAGATAGGGTGAAAAAGGCTTCTAGTTATGTTATTCCCTATAACTACGAGTACCTGCTCAATAGAATTTTGACCTTAGCCGCTCCTTATCCTGAGCTAAATGCTTTGACCGATGTGGAACTCAAGGAAGATCCCCTGCATTTGGAAATCAAGCAGGAGACAATTATCCATGGAATCATCAATACTGCTAGTGAACGAAAACAGATTTTCGCTCCCTTTAGTCCCCTCATTCTAGATAAATCCTCTACCTATGGGATAGCAAATGATTTTCTAAAAGGAAATCATCTCCGACTATGTCCTGCAATTGTATTTCACTACTTCAACAAAACGGCAATCACTCAAACAATTGGGGATGGAGTATTCACTGCTTTAGATCTAATTACTCTCCCACTACCAACTCCCACCAAAATAAATGCCGTCGGACGTACCCTAGCCCAACTTGACAAAGCTAGCTCTGCCGTCAGTATTGCCGCCACCCTTGGACAAGGAACCGAATCTCTTCCAAACTCAGTCAAACAAATCCTTAATCTGACTAGTGCAGCCCTGGGTATCGCCTCCCTATCGGGAGAGGCTGCTAACACTTTGGGCAGATGGCAAAAAACTAGACAAGTAGCTGGCAATAACAGACCTCCAATTGAAGCACTTTATAAACCACAAATACAAAATCTCGAAGGAGGAAAAGATCTATCACTCTTCAAGGATCTGATAAACACCATAAATGGTACCAGCAGTTCTTCCATAGATCAGATTACTATGGATACTCGAGTAGCTCTGGCTCAAATGATCAAAAATCATGGAAGAAAATTCGAGAACAGCATCAATCAAAACACAATCAATCGCGTGGTAGATAAGCTCCTACAGGGGCTTCCAACAAATCTGATTAAGATGCAATGGACTGAAGTTAGGTCTCTACTACATGGCCTTCCTGATAGTGACTGGATCAGTTTGCTAGATAGACTTGAAGATCAAAGGAAAATTTACTTCAGGCAACACTTAGATGAGGGCGGATACGATCTCTTCTACCTGCAAGCAGGGAGCACCCCGGATGGAGTATCAATAGCGGTTATTGATAATGCTGGGAATATCAACCTCAAAGACAATATCGCCGATGAAGTCTTCGATGCTAGCGAAATGGCAGAGGTTACCACCGAAAGAGCTTTGTACTGCCGAGGGGGTACCTGCGAAATGGTAAATGGTGCTTGTTTTACAGCGGGTACACTGGTCCATACAAAAGATGGCCCAGTTCCCATTGAAGAAATAGAACTGCAGGATCAAGTTTGGGCATACCATGCAGAAAGGAATCAGCCTATACTAAGTAGAGTTTTGCATCGCTTTAAAAAGACCTGGCACCGTTTCCGACAGATTATCACCTCAACAGACACGTTGCTGGCAACCAACAAGCACCCCTTCTACATACCTGCCTTACAACGATATATCCCAGCTGATAGCCTAAGAAAAGGAATGCAGGTGTTATCGCTGGCCGGTACTCTTTTAACCGTTCAGGCGACTACCACTGTAGATACCGTCGCTACTGTGTACAATTTTGAAGTGGCCAATCAGCATAATTATTATGTGGGGAAGCGTGGGGTGTTGGTGCATAATGCGGATTGGAGTTGTCATTTTAGTGAGGTTGGATTGACGGAAGCTATGACCTCAACTGCAGGTTTAAACAGTGTAGATTTAGTGAATGATCTAGAAATAGATGTCATAGAAAATGTTCGTCTTAAAGCTCTTATTTCAGAACAAGAATCATCAACCGATAAGATAAGAATACTGAAGGCATGGTATCTCCTTCATATGTGGCCCTCTTTAAGAGCCAAACAGAGTTACGTAAGAGCAATTTCCAACTATAATAGAATCACAAATGTATCCTTTGAAGATATCCCTCAACAAATCTCTAGTTTTGGTGATATCAACTCTTGGGTAACGTCAATAGCCAAAAGAATTGAATTCTTAGAAGAAAAAATCGATGAAGTATTAGCAGATTTCTACACAGCAAGTCCCGATCATATTATCATAGACATACTAGAGGATGCGTACTTTTCAAGAGACTATGGGAGGCTAGCAAGATATTTTAGTTTAGATATCTCTATTAAGGACCTTCCTCAGACGGCTTCAGGTAGAATCTACAACGAATATGAATGGACGAACCACTTTGAAGGTGAAGAACTGGGCCTATACAATGAATTTCGAAATATCGAGTATTTTGATGCAAATACAAGAGCAGAATATGAATTAGAAGTTACAAATGGAGTGCTATTTACCAATGAGCTTCGAGAAGTGACTAACGGAAGTGATGTCATTTTTGTAATGAACAGGGTAGGACAAATCTACATTGGTGAATTTGAGCCAGGAGTAATCCATCATTCCAGTTTCTTGGAAGGTGGACCAGTAGTAACTGCTGGAGAAATGAGTTTCGATTTTCACCTTCCTGATCCCGTAATTACTTTACGTCCAAGAAGTGGACACTACACTCCTAGTGCAGAATCTCTGTCAACAATAGTAAAGGAGTTGGCCTTGCGGGGAGTTAGTATTAATAGAATTGCAATAGATAGAAGTTTTTAGTTTATGGATGATCAATTCCTAAAAGAATTTTTAGGCATGGCAGTATATCGAGTATACTACCATCATGAACGATTATATGGCAATGAAGTTTTCCCAGAAAACTACTGCGATAAGTTGAAGAGGAGTGCCTACACTACAGCTTACTGGAACAATGTCAGGCTAGCCTTAAGCCATGCCCTACAACAGGAAGATTATTGCCTACCAATGCTGAACTCCCCAATGAAGGACATGTATCCAGAAGAGGACATCCGATTATTTTTCGAGAAATTTCATGAGTTTCTCGAGGAGTGTTATTCAGATAGAAAACCGGGCTAATGTCTCAGCCGTGCTTAGTCTCCCGACTAACCACAAAGCCACGCCCCAGCCCCCCTTTAGTCTCCGACTAAAGCAAAGCCCGCCTCCGAACCAAAAAAAATCAAACCAACATCACTCCGCCCGCAGCGCCTCCACCGGATTCGCCCGAGCCACGCGCAAAGCCTGGATCGCCACGGTAGCGATGGCAATGGTCAAAGCGGCGAGGATAGCCACCAGGAAGGGCCAAGGGGACGGATCTACGGTATAGGCGAAGTCTTGTAACCACTGGGTAGAAAGCCAATAGGCTAGCGGAATGGCGACTAGACTGGCAATGCCCACTAGAATCACAAATTGGCGGCTGAGGAGGACGATGAGTTGCTCCACAGATGCTCCTAGCACTTTGCGGATCCCGACCTCTTTCGTCTTCTGCTGGGCCATGTAGGTGGAGAGGCCTAATAGTCCTAGAATGGCTACCAGGATTGTCAAGACAACACTGTAGAGCATCGTTTGACTCAATTCCTCGTATTGCTGGTATTGGGCAGCGAAGGACTCGTCTAGGAACTCATAGCGGAAGGGGTGATTGGGTTCTACGGATAGCCATTTATCTTTGATGTGAGCAATAGTGGCCGGCCAATTTTCGGCTTTAATGCTGATGGCGGAGGTAGGACGATACATCGGGAAGGCGAATAACGCCAAGGGGGCGATTTCCGCGTCAAGGCCTTGGTGATGATAATCCTTGACCACGCCGACGATTTTACCCCAGTTTTCGTGCCAGGGGAGGCGCATGCGATGGCCGATGGGGTTTTCCAACTCCATACGCTTTACAAAAGCTTCGTTCACGACAAAGCCGCCGATGGTATCTGAAGGAAAGTCACGCGAAAAAAAGCGGCCTTGCACCATTTCTAGCCCCAGTAGGTCGGCATAGTCATAGTCTACAAAGGCAAAATCAGGGCTGAAGTAAGCATTTTCTCTTTCCGCTAATTCGATGGTGTAATTCTCTATGTTATTTCCGGGGAAGCTAGAAGCCGAAGAAACAACTTCGATCCCAGGGTAGGCCTGAAGGTCTTGCTTCATCGCTTCGACGCGGCGCCAGGACTCATGGTAGTTTAGCGGAATCGTTACGACCTGCTCATCCTTGAAACCAAGATCTTGTTGGAGCATAAAATTCACCTGCTTGTACATCACCATCATCACTACTGCTAAGACGACTACACCGGTGAACTGGGCTACGACTAGCCCCTTTCGGAGTAGTTGACCTCTCAACTTTAGTTTCTGGCCAGAAAGCACCTGGATAGGACGGAAACCCGAGAGAATAAAAGCTGGATAAATACCTGCCAAAAGTCCTACAGCCAAACTGAACCCCAACCAAGGCAGGATTAGAGCGGTGAAGCCTTCTCCAATTAGGCTAATATCTCGACCACAGATCTGATTAAAGATTGGTAAAACTAATTCTGCCAAAGGAATGGCAATCAACAAGGCAACGACACTCTGCATTAGTGATTCCACCAAAAACTGTCCAACCAACTGACCTTTCGCAGCCCCACCGACTTTACGGATGCCAATTTCTCTGGCCCGATTCTGGGCGCGGGCAGTGGAGAGATTAATATAGTTGATCATAGCGATCAGCATGACAATGACAGCAATACCGCCAAGTATATAAAGGAAACGCATGTTCCCTCGTTGATTAGAAATGGACACGATTTCATCCGATTGCAGATAGATTTCCTGGAAGTTCTGTAGGCCCCAGGTAGGCATGTCTTTGGCCGTGACTTCAAAGTTGGCTTCGGTATAGGCCGCCAACATGATTGGTGCCAGCAGATCATACATTTTATCATTTACTTCCTGCGTGTTAGCATTCGGATTCAAGCGAACGTAGGTAGCAAAGTTGTTGCTCAGCCATTGACCCCAGAGATAGGTTTGCCGCAGGAAAACTTCATAGTTGAGATGGGAGCTACCCTTAATGGGCTTGAATACACCCGTAATCGTGTATTCTTCGTCATCATTATAGCGTAAGCTCTTGCCAATTACATCAGTGGTTCCGAAGAAGCGCTCAGCCACTTCTTCGGAAACCAGCATGCTATTCGGTTTTTCCAGAGCCGTCTGAGGGTAACCGATTTCGAGCGGAATATCAATAACTTGTAAGAAACTACTATCGACTAGTCCTACTTTATCGAGATACAAAGATTTGGAGGCATTTGCGAAAAGCGACTCTTCATCCGGACGGATATAGGTCGCCGCCTCAACCTCCGGCAGGTCGTTCGCCAATTTTGGGGCGAGGAGCTGGGAGTTGTGGGTCCAAGCGCCGGAGCCATCGGGATTAGAGCGATAGACGCGGTAGATGTGGTCAGCATTAGGCAACCATTGATCCACTGCCAATTCTAGCTGGACATATCTAGCGATCAGGATAGCGACGGTAAGTCCTAGAGCTAAGCCACCGATATTGATGGCAGAAAATAGTTTGTATTTCAATAAGTTACGCCAGGCAATTTTTACATAGTTTCTAAACATAGCTTTGTTTTAAGTCCATCCTAAGATGGTAGTTTTATTCATACCGTAAAGCTTTCACTGGATCTGAAAAAGCCGCCTTCAAAGCCTGATAGGATAAAGTCAATAACGCAATTGCCAAGACCAGTATCCATGGTGTCAATAGCAAGCCAATTCCGATTTTGATGTTAAAAGCAAAATTATCTAACCACTGTTGCAGTCCGTAATAGACAATGGGAAAGGCGATCAAGCCAGCAATCCCAATCAACAGGATAAACTCTTTGGATAGTAAGAAGAGTATATGATTAATGGATGCGCCTAGAACTTTCCGTATGCCAATCTCCTTCGTCTTCTGAATGGCGGTATAAGTCACCAAACCATACAGACCAAAGCAAGATATTAGGATGGCCAGAAAGGCAAAGTAGGAAATGATCTCCCCAAAGCGGGCATCATTCTGATACGAATTGCCGATCGTTTCATCCAAGAAGGTGGCTTCAAAAACCTTTTCTGGAAACATCTCATTCCATTTGGATTCAATAAAGGCTAGGGTGTTCGGAATATCACCGTCCTGCACTCTAATGGAGAAGGTATTGAAGGTGGCGGGGCTCACTTCCATGATAAAGGCATCTATAGCGTAGCGCAAGCTACGGTAATGGAAGTCCTTCACTACTCCTACTACCTTTCCTTTTTTCCCTTCTCGATCTACCATTTGGCCAATGGCCGACTCCGAATCTTCGAATCCGAGCAAAGTCACCGCACTTTCGTTAATGACGAAGGCATCCAAATGATCACTACCAAATTCCCTGCTGAAGCCACGACCTGCTATAACCTCTAGGTTAAAGGTTTCTAGAAAATCATAGTCCACAGATAGGCCCGAAGCAAATACATTCTCTTCCGGAGGAATATTTTCTGAATCAATGCGCCGTCGTACCGCCCCTACTCCGATGGTACCCGAAGATAAAGTAGTAGCCTCCACCCGCGGATTCTTCAGTAATTCTTCTTCTAGTGAATTGGTTTTCTGGCGAATACTGGCATCTACTCCACCAAATACGGTATTGATATTGGGACTAAACAAGGGAACTGTAATCATGTGATCCTGCTGAAAACCCATGGGCTGGTTCTGCAAATAATCAATCTGGCGATAGATCCCAAAGGTACCGGCCATCAATACGATGGAAACCCAAAATTGAATACTGACCAGCACTTTACGTACAATCGCCCCTCTAGGAACATTCGCATATCCTTTCCCTTTCAGAATATGAATCGGCTTGAAACGGGCGACAAAGAAAGCGGGATAAAGTCCAGCCAATATGCCGGTCATGACGAAGACACCAATAAACAGCAAACTCAACCAGGCATCACTAAATATATTGAAGTATAGCTCGCGTTGCGTCAAATCATTCATGTAGGGCAGGAACAGTTGTACCAAAAATACAGCGATGACGAATGCCAACAAGCTGAGCAATACCGACTCCCCAAGGAACTGCCCCATAATGCCTTCTTTCCCCGCTCCTACCGCCTTACGAACACCAATTTCACGCGCTCGACTCAGGGAGCTAGCCGTAGAAAGGTTCACAAAGTTAATGCAAGCGATGACCAAGGTCAAAATACCGATTGCCATGAAAAGATAGAGGTAGTTCAAGTTGGCGGGAGTGACTTGCTCTAGACTGGCCTGGGATTGGGTGTGCACATCCTGCAAGGCCATAAGCGTGAATTCTTGATTATCGCGAAACTGCTCACTGCCGTGCACCTCTAAGAAATCCGGAAAGCGCTCATCAACAGCAGCAATGGTTGCCCCTTCTTCCAAGAGTACAAAGGTGGCCGAATGCGAGGCAATCCAATTTTTAGTCAAATTATTGCGGAGGGCGGGTCCAAAGCTTTCTCCTTCAATATCAAACATATTCTCATAGGGAACCAGCAAATTAAACCGCAAACTGGAATTATCCGGATGGTCTTTTATGATACCACTGACTTTGAAGGGATAGTTACTCAAGAAGTGAACACTCTTGCCCATTACATCTGTCGTACCGAAAAACTGGGTGGCCATTTCCTCCGTTATCACCAACGAAAAGGGCTCATCCAGAGCTGTCTTAGGGTTGCCTTCGATAAAATCAAATGTTAGAATATCCAATAGATTGGAATCCGCAAAGGCGACATCCTGTACCTCAAATCGATTAGTGCCAGCCGCCAGATCCCCTTCCTTGATTTCCACACTTACACTGCGTGGAAACATACGCGCCGCATACTTCACCTCGGGAAAGAAGTCAGCCATCAGCGGTGCGATGGGGGGCGGAATCCTGGCCAGGACCGTGCCACTATTGCCAAAACTGGCAGTATAGGTAACCCGGGCTACCCGATCTCCATGGCGTTGAAAATCATCAAAACTAAACTCGTAGCGTACAAATATTACGATCAAAAAACAACAGGCCATCCCCAGTGCCAAACCAAGGATATTGACAAAAGAGAATAGTTTGTGTTTCAGCAAGTTGCGAAACGCAGTCTTCAAATAATGTTTAAACATGGTCCATCTACTTTAAAGTGTATAAATGGCTGTATGAGAGGACCTTTATAAATCGGAAATCGGAAGTGGGAATTTCGGGAAAAGTTCCGATTTCCGATTTCCGATTTTTATCATTCGTACCTCAAGGCATCCACCGGATTTGACAGGGCCGTGCGGATGGAGTGAAAACTCACCGTGAGTAAGGCTACGATGGCTAGAATCAAGCCGGCGGCCGCCACTACCTGCCAACCGATATTCATATGGTAGGCAAACTTCTCTAGCCAGTTATTCATCAGCCACCACGCCAAGGGAGTAGCAATGAGGAAAGCCAGAAGGATTAACTGTCCTAGCTCTTTGTTGAGTAGATACAGGATATTGCCCATTGATGCACCTAAAACCTTGCGAATTCCAATTTCTTTTGTCCGTTGTTCGGCCATGAAGGCAGCCAGGCCAAAAAGTCCTAAGGTGGAAATTAGCAAAGCAATAATGGCGAAGAGATCAGCCAGGTCGCTGGTTCTTTCTTCTGCCTGGTATAACTTTTCGTAATGTTGATCCAGGAAAGTGTACTTAAATTCTCGGTCGGGAGAAAGCCGAGTCTGAAGGGCCTCAAGCGCGGCTAGACATTCTTTGGTTTTACCGTTTGTAGGCTTGATTAACAGGTTGTGCGCTCGATCGGGTTCGTATCGCAAAATCAATGGCTTGATCGGATTGTGTAAGGAAGAGAAATGAAAACTCTTAACCATTCCAACAATTCGTCCCTGATCATCCCAGAAGGATAATTTTTTACCCACCGGATCATCAAACCCCATCGTCTTGGCGGCTTCTTCGTTAATGATATAATTGAAATTCAAAGAATCAGTGGGCATTCCTTCTTGGAAATTCTCCCCCATGACCACCGGTATCTTCATCATGTCAAGAAACTTATGATCAATGGTCAAAATACTAAAGATACCTTCATCTCCTTCTTCAAAGCCTTCCCACTCGGGATCACCAGTCATATTGGCAATAGACAATGGGTTATAATTTGCAGCTGTCACTTCCGCGATTTCCGGTAGTTGTAACAGCTCTGATTTAATCACCTCCTTCTTACCAACGCCCTCTTCTCCGAGGCGATACATGTTGTAGAGAATGACGTTTTCTCGATTGAAGCCAAGGTCTTTAGACTTGAAAAATCCTATTTGTTCCCGCACTACAATTGCCCCAATCAGGAGCAAAATGGACAGGCCAAATTGCATGACTACCATGACACGGCGAAAAGAGATACCGCCATTGAGTTTGGATTTCTTACTTTTCAGTACCTGTATGACATCAAAGGAAGACAAAAGGAAAGAAGGATAACTTCCTGCAATCAAGGCTACACTTAGCAAAATCCCTCCGAACAAGCTCCAGAAGCTCCAACTACCAAAACCCATCTCCATGGATTTACCAGTCAGTTCATTGAAAACGGGAAGAAATACTTGGGCTACAATTAAAGTGATAGCTCCAGCAATGAAGGTCATGACTACAGATTCTATGACAAACTGGGTCAACAGGCGTTCCTTGTTGGCTCCAACTACCTTTCTTACTCCCACCTCTTTCGCTCTTTGGGAAGAGCGGGCGGTAACAAGGTTCATGTAATTGATGCAAGCAATCAAGAGCACCAGTATGGATGCCCAAAAGAAGATGCGCACGTAGTCTATGCGTCCGCCTGCTACTTTGCCGTTCTCGTATTTTGAATAGAGATAGAGATCTGAAATGGAGTGCAGTAAAATACCATGGTCTGGCGAGCCTCCTTTAGTGTTATCCTTAATTAAAGAATACATTTTATTGGCTACCGCTTCCTGATCTGCACCGGGAACCAGTTCTACGTATAAATCAAAATTGTAATTGCCCCAGCTGCCACGCGTCCAAGGACGAGCATTCAGATAATGCGACATGGGCAATACATAACTGAATTGTAAAGTAGATTGGAAAGGGACATCTGCAAATACAGCAGTCACCTGTACGGGCTTTTCCTCCACCACTATGCTTTGACCAATAGTTCTGCCTTCTTTTCGCCAATTCACCCCAAACATCTTAGCAGCTAGTGTAGCTGAAATCGCAATAGAATTGGGATCTTCTAGCACCTTTCCAAGGTCTCCATATAAGAGGTCAAAGGAGAACATATCAAAGAGGCCAGGGCTTGCATAACAGCCCGCTTCTTCGTACTTCTGTTGTCCTATTTCTAGTCGGTGATTCCAAAAAGCAAAGGTGGTAGCCTCTTTGACATCAGGAATATTGTCCATCACTAGATCCATCCATGGCTCCGGTGAAGTGGTCCAGACATCTATTTCCCCATTGCCTTCATCCATCAGGCTATTCACCTTAAAAATCTGCGCCCCTTTCTCATGGAACTGATCATAACTTTTTTCATCGTTCACCCACATCAGCATCAGCAAACCGGCGGCTAAACCTAGGGTTAGACCTGCTACATTTAACGAGGCGGTACCTTTATGCCTCCAAATATTCCGAAGGGCTAGTTTCAGGTAATTCCTTAACATGTTTTTTGTTTTGTTTATAGGAAGTTGTTAAAAGTATGTCGTTAGGTGCTGTCTACTGAATTGGCGCTATAGGGTATTTCCTAAAAAAAGAAGGGGATGGCCGGCTCAAGCACAAAAAACCACCGACCACCTCCAAGCAATGGAAAATTGACTATACTTTGTCGGGTAATTAAAGAGTATGTTCTCTACTGTAAGGAATAGTTAAACCTCATTCCTGCTCTTTCATTTGATAAAAGGAAGAATAAGGTTTAACTACAATATGATGTATTAGATCTGGTTGTTGCTTTCGAATCGTATAATTAGACTAGTTGCCGTTTGCGGCTCGTACACGATCTGTAATGGTGGTAGGTTCACGCAAGATCTCATCCGTACGAATACCGCCATCCACCAATTCTATGATGCGCGTTCCATAGCTGGCATTCTTCTCACTATGCGTTACTTGGATGATTGTCACCCCTTGCTCATTGAGTTGTTTGAACAACTCCATAATTTCTTCCCCTTGCTTGCTGTGCAGATTACCGGTTGGTTCATCCGCTAGCAATAGACGAGGCTTATGCACAATGGCCCTCGCTACGCCCACCAACTGTTGCTGCCCTCCTGAAAGCTGATCTGGGAAAAGATCCTTCTTGGCTACTACATTGAAGTTATCCAACATATTGGCGACGATACTTTTTCTTTCTTTCCCTTTGATGCCACGATACAACAAAGGCGTCTCTATATTTTCATAGACCGTAAGATCATCGATCAAGTGGTATGCCTGAAAAACAAAACCCATATATTGCTTATGCAACTCATTACGGCGTCTTTCTTTCAGCCTATGCACTGGCTCATCTAGGAAATAGTACTCTCCACCAGATGCACTTTCCAGCATACCGATAATATTCAAAAGGGTTGTTTTACCAGCCCCTGAAGGTCCCATGATAGTTACGAACTCCCCCTCTTTGATCTCCAGATTCACATCGCTTAACAGCCAAGTTTTGTTAAGTCCTGTTCGCACAAATTTTTCAACGTCTTTTAATACGATCATTTATGTACTTTTTATGATTGTTGTTCCAATTTCTATGCCATGACAGCTAAGTTGCTATTTATCAAAGAATTGAAACAAAGTCAAGTTATTTTTAAGGCAAAATCTTGTTCGAATTTGAACAAAAAGTGTTCATTTGTGAACAGTCGAGAGCTGGAGCGCACCCGGAGGAAATCGGAATTCTGAAATTGGAAATCGGAATTCTGACTTCACACTTTCGATTTCCAATTATTCCACATGCAAAGACTCGACGGGATTCTTTCTGGCTAATCGTAGGGAATGATAACTTACGGTCAACCAAGCAATCAATAAGATCGTGATTGAGGGTACAACAAACAACCACCAGTCCAATTGAATCCGGAAGACAAAATCAGCTAGCCATTGATTGGTTCCCCAATACGCGAAGGGAATAGCAATTAGGGTAGCGACACCGATCAGCCGTAAAAAGTCCTTGGCTAGTAAGCCGACGATTCCTTGCACGGACGCCCCCAGTACCTTACGAATGCCCATCTCTTTGGTGCGCAGGGCTGTCATAAAGACTGCCAACCCAAAGAGGCCTAAGCAGGCAATGAAGAGCGCTAAAAGAGAAAATAATGCAATAACCTTGCTGAGAATACCCTCTTTTTCGGAAAGTGCTGCCAAGTTTTCATCCAAAAAATAATAGGAAACTGGCTCCTCCGGCACAAAGGCCTGCCATTTCTCTTCCAGATGTGTAAGAAATCCAGCCATATCCTCACCTTTTAGCTTAAGACTTAGATTGTGCCGGTTTTCATCAAAAATCATGATGATCGGTTCCACTGCATGGTGATAATCCTGAAAGTTAAAGTCCTTGACAACTCCTATAATGCGTTCCTCTTCATTGATCCTTTGGCCGACAGGATCTTGTAGCCCTAATGCTTTAACGGCCGCTTCATTTACGATCAAGCCCGAAGAGTCGGAGGCCAGCTTCGCATCGAAGTTACGGCCAGCCAGGATGGGCATATCTAAGGTTTGGAGATATTCTTCATCTATCGGGAAGGTGTTCAGGCTAAGGGGGTGCTCCATTTCCGGTGTCTTGTAAGTGGCCTGCCAAAGATTACGGCCGGCGGGCATGCGGCTGTTGAAGGAGCTGGATAATACTTCCGTATGCTGAATCAATTGCTGTCTAAAGCTTTCCTTGCTATTGGCCAAGGAGTCTAAATTATAGAGAACTAGCACATTTTCATGTTGGAATCCTTTGTCGGAGATACGCATAAACTGAAACTGCTGATAAACCGTAAGGGTACCAATCAATAGAAAGGCTGCCAGGGTAAATTGGATCACAATTAGTCCTCCCCTAAAGAAGCTGCGTTTCTGTATCCCAAGCTGCCCTGTCAGCACTTGGGCTGGGCGAAAACGGGTGAGAAAGAAGGCTGGATATAGCCCGGAAAGCAGCCCCACTAACAAGGCAAAACTGATCAGTCCTACCACATGCAAAGGGGATTCGAACAAAGTCTCAAGAAGTCTACTCCCCGTAGCCTTTTCAACTAACAAAAGTAGAGAATCCGCCATCACCGCTGCGACGAGGGCCGCAGTCAAGCTAAACACCATAGCTTCCAATAGAAAACGGCCTTGGAGGAGTCGTGTAGCGGCTCCCAGGGTTTTCTTGACCCCGATTTCCCTAGCCCTAGTGATACCGACTGCCGTGGACAAATTGATGTAGTTGAAACTGGCCATGATGAGAATGATCAAGCCGATAATGGCCAAAATATTGACCAGTAAGGGATTGCCTCCTGCGGATAGATCAAAACGTAGTCGCTCTCCCAGATAGATATCTTGGAGTTGCTGGGGATAGAACTTCACGGCATTGCTACTCGCCATCCAAGCCTCCAACTCCATTCCAGGATTTACCTTGGGATAGATCTCCTGGCGAACCAATTGATCCAAGGTGGCTATAAGATCACTTTTATCCGCTCCTTCGGTGAGTTTCACATAGTTGTATAGACTTCCAGACATCCAGTTGTCCTCGTCCCGTAATCGTGGATAAATCGGCATCCACATACCGGTGGGTAAGTGGGAATTTTCCGTCTGTTCTTCTACCACTCCCGTTACCTGAAACAAGCTTTGTTCTTCACCCACTTCCATATACTCTCCTACCACATTCCTTTTCCCAAAGAATTTCTGAGCCAAATCCGCAGTAATGACCACGCTATTCGGAGATTGTAAGGCTGTAGCCGAATTGCCATCTTCAAAGTTGTAGGCGAATACTTCAAAGAAGGTCGAGTCCACAAATAGCGTTTGATCTTGCACAAAGGCCTCTTCCCCAACCCTAATCGCTTGGGGGCCACCGCGCGTCGTCAAACGTGTGGCCGCTTCTATATCATTGAATACTAAGACATTTTCCCGTAAGATTTCCTGGCTTACCGCGAAGGAGCCCATGTTCATAAAGCCAGTACCAATCCGATAAACTCGATCGCCATTGGCGAAATGTTTGTCATAGCTCCATTCCTGCTGCACATAACGCAGCATGATGAAGCTACAGGCGATACCAAGCGATAAACCCAATAAATTGATGGTGGTGAAAACGGGTCTTCGCTGGGCGTTGCGGAAGATCGTTTTGAGCAGTGTTTTGAACATACTAGGTGGTTTTCAATGGTTTAAAGGCTTATTTCAGGCGCAAACTTCCGAAGTTTACCCCAGGTCTCCACTGAGAAAACTTCGGAAGTTGCTGCGCCGGCTATTCCGATCGAAGGATCTTCGAGGGATTCATCTGCACCACGCCGATCATCTTCAGGAGGATGGTTAGCATAACCAAAAACAGCACGCCTAGTCCTGCCAAGCCTAATACCCAAGGTTCAACGCCGACGTGGACGGCAAAAATGCTATCCAATAATCCCTTTACAATAAAGTAGCCACCCGCAGCTCCCACTAAAACCCCTAAAATAGAGATGAGAAAATAGCGAAAGTTGAGTAAGACCGTAATGTTCTGAAGTGTAGCGCCCACTACCCGCCGGATGGCAATTTCCTTCATCCGCCGAACGATATTCAAGGATATCAGGGCGAAAAGGCCTACGGAAGTCAGCACTACCGTGATCACAGCAAAGAAGATAAACAACCACTTGATATTGTTGGTGATCAATGCCTCTTTAGCCAGAACTTGATCCTGGAAAAATCCTTCATAGGGTCGGTATGGGAACAGCTCATTCCATTGATTTAGTAGATACTGATTGATAGCTACTAATTTCTCAGATGGGGCCTTGAGTGCCAACAAGTGATAATTTTCCTTCGGAATCATTTGGATAATGACCGGTTCAATCGGGTTAAAGAAATCGCCTTGGTAAAAATCCTCTACTACCCCAACAACTTGATAAGCATTGCTATCAATCATAATTTGCTGGTTGAGTGGGTCTTGCCAGCCCAAATTGGCTACTAGCTTTTCATTGACCATGATGGACCGTTCGGTATCACTCCCTCTTTCCTCTGTCAAGAACCTCCCTTCCTTTAGGTTAATCTCCATCATGTCCAAGTAACCTTCGCCCGTACCCAAATAGTGGACCTCAAGATCCTGATCTCGCCATTTAACCTCTTTTGTCTGGTAGATATTACCTACTTGACCACTAGCACCCGCTAGTTCAATTACATCCGGATGTTGAGCGGCTTTTTCCTTCAATATTTCATAAGATTGGCCATCCAAGACTGGCACCGCCATCACACCTTCCCTTAGGTACCCCATATCGGCTGTCTTCTGAAAACTGGCATTTCGCGCAAAAACAAAACCTCCTGCCAAAGCCATAATGGCGATCATTACTTGCGCCCCCAACATGACTCTTGAGAACAAATTGTTGCCACTGAATTGGACCTTACCTCTGAAGATCTTCGTCACTTCAAACCCGCTAATGTAGAAAGCCGGGTAAGCCCCCGCCAACAGCGTTGCGGTCAATAAACTACCCACTAAAAAAGCCATTAGAGCAGGATTATTGAAGTACGTAATCTCCAATTCAAGAAAATCCCACATGGCGTTGTACTGCGGTAGCAGAACGGGAACCAGAAACAGACTCAATACGAAAGCCAATAAACAGATACCGAAGCTTTCGCCCAATAGCTGTGTCATCAGCTGTTTGCGGGAACTGCCCATAACCTTTCGTACGCCCATTTCTTTCAATCGTCGATTAGACAAGGCTATGGTCGTATTGGTGAGGTTTAAGCAGGCGGCGAGGAGGAGGAGAAAGGCTAAAAGACTAGGTCCCCAGACGGCAGAAGGCGGAGTGCTCTCTCTGAGGTAGTTGGTTCTTTTTTTCATTGCGGTATGGGCAATATCGGAGAGCGGATCAAGCAAAAAAGCACTGATCTCCCAATCTTCTCGATTACTATTTTGGATCGGTACAAACTGTGCTAATTGTTCTTCTACTCGGGCTTTGTCCTTGGCATCTTTCAACTTCAAGAAGGTAACGTCCGCAAAACGTGACCAGTCCTGGTGGTTAATCGGTGCCCCTCGGAAAGTTATATTGTCCGTGTGAGCAATCATATCGAAATGAATACTAGAGTTGAATGGGTATTCTCCCACCAAGGCGATCACCGTCATCGCTTTTTGCGACTCCAGGCCAGCAAACATTTCAATTGTTTTGCCGATGGGATCCTCATCACCGAAGTACTTGATCGCCATTTTTTCTGTGAGGATGATCGATTCCGGTTTCCCGATGTCAAGCGCACTGCCTTTAGTAATTGGAAAATCAAACATTTCGAAGAAGCCGTCATCCACAAAATGGATCACCTCATTGTACACATTTTGATTGCTCTTCACATTGGAGCGAAGGGTGTACAAGCGTACCGCATCTTCTACTTCAGGTATGTTCTGCTTCGCGGCGGCGGCCAACGGTAAAGGGGTAATGCCATAAATGAGATCATTACTCGTTTTACGGCTATCCAATTTAAAGACGGTGTCTCTTTTAGAATGGAAGGCATCGAAGTCTCGATCAAACTGGTAATTAACGAAAGCGATGATGCAACAGGCCAGGGCTATGCCCATACCTATTACGTTTACCAGTACATAGAAGGCATTCTTCCGCACATTGCGGAGTACAATGCGTAGATAATTTTGTAGCATAAGTCGGAGTTAAGTTGAGATAATCCTAAGGATATCTCTGATAGAACTAGTTAAGGATCATGCAAAAAACAACTTATAACACTTCACCATTTAATTTGGCGATATTATCACAACTTATTCTTTGCATGATCCTCAATAACACTGTATAGAGATTTCTTAAACTAGTCCTTGTGTTTTGCCCCATATCAGGGCTCTATTTATCATTCGTGCCTCAAGCTCTCAATCGGATTGGCTAAAGCCGTTCTTATAGCCTGATAGCAAACCGTTAGTACTGCAATTCCCATTGCCAAGCCCATGGCCAAAAGGAACGGATAAGGCGTAATTTCAATCTGAAAAGCAAAGTCTTCTAGCCATTTGGTGATCAGCCAATAGCCTAAAGGCAAAGCAAATATAGAAGCCCAGAATACCCAACGTGTAAAATCTTTAACCAACATAAAGACGATACCATTGACGGTCGCCCCCACTACCTTCCGGATACCAATCTCCTTAGTCCGACGGGTTGTTGAATGCGTGGCCAAACCAAACAATCCCAGCACTCCTATAAATATAGTTAGTAATGTAGCATAAAGCATAGTGTCTCCAAAGCGTTCCTGTTCTGCGTACTGCTCCGCAAAATCCTCGTCTAGGAAGGAATAGCGGAATGGATGATCAGGCTCTACCTTACCCCAAAGATTTTCAATGGCTTTCAAGGTTCCATCCAAGTTTTCCGTAGCCACCTTAATACTCGTGACACGATAGTTGGGTTGATACATCATGATCATCGGACCTATACCTCTGTCCAGGCCTCGGAAGTGAAAATCCTTGACCACACCAATGATCTTGTTGGCCTCCTCGTCCGCAGAGGAATACGTAAAGCGAATCTGAGTACTAAAAGGATCTTCCAGATTCGCTTCCCGAAGAAAAGCTTCATTAACTACAAAAGCATTCAGTGTATCACTTCCTATATCTCGAGAGAAGAATCGACCATCCTGCAGCTCTAAATCTAGGGTTTTAGCATAATCTGCATCTACCCAAGACATGAACACATTCGGTAAGGTTTCCCCATTCACCATCACCCCCCAATCCGGCAGCGGCTGTCCTGGCACACTGAAGGAAGTTGAGATGGATCCGACGCCTGGTATGCGCTGAAATTCTCCTTTTAACGCTTCTACCTTAGGGGCTGAAGTCGAAAGATTCAGGGGGACTACGATTACTTGTTCTGAGGAAAAACCCAGGTCTTTAGTCATCATGAAATTGACCTGGCGGAAAACGAACAAAACGACTACAATCAGCACCACTGAAACTCCAAATTGCACCATCACCAAAGCTCGTCTAAAGAAATTACCACTAGCGCCTCTATCCAGGCTCCTTTTCAGGATCAATCCTGGCTTAAAGGCCGATATAATCAAAGCGGGGACGATTCCCGCTAGAGAGCCAACTAGTAGGGCCAAACCGCCCATGTAGAGGATCCAGCTCTGTATGCCATCTTCCAGAAAGTGCAGGCTACGATCAGTGATGGAATTGAAAAGGGGTAGGAATAGCTCCGCCAAGGCTAAGGCCAACACAAACGCAATACTCGTTTGCAGTAGAGCCTCTACCATGAATTGGTTTATGAGCTGTCCTCGAGCAGCGCCAGAGACCTTTCGGACGCCTATTTCCATCGCTCGCTGTGTCGAACTAGCCGTCGTGAGATTAATATAATTTATACAGGCTACCACCAACATGATCAAGCCAATCATGCCAAAAATATACAGGTACTTGATATTCCCTCCCTTGCGGTTAAATGCAAACCAAGAGTTGGAGAGGGGATGCAAGTGAATATCATGCATGCTTTGCAAGCCCCAGTTCGGATAATTAGTGGCGTCTGGAGAGCGGCCACTTTCTCGATTGGCTTGTTCTAGGAAAGGCGTGACCAGGGCGGTAATCTTCGACTCTAGTTGCTCGATCGAAGCATCTTTGCGCACCTTCAAGAATGTTGATCGGTTGTTATTTACCCAGCGTGTAGAAGCGCGGCCGTAGCGTACATAGGCTTCAAAGGATAGTTGCGTATTGCCAGCCAAAGGAGTCAGAACACCGGAAACCACGTAATCATCCTCCGTATCCACTTTTATCGTTTTCCCAATCGGATCTTCATCCCCAAAAAGCTGCTCGGCTAAACGCTCAGAAAGTACGATGTTTTGACTGAGCTTCAACACCTCCTCAGCCTGCCCCTGGGTCAACTCAAAGGGTATAACTTCAAAGAAAGTACTATCTACCACTGCCACCTGGTCCATAAAGACCTTCTCTTCTCCATTCTGCAGCAAGACATCTGTCGATACCGAGAGCCCAGTTGCCTGCAATACCTCAGGAAGCTCCTCCCGCACCGTATAAGCTAGTGGCCCAGGCGTCCAAACGGTCTCTCCCCCTCCTTCCCAACTGCGATAAGCTCTATAGACCTGATCACTATCTGGAATCCATTTATCGTAACTACGTTCATGCTGTATATATAGAAAAATGAGAATAGCCACTGCAAATCCCACGGCAAGTCCTAGGATATTGATCAATGAATTTAGCTTATGCTTGAACAGATTTCTACTAGCAGATCTTAGATAGCTTTTAAACATATCGGATGTATTTAGTCTAAAAGGTACATTACAATGGCTTTCTATTCTTGCCGTAGACTGTCTACCGGATTAGCGGTAGCCGCCCGGAAACTATGGAAACTTACCGTTAGGATGGCAATACCAATCCCCACTACCCCTACCAAAGCAAATTGCCACCATTCGATGTCAATGGGATAGGCATACCCCTCCAGCCATCGCCGACTGGCATACCAAGCGATCGGAGAAGCAATGAGCAAGGCGATGATCACCAACCAAAGGAAACTCTTGGTCAAGATGGCCATTAACTGCATCACAGAAGCGCCCAAAATCTTTCTGATTCCAATTTCTTTGGTCCGTTGAGTCGTGGTGAATGATATGAGCCCAAAAAGGCCTAAGCAGCAGATGAAAATGGCGATGTAGGTAGCGGTATTCACCAGTTGCGCCGTTTCCTGTTCCCGTCCGTAGAATTGCGCGATATCCTCATCTACGAAATGGTAGTTGAACGGCTCTTCTGGATAGAAGGCTTTCCATTGATTTTCAATTTTGGCTAAAACTGCTGAAAAATCCTCTGAGTCCCCTCCCTTTGTTTGCAGCTTCATACTGATTGTATTCCCTTCCTGCACGCCTAGTGCTGTGGGTTGGATGGGTTCATACAAGGGCTGAATATGGAAATCTGCTACTACCCCTACAATCGGCACCATTCCTCGGCCCATATCTATCGTCTGCCCTAAGATTTCATTGGGATCCTGGAAACCGAGTTTGTGGAGGTAAGTTTCGTTGATGAGTAATTCGTTGATGGTATCACTTTGCCTATAATTGCGCCCAGCAACCAATTCAATATTGAAGAGATGAATGAAGGCTGTATCACCAAATTTGCGATGAACATTGTGCATCACTTCCTCCCCATCATTAATAAAAGTCGTCCTATTAGTAGAATATCCTGCCTCGGCGGGCAGGGCACTGTGGTTACTAATGGCTTGCACTTCAGGAAGTCTTTTGAGTTCCTCTAACAGTACGTGTTTTCGCTCAGTAGTATCGCGCCATGGCGTATCAAGATATACAATGGCATCTTGCTCAAAGCCCATGTCTTTGTTGAGCATATATCGAATTTGTTTCCCAACCGTCAAGGTTCCAAAGATCAGCACCTGAGCAATGACAAATTGAAAGACAACCAAGCCCTTTCTCAACCTAACACTTCCCCCACTACTACCCGCCCGAACAACTTGGTCTTTGAGGGCTCGAACGGGCCGAAAAGCAGATAAAACAAAAGCGGGATAGGCCCCGGCTACGATACAGACGGTAATCGTCAACAAGGCCATGATTCCAAGTGTAGTTCCATTCAATGGGTCAAAAGTAAGACCTGCTGGAATAAAATTATCATAGTAACCTAAGGCCCATTGTGCCAAACTAGCCGCTATACCCATCGATACGGCAACTAGGAGAAAAGTGGAACTCAAGAATTGCAAAATCAATTCCTTTCTAGAACCGCCTAAAACCTTCCTTACCCCTACTTCCTTTGCACGTCGCAGTGATTGGGCGGTCTCAAGATTGATGAAGTTAATCGCCGCAATCAACAGTAGTAAACCCGCCACTAATGACAGTAACCAAAGCGTTTTCCTATGTGCTACTGATCTTCCGCCATCAAAAATCCGGAGATCAGCATTGAAGTGCAGATCTGAAAGTGGTTGCAGCTCATAATCTGCCGCATAGCCGGCTTCATCATTCTGGGCTTGGTAAGCCTCTTTAGCGCCCACCAGTAGTGTCTTCACCTCATCCTCCGTTTTGGAGCCATCTAGCTTGATGAACAGCTGGGAACTACTATTGGTACTCGCCCAATCATTCATTGGAATCTGCCGCTTTAGCGGAGAGTTCTCAATGGTACTGTAAGAAATGAATTCCTTGAAGTCAAAATCAGTGGATTGCGGTGGGTGTTCAATGATCCCGCTTACCGTAGCAAAGACGGAATCTCGATATTGTATCGTTCGCCCCAAGGCTAATTCCGCTTGTTCCAAACCAAAGTATAGTTCTGCCTTTTCAGGAGTAAGAACCACTTGATTAGGCTTCCCCAAACTCTCCTCCGGTGAGCCCGCTAGCCAATGATATTTTGAAAACAGTCTGAAATAGTCTGGGCCTACCAAGGCTAACCGACGCTGGCGTTCTAATTTTCGTCTACTCCCATCTTCAGAATGAAGCGTTACGGGGGCACTGAAAGTATGAAAGGGAACAACTTCCGCCAGCCCAGTGGCATGATCCTTGAGCCAAGGTCCTACCGCGGTCGGCACCCCCCGATTCACTCCATCAAACAAGCCGGAGAAACTCGAGTAGACACGATAGATCTGATCCTTATCTTTCCAAAATTTATCAAAGCTACTCTCATAATTTATGATCAGCGAAATTACTAGACAGGCTGCTATGCCGACGGACAAGCCTAAGACATTTATTGCTGTATAGAGTTTGTTTCGCCTAAAATACCGGAGTGCTATCTTGAAGTAATTCCTTAACATTTAATCAATTTAAAGTGGATCAGGATACTAGAGTAAGTTATTCGTCTTTTAGGGCTTTGACCGGATTCGCTAGACCTGCTCTCACCGTATGAATACTCATCGTGAAGAAGCCGATTAACAAAGCTGCTGCCCCTGCCAATCCAAATACCCACCACTGAATCTCAATGGCGTAGGCATAGTTCTGTAACCATTGCCGCATAGCTAGATTTGCCAGCGGTGCAGCAATCAGAATGGAGATGAAGGAGATAATAACAAAGTCCCTGGACATGATATGGATAATATGACCTAAAGAAGCCCCTAGCACTTTCCGGATGCCAATTTCTTTATTCCGCTGATTGACCACTAGCAAGGCCACGCCGAATAATCCAATACAGGATAAGAAGATGGCGATGCCGGAAGCTACCATGAAGATATTACCTAGCGTCTGTTCACTGCGGTAAAGCCTTTCCGTATTTTCATCTAAGAAAGAGGCTTGGAACGTAGCTCCTGGATTGATTCTCTTCCAGGTTTGTTCCAGTAATGTCAACCTTTCACCCAGATCTCCGCCCTCTACACGTACGAAAAAGTAGTTGTAGCCAAAATCGCTATTCTTTCCAAGACTCATAGTCATTGGCGCAATCGCCTGGTGAAGGGATTTGAAGTTAAAGTCTTTCACGACCCCGATAATTTCCATTCCCTCGGGAGTGACATCTACTACTTTGCCTACGTATGGGCCTTCGCCCAACTGCTTAGCAAAGGTTTCATTAATCACGATAGCCTTAACAGAATCCGTAGGATGTTCTTTGGAGAAAGTGCGACCTTCTAGCAAGGGGATTTCTAGGGTTTCAAAATAATTATAGTCCACCGGATTCCAGTGTGTCTCCATCATCTTCCCTTCCTGTGCAAAGCCCATCTTTGAAGTCATGGCGGAGTTATCCTTACCCATCCCGATATTATTATAAGCAGCTGTGACGCTGAGAATCGTGGGTTCAGCCTCTAATTCATTGCGGAAGCGATCAATCAATTGCTGACCGTTCACATCACCCGTGATCGGCAGGCTAATTACTTCCTGGCGGTTAAAACCAAGCGGCGAATCCTTTAAGAACTTAATCTGCTGACCAATGATTAGGGTGCAACTGATCAACAATACGGAAAATGAAAACTGAAAGAGTATCAGCACGTTGCGGAGTCGGCCGGAACGTTGCATTTTGGTAGACCCCTTTAACACTTCCGCCGCTTGAAAGCGAGAGAGTGCCCAGGATGGATACAATCCCCCAATGGTTATAGATAGTAGAAGTACCAGTGCCAGGCCAATGTATAAATTCGGGTGATCCAAAGAAATAGACTGTCGGAAAGAGGCATTGAATTCGGGAAGGATTATATCCGCCAAAACCAAGCCAATGACCAAGGCCATACTAATCACAATCAAGCCCTCTCCCCAGAACTGAGCCATCACTTGACGTCGATTAGCTCCCAGCACCTTTCTCACGCCTACTTCCTTAGCACGTGTCAGGGAACTACCCAGCGTCAAATTCACAAAATTGAAGCAAGCTATAAAAAGGATAAACAACCCGATGACAAATAAGCCGATAGGGAAAGCCTTCCGCATCCCAGATCCACTCAATAGTGTATTAAAGTGTATGTCTTTCAAAGGCTGTATTCGAAAACGGATGTATTCTCCTTCTGCATCGGCGATCCCTCCGTCATTTTTGATCAAATCAACCTCATCAGCCATGTAAGTATGTACAATTTCTTTGATGCGTTCTTCGAATTGAGCCTGACTCAAATTATCAGGTAACTGAACATAATTGTCATGCGAAAAATTAGTCCAGTTGTCCTTATCCAGTTCGTATTCAGGATCATTTTCAAATCGCATGATCAAGCCCAACTCCAAAGAAGAGTTCTCCGGCGTATCTTCAACCACCCCTGTGACCTGCATATTCATGCGTTTACCCTCATCAATTACCGTGAGCATTTTGCCCATAGGGTCTTCATCCTTAAATATTCGCTTCACAGATTTTTCCGGAAGCACTACCCCATTCAAGGATTGTAAAGCTGTTTCAGGATCTCCCTGCAAGAATTCGAAGGAAAACATTTTAAAGAAGCTTTCATCTGCATAGCGGAACGATTCTCCTCTGGCATTTTCCTCAAACTGCACTATTCCGCCAGAATTTTTCCAGCGAGTGCCATGTTCCATTTCCGGAAAGGTCTCCAAGATAGCGGGCATCAATGGCACCTGCATATTGGACTGACGATCCACGCCCGTTGACAAATTCTCCTCCATGTACAATCGATAAATCTGATCCGCATTGTCATGGAATTTATCGTAGCTAAATTCATGAAGGGTCGTCAAAAAGAGCAATAAACTAGCGGCAATAGCGATGCCTAGTCCCAGCAAATTGATGCCAGAGAATAATTTTCTTTTCCAGAGATTACGAAAAGCTATCTTGAGGTAATTCGTTAACATCTTTCTTTGTTTAATTCAAGCTATGGTATTAGATGTAGCCATTATTTATTCAGATCGCAATGCCTTAACGGGGTCGGACCAGGAGGCTTTCAGGCTTTGAACCCCCACCGTTAGCACCGCAATTAGTATGCTAGCTATTACGGGTACGGCAAACATCCACCATTGTAGATGGATACCATACTCGAATTTCGTAAGCCAGTTTTGTAATAGATACCAGGCGATGGGTACTCCCATTAATAAGCCAGTTCCCACCAGGATCAAAAAATCCTTGGATAAAAGGCCAACAATATGCTGGGTAGTGGCGCCGATCACCTTACGGATGCCAATTTCTTTGGTTTTCTGCTCGGCCAAGAAGGTGGATAGACCTAGCAATCCTAGACAAGCTATGAGTATCGAAATAAAGGCAAAGTATTTAGCCAGGGTACCGGTAAGCACCTCTCCTTGATATTTTCGTTGATATTCTTCATCCAGGAACTGGTAATCCAGCGGAGTATTCGGCAGAACTCGATCATAGGTTTGTTTTAGCGCGGAAATGGCAGCTTCCGTTTGTCCAGCTTCCGACCGGAAAAACATCCATGATCCCATGTCCTTATCGAGAATCATCGCAAGCGGTTCTATAGGTTCGTATAGCGATCCGACATGGAAGTTCTTCACCACTCCAATAATGGTTACAGGTTGTCCCCAAAATTCAATTCGTTTTCCTACGGGATTTTCGAGCCCCATTACTTCAATAGCCTTCTCATTCATCACAATGTTGCTGGTATCCATTCGCATCCCAGGATCATAAAAGCGCCCATCTGCCATGGGGATATTGAAACCTTCTAGAAAATTCTCTTCCACCCAGATCATTTTGAACTCTTGGTGGAGCTGATCTTTTCGCTTACCATCCCACTCTACCCCGGTAGTAGAAGATCCTACCTCAGTTGGATTATGGCTAACCGCAGTGATACTCTGTATGGCGGGATACTTTTCTAGTTCCTCCTTAAGTAATTGGTAATTTTCGGCAGCCTTATCTTCCATGGAGATGAAGAAGACATTCTCTTTTTCCAGGCCTAGATTCTTGTTTTTGATGTAGGCAATTTGCTGTTGTATCACCATGGCGCCAGCGATTAGAATAAGTGCCAAAACAAATTGCGTAATCACCAACATTTTACGCAGACTCATAAACTGAAAAGAGCTCAAAAGCTTCCCCTTCAATACGTGGATGGGCTTAAAAGCAGACAGGACAAAGGCAGGATACAATCCAGACAAAAAGGCCGTTATGCCGATCACACTGACGATCGTCAGCCAAAACTCTATGGACCAGTATTCAAAGTGTAGTGGTTTTTCTACCAAGGATCTGACGGCGGGCAAACACAGTTCGGCAAACAGGACTGCTACCGCTACTGCAATCGTGGTAATAACCAGAGATTCAAACAAAAATTGCTGGATCAGCGAAGATCTCTGGGCTCCAATAGCCTTTCGCACCCCCACTTCTCTGGCTCGCTTAGAAGCACGAGCCGTAGCCAGGTTGACAAAGTTGATACATGCAATAATCAAGAGGAGTAAAGCTGCCACCGAAAACAGGCGAACATATTCAATGCGTCCACCAGCGGCCTGTGCTTGATCATCAAACTGGCTGTATAGGTAATGATCTCCGTAGGTTTGCAATAGGACATCTTCTCCCTCTTCAAAGGCTTCACTTTTACGGTAGATAGCGTCTATTTTCTCTTGTGCTTGAGCAACGGATGCATCCTCACGTAGCAATATGATACCGCCCATACCTTTATTACCCCATTGCTTTAACCAAGGGTTATGCTTAACTCGATGCTGCACATTCAAGACAAAGTCGAATTCCAAAGAAGAACTTTGTGGGACATCTGCAAAAACGGCTCTTACCACAAACTCATCCGTGTCGTTGATACGGAGACTTCCTCCAAGTGCTGCTGTTTCCCATTCTCGGCCAAAAAACCGCTTAGCCATGCCCTCAGAAATGGCCATACCATCTAGGCCTTGATCCAATTGCTCAATATCTCCATACAGGATGGGAAAGGTCAGGGTCTTGAACAGGCCCGTGTTGGAGTACATTCCTACTTCCTTATAGGACAACTTGTCCTTGGTGACCAATTGCGTTTGAGGATAACCAAAATATAGTACCTCTTCCACTTCCGGCACCTCTGCATCCACTTTCTCTAAGAGTGGAAAAGCGACATTACCATTGACTACCTTCTTCCCTCCTTCCTGTGGATACACCATGAAAATGCGCTGAATAGCTTCCCCTTTTTCGTGAAAGTGATCCATGCTCAACTCATCCTTTACCCACAATAGCATCAATAGCGCTACAGCTAGACTCACAGCCAATCCGAAAATATTGATGCCTGAGTAGGTCTTATTCTTCCAGCTATTACGAAGTGCGATTAACAAATAGTTTTTAAGCATTGTCATTGAGCTTTTTAAGAAAGAAAACTAGCTTATTCATATCGGAGGGCCTCTACAGGGTTTACCCTAGCCGCCTTAAGCGCCTGAGAACTAACAGTTAGTAGGGTAACCAAGACCGCTAATACCCCTGGAAGCGCAAACATCCACCACTGCAAGCTTATCCGATAAGCAAAATCGGCCAACCAAGCATCCGCAGCCCACCAGGCAATTGGTACAGCTAAAACCAAGGACCACAAGACCAAGCGAATAAATTCTCTGGCAATAAGGCCAATAAGACTTGAGATACTTGCCCCCAGGACCTTGCGCACCCCAATCTCTTTCGTTTTGCGTTGGGCTGTATAGGCAGCTAAGCCAAATACGCCCATGCAGGCAATGAAAATAGCGAAGACAGCCGCTAGCGAAAACAACTGGCTACGTTGTCGATCTGTTTCATAAAATAAGGCTAGCTGATCGTCTAGGAAGTGGTACTCAAAGATATGATTTGGGTCCACGGCTTGTAGGATTTCAGTCATTTGCATAATGGTAGTCTCCGCATTACGCATATCAATCCTGGCTGTAAAGTAATCGATGGAGTGCATGGGGTTATTTCGATAAGCCAAAACTAGTGGCTCTATTTTATCATGTAGGGATTGGAAGTGAAAATCTTTTACAATTCCCTTAATCACCCCATTGAAAGTTTCATTCAGAGTTCTTTCTTGACTATTAAAGGAAAGTCCAGGAATCTGTACCGCCTGATCATCCAATTTGGTAATGCCCAACAATTTAGCGGCAGATTCATTGATAATCAAGGCCGTAGAGTCCGCCTGTGGATCTCCGATAAAGTTTTGCCCCTGTAGTAGTTCAATCTCAAAGGTTTGCACAAAATCTTCATCTACTCCCATAAGATAGGCTTCAGGCGCATCTTCTTCAGCTACTCCAGATCCACGCAAAGCCACCTCCGGAATTACCTTCCACTCACCTGGCACACGTGAAGAGACGCTTACCGATGTTACTCCGGGTAGTTCTGCATAGGATTGCTTGATACGGTCAAAGCCACCACGTACTCGCCCACTATTAATATCAGCTACTAGTAATTGCTCTTCTGAAAAACCAAGATCCTTGGACCGAATGAAATTCAATTGTAGGACCGCTACTAATGTACCAATGATCATGACGCTAGAGACCATATATTGAAATACTACCAATGCTTTACGCATGCTCGGCTGCCCCTTGGTGTTAGCATTGCGGCCCTTAAGGATACGTACCGGATTATACCGAGAAAGATACAATGCGGGATATCCGCCTGCCAGTAGGCTTACGAGTATCAAAAGTCCAAATAGAAAAGCAATCAGCAGTGGGCTGTCGCCTAGGTTAAGTTGGATATCCTTTTGGGCGAAGGTATTGAATCGAGGAAGTGCTAGGGAGACCAAGTTAATAGCTATGATAAATGAAGTTAAGCAGAGCACTAGGCTTTCCGTAAAAAAGCGCTTTACCAAATGCAATTTGGTGGCCCCAATGACCTTTCTCACACCGACCTCCTTGCCATAGCTAATACCACGGGCTGTGGTAAGATTGATGTAGTTGATGCTAGCGATGAACAAGATAAATAACCCTACAATCCCGAAGATGTAGATATAGGATTGGTTACCTTCTCCTGAGTTTCGGTCCTGGGAAAACCCATCTGAATGAAAGTGTATATCTTTTAAGGCTTGTAATTCGAAGGTACTTTCAGGGGTTTCAGGAGTGCGTTGGGACTGGACTAAAGCAGTAATTTTATTGGCGAGGGCTTCCGAATCAGTCGCTGGCTTAAGCAACAGATATGTGGTCCAGAAGTTCGAATTCCAATCTGTTGAGGAGATTCTTTCCCAATTGCTAAACTGCTTGAGCGTGGCACCTGAAACTAAGGTACTGAATTGCAGGTGTGAATTGCCAGGAATGGCCTTCAATACACCGGTGACGCGAAAATTGAGATCTCTATCCGTTTCCAAAATCTTCCCAATGGGGTCTTCATCTCCAAATAGGTTTTGAGCCAGCTCTTCAGATAGGACTATTGTTTTCGGTTCCTGCAGAGCAGTTTCTGGACTGCCTTTAATCAATGGGAAGTTGAAGATTTGCAAAAAGTCTTCATCGGCGATCAACATCTCCTCATAAAAGGAGTTCTGTTTTTCACTATTTATCAATAGCATGCGACCGTAACCATTTAGAAAAGAAGCAGATTCAACTTCTGGGAATTGCTCTTCCGCTTCAAGGGCGAGCTTCAGCGGGCCACTAGCAAAGTCTTGGGGGCGATCGGTATTGATCCCTTTGTGCTCAACCACCCGTACAACGCGATCTCCTTTTTCATGGAAAGCATCGAAGGTCAGTTCATCCAACAAGAATAGACCAATTAGAATCACCACGGTTAGCCCCATGGTCAGTCCCAACATATTGATCAAGCTATACAGCCTATTTCGGATCAGGCTTCGAACGGCTATACGGATATTTTCAAGTTGCATCGGATGATCGTTTTTGACAAAAAGACACTAGCCCACCCAAGGCTAAGCCTAGGTAGGTAATGGTGTACCTCCCACTGGAGGGGAGCATATGATAGTTACGGTATTGCTAGGGGTTTGCCTTTACCAAAGCCTACTCAAGGCTTTGGCAAAGGCAAAGGAAAGTTATGAGTCATGCAAGTCCAATGACTCTACAGCATAGGTTTGCTGAGCATATTTTCAGTAACAACTTGGCCATCCAGCATGCGAATGATACGCGTACCGAATTCAGCACAATACTGTGAGTGAGTCACCATGATGATGGTCGCTCCTTCATTATTTAGGTGCACCAAAGTCTTCATCACATCGCTACCATTCGCACTATCCAAGTTACCTGTAGGCTCATCCGCAAGGATTAACTTAGGATTGTTAATGATGGCTCTAGCTACGGCAACACGTTGCTGCTGACCACCAGATAACTGTTGTGGAAAGTGATTGCGACGGTGCATCATATTCATTTTCTCCAACACTTCTTCTACCCGTGCTTTACGGTCTTTTGATCCTACTTTAGTATAGATCAAAGGCAATTCGACATTTTCGAATACAGTCAATTCGTCGATCAAGTTAAAGCTCTGGAAAATGAATCCTATATTATTCTTACGCAGTTTGGAACGTTGTCTTTCTGTATATTTAGAAACCTCTTCATCCAAGAAGAAGTATTCTCCTCCATTTGGATTATCGATAAGTCCTAAAATATTGAGTAATGTGGATTTTCCGCATCCGGAAGGTCCCATGATAGAGACAAATTCACCTTCCTTGATTTCGATGTCCACTTCATTCAGGGCAGTAGTTTCTACTTCCTCTGTTTGATAAACTTTGAACAGTTTGTTGGTTCTAATCATGACTTGCTTGTTTTACGATAAGCTTTAAAAGCATTTGCGGGAATGGTTTTCCTAGGTCGGACCACCTCTCCCCCGGGTATTGGAAATCGGATGATTATCTTTTTGAGACCAATGTGAGGCCCTCTCGATTGATATTTTTACTTGGGGGATCTCCCATATAGCCTAGCTTCGCCATTCCTTCCACTCTAGCTGTCAGTTCTTGCTTGGCATGTACATAGGCGGAGACCATTCCCTCCATTTTTACATTCGTATTTTCGGTTATAAATTCGCTTGCCTTTACTTTACCCATGCCTTCAATATCTAGGTCAAAATTCTCCCATAGGCCATCGACATCACAAGATTGGGCAACGACTTCGAATCCCCCCTTGAGGTAACCTTCTACATTTAGTTTGAAGTGGTCCGTTTTGATAGTGGATCGATGTTCAACCACTAACTTTCCTTCTACCTCAATGTCAGACAGTTCGGTGTAAACCAGGTATACTTTAATCCTGGGGTGATCCTTCCATTCCTTGTTGCGATCGCTGTGGTAAGTGAGCTTCAGCTGATTATTTTCGACTGTAACTTCTACCTTATCCAGCTTTCTCATGTCTTTCGCGGCCATGCGAATAGAGGCTTCCGTTCCCTGCTCAAGGATGACATCCCAGTTTCCTTTCATCAGTACGCGCTCAAAAGGTTCCAGGGAACGAAATTCTCCTTCTTGGGCCGCAGCTCCATTGGACCAGAAGCCCAAAAGGAGCGCAACAATTATGTGGATTAGTATGATTCTCATATGTAGGATTGTTTGATGGTTAAGAATAAACTAATGCTCAAGTATGACGAGTCACTTCTGCGTTTAGTTGCAAAGTGTTCCCCATTATTTTAAGACTAATTCATCCTTATCGCCAAAGTTCTCGTAACTAGATACGATCACTATGTCACCATCATTTAGGCCTTCTAGCACCTCGTAGTAATTCGGGTTCTGGCGACCTACGCGGATATCTCTCTTGCGAGCTACCCCACCATTAGCATCGAGTACGTATACCCAGTTGCCACCGGTTGTTTGATAAAAACCCCCTTTTGCTAGCAAGGTTGCTTGTGTTTCGTCGCTTAGGGAAAGTTTTAGTGAAATACTTTGTCCGCGCTTGATATTTCCGGGCTGTTCGCCCTCAAAAAGCATATCTACTTCAAAAGTACCATTGGTTACCTCAGGATAGATTTTATTGACCGTCAGTGTGTAGGTCCTTCCATCCATTACGAAGCTACCTTTTTGATTAGGGAAGATACGAGAGATATAATATTCATCGATTTGAGCGCGAATCTTGAAGTTATCCAAGATATCGATTTGAGCAATGCGCTCTCCACGATTGATCAACTGACCTAGCTCAGAGTCTAGAGAAGAAACTTGCCCTGAGATGGGCGCTTTAATGGTCAAGTTGTCCAAGCTATTTTTAGCAAACTCCAAATTTCGCTTCATCAAATCCAAGGTCGTTGTCATCTGATTTTGCTGCATGATCTGGAATAAAGAATCTTTTTCGATTGTCTTTTCCAGCAAAGCAGCACGTCGAACCAGGTGTTCATATTCGTCTTGGGTTTCTTCGTAATCTATTTGAGAGATAATGCTATCCTTAAATAGAAGGGAGTTTCGAGCGGTACGTTTCTCGAAAAGGTCGATACGGAATTGAATATCCAAGGCCAATTCCTTCAGGTTAAGACTCTGCTGATCCATCAAAATACTGGTTTGACGGATATCATTGATCTGGTTAACGACTTGTGCTTCCTGATTAAGGACGTTAAGCTGAAGATCAAGATTGGACAATCGCATAATCTCTTGTCCCTTTTCCACCATAGCACCATTTTCGAGCATGACTTCCTCTACGCGGCCGCTTTCGATCGCGTCTAGGTAAACCGTTTTGATTGGTTCTACGACACCGAACAAGGTGATGTATTCTTTAAATACACCGTGATTGATGGTATCTGTGAGCAATCGCTCTTGTTCCACATTCAAACGAGAGGTCCCTGCATCTCGGTAGATAGCGGTAAAGAGGAAAACCGCAGCCGCCAAGCCGAGTACATAGAGCCCAATCCTTTGAACGCTCCATCGCTTTTTTTCAATTTTCTTGTCCATTGCAAAGATTGTAGTGTTTTCTTAAATTTTAAATAGTCGGGTGATTTCTGAAGATTGTCCTAACAGTCGGGTGTATTTGTGTAAAAAATGGACAATTCTTCTCACGTTATACCCTTACGGCAACCAGCGTGCCATTTTTAATAACTCATTCATATACAGTATACTACAAATTTAAATTTGGCTTCCTGTTCGATTTTATCGTTCACTAATGAACAGAAAGTGTCCGAAAACGAACATAATTGTGGCAACTTTTTGTCCCAAAGTGTATCTTTATAGCAATGGATAACAAAAAGTCTGCCCGTAGCGCTGGTTACTCTGGAACACCACTCGCAAAAAAACTCGGAATTAAGCCTGGATTTGTAGTGAAGCTCGTACAAACACCTGCGTACTATTTCGATCTATTTGAAGCGTGGCCGGAGGATGTCGCCATCGAGGAAGACGATTCCCCCGAAAAGGATTTTATTCATTTTTTCACCAAAGAAAGAGCAGAGCTGGATCAACACTTGCCGCTGCTTCGTGAAGAGATCAAGTCCAATGGGATGATTTGGGTTTCCTGGCCCAAAAAGGCCTCAAAAGTACCTACAGATATTACAGAGGATGTCATTCGCGCTGCTGCCTTTGCGCATAAGTTGGTGGATGTAAAGGTATGCGCCGTTGATAAGATATGGTCAGGACTAAAGCTTGTTATCCGCAAAAAAGATCGTTAATGTGAAGGCCTACTAGGCTAAGAACGCCCCATAAAACCTACCGATTTTAATTACTAATGAAAATGTTGAATGATTAATGTAGCGTGTAGACCGAACGAGTTTCAATGTCTCAAAGACATTATCCATTCTCCATTTTGTATTAAACATTACTAACGGTTCATTATAAGTTTTCACTACAGTAGAAGAGGTTAATCAAACAAAAACATGGAGAAAAAAAAGGCAAGAATTCTGATTGTCGATGATGAAGAGGATATTCTGTTAAGTCTGAAATTTTTTCTGTCTCAACATTTCACCGAGGTTATAACAGAGAACAACCCATTCCAATTACCTCGCCATCTGCGCAATGGTGACTATGACCTAATCATGCTGGATATGAACTTCCGCAAGGGGGATACGTCTGGACGGGATGGTATGATGTGGCTCGAAAAAACCATGGAACTAAAGCCAGACGCTCAAGTAATCATGATCACTGCTTATGCGGATGTAAAAACTGCGGTTAAGTGTGTAAAGATTGGAGCATTGGACTTTATAGAGAAGCCATGGCGGAATGAAAGACTTTTGACTACCCTGCTTAAGTCTCTGGAGCTCAGTAACTCTCGCAAGCAGGTGAAGAAGCTGGAAGAGGAAAAACAAACGCTCAGTTCTGATTTGGATCAACCGTTCGGAGAGATCATTGGTGAGTCTCCAGCCATGAAACAGGTTTTTTCCATGGTGGAGAAGGTGGCGAAGACCGATGCCAACGTACTGATCCTAGGAGAAAATGGTACGGGTAAAGAGCTGGTAGCCAGAGCAATACATCGTCAATCTCAAAGATCCAAAGAAGTCTTTATCAGCGTCGATTTGGGTGCGATCCCAGAGACCCTCTTTGGCAGTGAGTTGTTTGGACATAAAAAAGGCGCCTTTACCGATGCCAAGGAAGATCGTGCGGGTCGCTTTGAAATTGCTTCTGGAGGAACACTTTTCCTGGATGAGATTGGAAATTTGTCTCTCCCTCTACAAGCCAAGTTATTGACAGCTTTGCAAAGTCGCCAGATTCAGCGGATTGGTGCTAATGAAGCCATTAGTGTTGATATTCGATTGATCTGTGCGACCAATATGCCGCTCTATGATATGGTCGGAGAGTCGAAGTTCCGTCAGGATTTGGTGTATCGAATTAATACCGTGGAAATTAAGCTCCCGCCCCTACGACAACGTCAATCAGATATTCCATTACTCATTGATCATTATCTGAAGATCTATACTCGAAAATATCAGCGGCCCAGTCTTTCTCTCAAGAAGGAGACTTTAAAACGCTTACAGGCTTACAATTGGCCAGGGAATATCCGAGAGTTGAGGCATGCAGTAGAAAGAGCGGTAATCTTAGCAGAAGATAGAGAATTGACCATCTCAGACTTTATCCAACAAGGAGAAGGCGGGCAAAGGCAGGGCAAGAAAGCGGGAGAGCCAGAAAGCTACAATCTAGCAGAACTAGAAAGCTGGGCCATCCGCAAAGTCTTAACGCATCATGGTGGAAATATCTCAAAAGCTGCCGATGAACTAGGCTTAACCCGGGCCGCCTTATACCGCCGAATGGATAAGTATGGCCTGTAGTAACTGCTCCTAACCCTTCCTCTGCTGACTTATGAATGTACTAATAGCTTGTGATTCCTTCAAAGATAGCTTAACAGCGGTATTGGTTTGTCAAGCGCTAGAGCGGGGTATCAAAAAAGCTTATCCGAGTACCCAAATACAGTTATTCCCGATGGCAGATGGCGGAGAGGGAACTGCCAGCATAATGACTTACCACACACAGGGAAAGTGGGTGGAGGTGGAAGTACAAGGCCCCTTAGCTGCGACGGTTAAGGCAGGCTACGGATTATCGGCTGATGGTACCAAAGCCTATATCGATATGGCGGAGGCCTCAGGCTTACAGTTGGTTCCCCGGCCTCTTCGCAATCCCCTGAAAACAGGCACCTTCGGTACCGGCCAACTTATTCAAAAAGCCATAGATCAAGGCGTTGAGAAAATATTCCTAGGAATCGGTGGAAGTGCCACGAATGATGGTGGCATTGGAATGGCTAAAGCTTTAGGCTATCAGTTTCTAGATGAAGCCAATGAGGAATTAGCAGGAAATGGAGAGGACCTCCGGCGGATTGTCAAAATCATTCCACCAGAACGATCCTTCCCCAGTCTAGAGGTCTTATGCGATGTGAATAACCCCCTTTTTGGCCCCATGGGAGCTGCAGCTGTCTATGGGCCGCAAAAAGGAGCTACAGATGATATGGTGGCAGAATTGGATACTGGACTGGAACATCTTGCTCGGCAAGTGGAAGCTAGTTTACACAAAAAACTAGACCAGGTCCCAGGGGCAGGAGCTGCGGGTGGAATGGGATATGGAGCCATGGCCTTCCTCAATGGTACGCTGAGATCTGGCATTGAAGCGATCATGGACGAAGCCCACTTTAATCATGCCTTAGAACAGGCGGATTTAGTGATTACGGGGGAAGGGAAAATTGATGACCAGACCGTACAGGGAAAGTTAATCAAGGGGATCTGCCAACGGGCTCAGCAGTTTAAGCGGCCCGTAATCGCCGTTTGTGGTGCCCTACTTGCCTCGACAGAACTCATCCAACAGATTGGGCTGCAAGCTGCTTTTTCCATACAACGTCAGCCCGTCACACTCACGGAAGCCCTAGAGCAAAGCGAGGACAATCTGGAGGCGCTGGGTTTCAACCTAGCCCGGAGTCTTGCTTGGAACCAAGACTAAAGCTCAAAATTTAATGACGAGTCCCCGACTATTTAAACCAAATCTGGCTCGGTAGCTCACCCCTTTAGCCTTCATCTGCTTTGATTTCCGAATGGCGGCATTGTACTTACGAACTGCTGTTTTTTTGTACTTCCCACTGATGATCTGGGAAATAATACCCGTTCCTAAGGAGATTCCACCAATCATCATCAGATTACTCGCCAGCTTTTGATTAGGTTCATACACCAACAAACCAGTCACCGTGAAGAGACTCCCCGCACTATATCCCACGACACTTAATTGATCGGATACCAATGCGGCATGGATATCTTTTTTCGCAGAAGGAATATCATGCATATACCATTCCATCACCGCTAAATTGACCTTTCTTCCACTCATGTAATAATCTATGCCCATCCCATTGTTGAGCATCAAAATGGTATCAGGGGATATCGGATTTGCGGGGAGGGAGCGCTGAGCCTTCAAGTCAACCCAATAGATTGAACTCACCATCCAAAACAAGCATATGTAAGAACGCCAGTTCGTGATCATGCGTATGGTAGTAGAGAACTAGTAGTCGATGACGTGTGTTCTTAGTTTTCTCCTACTCCCAGATGTAATCCGAGAGTTGGGAGGCAATAGTTTTGTTTTAAAGCATATTCTCTCGTTCAAGGTGTACCGTTACTCCTGTTTAGCAGCCCGTTTTGGCGGTTGTGTTTCTGAGCCACCGCTGCTGATGATCTGCCCAAAGAAGATCGCATTCGCAAAGATCTTGTTGGTCCCGTACCAGAAGGCGCGGAAGTTTGGGTTGTCACTCAGACAGATTACTTTCCCACGCCCCGTAGCACTGACTACAGCTGCCGCAGCTCGTGATAATCGCTTTTGCTCATCTTTATGTATGTATCCACTCAGAAGCGGATCTTCAGTATATCGAATGGGAGTGGCGTAGGGATTCTGCGCCTCTTCAATCAACAAGGTGCCTCTTCGAAATACAGGCATTTTTTCTCGATGGTATCCATACAAGAGCGGGTGACTAAGATCCACTTCCGCTTCCACAATCGCACCCCCAACTACCCGACCGCCATTGTCTCTAGCCAATTTTCCGTACGGACGCCGCCCATTATTAGCCGGTTCACGTTTCTTCACCTTAACATTGGCTAAGCCATTGCTTGCCGCCCAGCTTACCGCTCTCTTAGAAGCCACCAAGGTTCCCCCCTGGCTCACCCAGGATTTTAATTTTCCAGCTCCAGATTTTCCCAGGCTAGCATAAGATCCATCCACCATGATGATCACATTGTATCGGCTTACATCCAATCGGTTAAAGCTCGTCGTGGTGCCTTTAGTTACCGCAATATCATATCGCTGATCCAATAGGTGCCACACCTCCCCTGCCTCGTAGCTACTCACTCCATCTCCTACCAATAGAAGCACCTTGGGTGCATCAAGAACAAACATATCTCGACTGCCTAGGTCTGGTCCTACGGGGCTTAGACCTGTGCTCACAGGCACGAAGGGAACTTTTGTTAGCTTGCTGATCGACTGTAGCTTACTATAAAGATCATCCTTGCTCATGACTTCCTGTTGCACAGGGACCACCAAGGTTCCTACCTCATAGGATTTTCCTTCCAATTGAAAAGGTTTGGTTGTCACTCGCACCATAAGGTCAGCGGAAAGTAGGTGACTCAAAGCTTGGGGAGCTTGATAATCATCCCAGGACATCACGTAGGCATAGCTGGCTTTTGAAAAATTCGGATTTTCACCACCCAGTTCTCCTTCCACCAGTGTCCCCTGTAAGGCATTCATTCGTCCATTGTCAGTAATGGCTTCGTAGGGTAAATTAAAAGCATAAGGCAAGGTCCAGGCAGAGACATCATAAAAAAGGCTATCCTCAAAACTAGTGCGGACATCAAACATTCCTTTAATCAAGTGATATTGCGTTTGATCCAGGGGGACTACATATGCTTCCTTGGCAGCAGCTGCCCCTGCGATCTTAGTCTCAGTCTCTTTGCTTCGGTACACCTGGATTTGATGCTGCTGCATTATTTTGACTAAAGCTCTAGTTCTGCTTGGATCATGACTATCTCCGAAAACATAACCCTTGACCCGTTCTCTCGCTGCTTTTTTTAGTCCTTCCTGGTAAAACTCACGCTGGAAATCCAGCAGCTCTGTCCTTAGCTCCAATGAAGCTTTCTGGGTAGATAGAGAAGTAGCTACCTGATTGCGAATCGTAAAGGGAAAGCTTAACAATCCATTTGTCGTCTTCTGAAGATGTCCACGTGAACTTCCCTGTTCAAAGAGGATACCAATACAGCCATTCGCATCTGGATAGGTAGAGCCCTTACCATAATAGAAATCGTCGTAACCTTCGCCACTGTAATAGAGAGACCCCAATCCATCAAGAGCTGCCTGATGATAGGCACCAATCTTCGCCGTTAAATCTTGGTTCTTTTGTGGTGTGGTGGGATTGACCCGGGTAGGCTCTCCAGGCATGAAGAAGAAGGTGGCGTTGGATCCCATTTCGTGATGATCGGTGTATACATTTGGTTTCCAGCGATGAAACACCTCAATACGCCCTTGGCTTTCCGGAAATTGCACGGGTAGATAATCCCGATTCAGGTCAAACCAGTAGTGATTCGTTCGCCCTCGTGGCCAACTTTCTGTATATTCTCGATCCTGAGGATCTGAGGTGAGATTCTTATTCTTATGCGTATTCACCCAAGAGGAAAAGCGATGTGCTCCATCAGGATTTAGACAAGGATCTATGATGATAACGGCATTATCCAAGAGGGTTTTAACCTCACTTGATTCTCCTGCTGCCAAATAATAGGCTACGAGTGCGGAGGCATTGATCCCACTGGCTTCATTACCATGAATACCATAAGCCTGATGGATCACCACGGGCATATCTGCGGTATTTAACTCACTAGCCGAGGTCGGATCACTCAATTGAACATGCTTTTCTCGAATCTCTTCTAGTCGGTTATGATTAGCAGTAGAGCTAACGATTAGATGTATGAGTGGACGGCCTTCAAAGGTACGAGCGTGTTCCACCAATTGTATTTTCGGTGAAGCAGCAGCAAGAGTCCGCATATAGTAGATCAGTTGATCATGGCTCATATGCCATTCTCCAATCTGATAGCCTAGTACTTGCTCGGGCGTAGGAATTTCAGGATTGTACTCAATGTCTGGAAGGTAGTAGGTTAGTTCTTTCTTTTGCGCTTGCGCCAAACTAACCCAGCAGATCAATCCCAAAAGTAGTGCTAATCGTAGTTGACTCATGTTGCTGATTGGTTTTTCGTAAATAATAAGGCGAGCTGCAAAATAGAAAAAAGGAGTAGGAATTGGTAGAGGCAATCCCAAAACTGCTTTTCTGGGCAAAAATGATGCTTATTGTAGCAGGATAGAGGCAAATTTAAAAGGCGCAAACCAGGAAAATCTTGGCATGCGCCTCAGCAAGCTTATGTGCATCTAGCAGTTGAGCTTGACTAAAACTACATCTAAAACCGCTTTTGAATATATCTAACTCAATATCTCTTCATCTAAAACAAGCCTTCATAGTCCATCCAAATAATCTGGGCTATTACAGGCCTTTTTTTCAGTGGCATTTCATAGGTTCTAGGACCATAATTAACCTGCAAAACCAGATCAGTAAAATGCAAGGGGATGAACATACCCGTCTCTATCTTTCCTTTTTCATTAATCTGCCCCTGCACCAACAGATCTCGACTCTTCTTCTCATCAACTCCTAAGATCTTATAGGTCGCAGTAGGACCATCTTTGAAATCCCGACCTTGAAACTGCAAAGCTACCTTCACGTTTGTTACATTATCATAGGTAAAGCCGTCGGGCACATGCAAATCCTGCATACTGGATGGAGAATTCGCCATGCTGTTTTTGTTTGAAATGGCACAAGAAGACATAAGCAACACAAGGATGAATAAGCCTGTAGTTCTCATATGAATTGTATTTGTTTGTGGTATAGAAAGTATTGGATCCTTAGTGTCGTACAGGTGTGTTTGCTTGCGTAAAAAAAGTAAGGATAAGCCTGCTTGGCAGGCTTATCCGGTATTTTGACTATGAACGCTAATGTCGTGTATAGGTCTTACCTGATGTTATATTGGCAGTGTTATTGGTGTACCAAGACAAACCGGGATTAGATTGAGCATACTCCGCAAATCGTTTGTACGCTACCGTCAGATCGATCCCTTCTTGTGGATAGTCCCATTCGGTCGGAATATAAATCCCCCAAGGTAGGTTGGTAGAGGTTAGGTAGTACTTACTCCTGGAGAAGCTACTGTCATCATGCCCCGTTCCAAATAATCCGCTTCGGAGATTGGATGTTGGCGCCACACCGGCAATATGTATTTCGTGGCCATCAATACCATTTTGCTCGATGAAGAAACTAGGCTTGTAGCCAGAAGGATAACTATAGCTGCCGTTAAGGTCAACTTGTACTTGGAACTCTACTGGTTGATAGTAAGGATCTGAATTTGACGCATTAATCACTCCAAGTTGATAGAATAATTGCTTTGGTTTCTTTATGATAATTACCTCAGTTGTTCCCCTATGCTCGGTGGCCCAGGTCACATTTTGTGGGGAAATCACTTTGACAGCGGCATTATTCCCTGGGTCCGGTGTGACAATCCCAAAATTGTTATTGTATATCCCTCCCATGGCCATGATCTTGATATCATAGACCACGCGATACACTCTGCTGCTACTATTGGTAATAATTCTCTCCTTTACCTGTACCACAAAATCATTGAAGTCGTAATCTCCTACTTCTGGCCAAAGGTCTTCATATCCATAGGTGCCAAAGCTATTCTGCGACGGTCGGTACTGTACAAAGGCCTGGTTGGGATCATCTGGATTTGGATCAATGGCGTTCGGTACTCCATCGTCATCAATATCATTATCAACATTATCATTAAATACGTAGGAATATTCGTCGGGGGCATCACAGTTGAAATCTACCTCAACATAAGCGATGGTTTTACCCGGGGGAGCTTGTACAACAAAACCACTATTCAAGATACCGTCACAAGAAGGGGCGTCAAATAATGGGCTACACGCATCTAGTGGGTTGGTATAGGTGGCTAATTCTAAGTTATCCGTCAGTCCATCATTATCCACATCATTTCCATTAAACTCGGCAATCGGAGCACTGGGGCAAGACATGCCATCATTATTACTCGTAGCGGCTCCCGTGAAAATATGTGTTATAGCACCAGGGTTACAACCACTCATGGTCACTTTATAAATCCGCCCCGTATTGTTGTTACTGAAGTATAGGTGACCGTCCTGATCCGACCATGCGGCGCCGTAGGCACCGCTAGGAAGTCCACTGTAGCTACCTATACTTCTGATCGTTTTAGCGTTGTGATCAGCTTCCAGTAACTCGGCGCCATGTTGAGTGATAGTATAGAACTTATCACAGACTGCATTGTACACCCAATCATAGAAATTCACATTACCAACGGAGCTTGGTGCTGCTTGTTCTGTGACAAAGTTCATGGTTGGCTGACTCACGTCCACGGTCGAGATATGCCAGTTTCCATTGTCGTAATAGAAATTAGTCCAGTTACCGGCATCATCCATGTCACCAGTGTAGCTTCTACCTTTAAACCCAACAAGTTCACCCATATTAGTGATGTTGGCATTACTGTAAAGCCTTACCATATATATCTTGCCAGTACTATTTACCCTGCCCGTACAATAGATATAGCCGTCCTCTTGATTATATCCTCCACCATTGTAGGTATTGAAAGAATTGGGTAAATCACCGACGTTTTTATAGGCGCCAGTTATTGGATCCAGTTGCTTTAAGCTCTTCCCGACAATCTGAAAGAAGCTACTTACACAAGGAATACTGCCACTACATTCACTTAATTCCGTACCACACTCTGGGTCTGCACAATCAATGAAGCCATCTCCATCATCATCAATCCCATTGTTACAGATCTCGCTACTATTAGAGAAGAAAACATTACCTGTCGCATTGCTGATAGTTTGCGAACTCCCATCAGAGTAGAAGACCTTGCAATTAAGAAGTGCTTCTGTACTAGATACCCCGATAGCCTTATTATCTGCTGCGAAAACACTGGAAACGGTGGGATAGCAATTATTAGTCCTATCGTCTAGTACCATAAAGTCCTGTTTCCCGTTGACAATCAAAACTCCATCCACATTCTCCTGAAGATCAAAAACGTGCCCCTTAATGGAACCGTGATAGTCGGTCTTCACCACAATTTGGTTGAAGTGGTTGGCGATATCTATCTCCACTTTAAATACACCGTTGGAGTCCGAGACCCCAGTGAACAAAGTTCCTGGTTCTGTCTCGTCGCTTTCACCGATAATCGAAGTCAGTGTAAAGGGCGCTTTCTCTCCCACAGAATCCTGCATGATCAAATCAAAATTCACCAGCGTACTTGTCGCATAATTGAATCCATCTGGCACTTCTAGATCTTCAATGCCATCTCCGTCTTCCACCGGAACCTCTTCTTCCTCTTCCTCGGGCGGCGCAGGTGGATCTCCTTTACACCCAATCATTACTAATCCCAACAGCAATAGCACTGCTAATGAAAATCTGAATTTCATAACTCAATCTTTTAAGGCGTTTAGTCAAAAAATGGATCCGCCATCCGTTACTGAGGATGGACTTTAAGGAAGGTAGATATTGTTGGGTGGTAGTGGGTTTGGGTAAGCTTAGCGTTCTTCGTGGTTCAAAGATGTAACTAATAAGGAGGGTAAATCTTTTATTTCTTAAAATGGCGGGATTTCTTCGGTTTTTGGTTCATCTGCTTCGGTTTTTGGCAGAAGCACCCTTTCTGCGCTATAAAAGTCTCTAAAAACTGAAACTTTGGCATAGTTTATGATGTATTAAAAAATATAAGATATGAAATAAGTTTACGCACATGTTAGCCGAAGCACGACAGAAAGTCATCGAGATCATTCAATTGGTCTGTGAAGAAAAAAGCCCACCTGTGGCTATTTTAGAGGAAATAAAAGAGAAAACTCATCTTCGAAACGATCTTGCACTGGACTCCCTGGAATTAGCAGAGTTAACCGTAAGATTAGAGGATGAATTCCAAATTGACATATTCGAGGACGGCGTGATTGAGACGGTGGAAGAGATCTATCAAAGACTCTCTATATGAAGTCTTTATTCTTGGTAGATTTACCAGGGGGCTATAGTATCTCCTACGCTGAATTGCTCGATCTCTTGCGCCAGCAGAAAGGCTGCAATGTGATACTTCGAGCAAAACATTTACGCCCCTTCTACCAACATTTGATCTTGGCAATGATCAATGATCTACAGGTATACCTAGTAGATGAAGACTTTGAATTGCCTTTGGCATTACAAGAAAAGGAAAATACCAATGTTCTAATAAACAAAGAGAAGACGACGAAAGCCTTGGAGACCTGGGATACCCTTCAGCATTCCCTTTTACACTCCAAAGCGACTTTGTCTCTTTTCACTTCAGGAACAACCGCAGTCCCCAAGCAAATAAACTACCCCATCGGAAGGCTGCTGCGTAATATTCGAATTGGTTCGAAATACGCAGCCGGCCGGTGGGCGTTTTGCTATCATCCGGCCCATATGGCCGGCCTACAAGTATTCCTACAAGCATTTCTTAATCATAATCTCTTAGTAAATTTTTTTGGCCTAGATAAGCCCTTGATCCTAGATCTATTAGAAAGGTTTCGGATTAGCCATATTTCTGCCACACCTACCTTTTATCGATTGCTGTTCCCTACGGGACAAATTTATGACAAGGTTCAAGGGGTGAGCATAGGCGGTGAAAGATCGAGTCCAAAACTACATGCTCGCCTCCACGAGGCGTTTCCCAATGCTAAATTATATAACCTCTTTGCCACTACTGAGACCGGAACTCTATTTGCCTCCGAAGGTGACTATTTCGTCATTCCGAAGGCTATCCAGTCGAAGGTGAAATTCGTTAACAATGAACTACTGCTGCACAGAGATCTTTTGGCAGACCCTGGCATTTTGAATCCCGAGCAGGAGTGGTACCAAACTGGAGATACTGTGATTATAGACGAAAAAGGAAGATTTCAATTTGCTGGCCGCAAAAAGGATACGATTAATGTGGCGGGTTACCGGGTGAAGTTGGTAGAAATTGAGGAAGCCTTAGATCAGATTCCCGGGATTCAGCAATACCGGGTGTATGGTCGCAAAAATGCCCTTACGGGGAATATCATTTGTTGCGATGTAAAACTACTTGACCCTGACTTATCCATTGCAACGATTAAGTCATTGCTGAAGGAAAATTTACAGGCCTTTAAGGTGCCGAGGATTATCAAGATCGTTGATGAAATATCAATGACCCACACTGGAAAGATCAAACGATGAAAAAAAATGTATTGCTCACGGGTGTTTCTGGTGGGCTAGGCCTAGCGCTATGCGAGCAGCTTTTGGAGGCTGGCCATCAGGTATTTGGCCTCAGCAGAAGCCGCAGTACTGCATTGCAAGAACTTCAGCAAAAACATCCCAAGGCACTCCATTGGCAGCCCTTAGACTTGGCCCAGACTGAAGCGATTGGTACGAAGCCATTCTCGCTACTTATTCCTAAGGGAACCCCGATCCACGCTTTCATCAACAATGCCGCTATGGCCTACGATGATCTAATCACCAATCTACAACTGGATCCCTTAGAGCGTCTATTTGCAGTCAATGTACTTTCCCCCATGTTACTTTGTAAGCTTTGTCTACGGAATATGCTACTGCATCGTACGGCGGGTAATATAATTCATCTGTCATCCATTAGTGCCCATACTGGCTACAAAGGATTGGCCATGTATGCCGCCACCAAGGGGGCGCTGGAAGCCTTTTCTAAAAATACAGCCCGGGAATGGGGCAGTAAAGGCATTAGATCCAACTGCATTGTGGCAGGCTTTATGGAAACAGATATGACCGCTACCCTGACCGCGGAGCAAAAGAGCCGCATCTACAAACGAACAAGCCTGAAGAAAGCCACAGCTATTGAATCGGTGGTTAGTACCATACTTTTTTTAATCAGTGAAAGTGCCAGCTCGATTACTGGCCAGAATTTCTTTGTGGATAGTGGAACCATTTGATGAAGGGATTCCATCCTAATTTGATCCTCCCTAGTATTATTTTTCCAAACTATTGAGCAAGTCAGAAAATGTTCGGTAAGTAAGTAATCTTTGGATATCCAACTTGATATCAAAATCCTCTTTTAGTAAGCGACAAAAATGGCTTAATTGTATGGAATTCGTGCTCGGCTCAAATCCCTCTAGCGTGCTATTTTCATCACTTTGCTCTCGCCAAGGAAAACCTGGCCTACCAAAGGCTTGGATAAGGAGTTGACGCAGGCGTATTTCTCGGCGCTTCCGACGCAATACGGATTGGCTACCAATCAATTTCCTTCTGACTTCGGAAAGGTTGACACCTCTGGTAAGGAATTCTCCTCTATTCAGCTCATATTTTGCGTACCAGTGTATGACTCCATTGTGCTGCTTGGGCATTAGGGCAGCCAATTTCATGTCAAATAACTCATTCAATAGCAAGGAGTTGTTATTTTCACAGGCCACGTATCCGTACACCTTATTGAGCCTAATCTTACGAAAGAAAAAGTGGAGCGCATGGTGGAACAATCGAAGGGCTTTCCCACCACCGATATACTTTGGATTAAGATAAAAACCCCATTCGCTTTCGCCTCCTGCACAATTGGAGAGATCAATCACCCCCAAATCCTTATCTCCTTCTTTGACTAGCCAATAATACCGGTGCCGCTGCCTAGGTAATTGTTCTAGAAATTCGAAATGATCTTCTTCGCTAATCACATCCTTATTGTACATCCACCTCCGAACCTCAGGGTGATTCCGCCAAGCCAGCACTTCACGCGCCAATTTATTACCTAGCTTACTAAAGTGGATAAATAAGATCTCCTGTTCTTCATCTACAAAAGACTGATGAAAGTCTGCTGTATTCATCCAGGTCTCCTCTGTATCGAAACTGAATAAGTTGTTTTCTTGCCCTGTCATAGTACCTTTATTTATTAGAATGTTGTGTAAAGAAATCATCCTCTGGCCTTCGCTCATAGAGATCGTATTCCATCGTAGGTAAAGGGATCTTGACATATTGGGTTTGATCTATGGGTTCATCCTTTTTGCTCAGCAAATAAGGGTGCTTTGTATCTGTTGTATCAATACTGATTTTATCAAAACGCATTAAGTAGCCGGAGATGTACATATTGTACGTAGTAGAGGAAATGGTCTTGTTTTCTCCCACTACCTGCCCGATCAAGTTGGAATCTTGTATCACTCCGGCATCTCTCCCGTTTATATCTCCCACCTTCATCGTGCAAATGACTAGACCAAGCAGTACAGCCAGCCATCCCCCACCCTTCACTATCCTGAAACTTAAGCTCCAACGCTCCTGCCATTGTTGCAAAAATTGTATGAGACTTGGACCAGCCCACCAGGCAAATGCCAGACTGAAGAACGGGATGGAAGGTAGTAGATACGGTATCGCCTGCCGAGGAGAAATCATAATGGGTAAAGAGGCAGATAATCCCAAGGCAAAATAGGTAAAGGCCAAATTGCGGGTATATCGGCGTTTCTCCACTTCCTCAGGTTGAAGTTCTAGTTTCATCCAGCGCTTCACACCCAGGCTCGTCAATAAGAGCAAGATCATAGGAACTAAAACCCAAACCAGTTGGATTACAGTATAAAAGCGATTGCTCCGGTAGTAGTACAACCTTCTTTCTCCCCTCAAGCTCGCCAACAATTGGACATCAACATACTTCGCTAAGCTCTCATAAGCCATTGGGTTTACCATGACTAGTAATCCCAACAGTAGCACGAAGCTAACCCCCACCCAAGCCGTATTTAAGAATATCTGCTTGAAAGTATACCCCCTGCATATCCATCCATACAATGGTATGAAAGCTAGTGGGTATAAGGCCACTACCCCTTTACTTAAAAATCCTACTACCAGCATAAAACCTGCCAATGCCAACCAGGCCAAGCGTCCACGGTGATGTAAGCCCTGCCACATGCACCAAATTGAGGCTAGTCCAAGCAGGGAAATACTGGCATCCAGCAAATTGGCAGGTTGGAAATAATAGGTAACCAGGTTAACTTGCCACAGGAGCAAAGGTATAATCCAGTACCCTTGGAGCAAAGGCCAGGATTTGCTGCCCTTCCGCCAAAGTCGCGCGATCAGCACACCAGTCGCCAAGTAATGGCAAAAGCTAAAAAAGCGCTCGGTGAGCCAATGATCACCCAAAACACTAAAAAAGGTAGCTTGTAAACCAAAGATAAAGGGTGGGTGCTCGTGAAAGTTCGGGAAAATCGTCTCCGAAAATTGCGGAAACCAGAAGCTCCCTAATCCCTCAGATAGATTACGAGAGATGACCGCATACCATACCCCATCAATAAACATACTCCTTTCCAGTAATTCAGAAAAAAACAAGATAAGGCTGGCACTAATGAATAGCAGAATCAACAACCGCCGACTCCGCTTCGAGCTTTCAGCTGAGGCTGTAGAAAATTTCATCGCGTAAATTTGATCTAATTTAACACGGCTCTCCTTGAATTTGAACATCTTTCGTTTTTTGGCAGATGCTAAGGGAAAACCGGAAGCTTATCGGCTTTTTTTGGCCGCATAGCTACCTTTATATTTACGGGTCCCTATCTCGATTTGTTTCTGGTAAATCGAGTCCAAATAGGGTTTCTACAACACAAAAAAGGGGTTGAGGGAATGTAGCAGTAAAAATATCATCAAAACAACCGTTACACTACCCCAACGAGATCAGCGAATCCTAAATCGTATTTTCAGCCTATTAGGCCCCATGGTCAGGTTCTAAGCTCATCCAAATAATGGCCACCAAGACACAGGCAATCGATCCAATTACATAAGGATTTGAAGATTCATTGGGAATGTAAAATTTTTGCCAACCTTTTAGAAAAAGAAATAGTGCTGCTACCAGCATGATCCATTTTCCATACTGTGTTTTAAATGCATTCATGAGTTTTGTTCACGTTTTATAAGTGTCTTCAATATAAATCTAGCTTAGCAGTACACCACATACAATAGCATCCAGGACTACGAAGCTCATAGTCTGAAATACCATGACTAGTGCTGTAACAATCACTAGTTGTCATCACTTAGCTCTGGGGAAGTCTAATTGGGGGTCGGGTCTTTAAGGGTATGAACCTTGAAAGGAAGGTAGGTCTAAATGAAAGATAAAGATAGGCCGAGACTAGATCATCCCGGCCTATTTCCTATACTGATAAACACAAAATTCCATAGACTTCTTTGTACCGAGTTGTACCAAGAAGTCCTCATTCAAGGAGTGTGATATGTAAGATAACCTAAATCGCAGTGCCCAAGGCACTCCAAAGCTCAGATGCATGTCTAAAAAAAACAAGCATCTTGTTAGGTCAAAAATACAACTATTCCCAATTTGAGACCAGGACAGAATGTAGCATAGGCATACCGATTACAGCTCCTATAAAGCGCCCAACTAACGCCCTAAAAATCTAATAAACAATGACTTAAGTCCGATGAAAACAGCGAGAAAATAAAAATAAAGGGCCCGGGCGATGCAACACTTAGAGTCAAAATTGCTACTTGTTCTTTTTTGGGAAGAAAATTACCAAGATGGGAAACAGAGCTTACTAACGGATGAGGGTCAAGTCTCCTCGAACCATTTCGATTCGCCCATCGATATACTCTATTTCGGCAAAGAAGACATACACGGCCGCATTCATGGGTTGCCCATTGAATTTGCCATCCCAGCCCAAAGTAGGATCATTAGGCTGGAAATTTTCTCTACCAAAGACCTGATTCCCCCAGCGATCGAAAATCTGAAAGGCACGAATTTCTCTCACCTCATTGCCGGCATACAAAGTATAGGTATCATTGACACCATTTCCATTGGGGTAAAAGACAGTAGGTGCATAATACCTTTTTCGTTCTAGGACCAGAATAATAATCTCGTCTGAAGCCCTACAGCCCTGTTCATCAATCACTGTTACAGCGTACTTTGTGGAAAAGGTGGGGACAATTAATTGCTGCAAGGGATCAGCTAGCGTATCCCCTAAGGCGGGTGTCCAAATCACCTCTGCAATACTCGATGCATTGGTAATCGCTTCTAGCAAAACTTCCTCCCCAAATAACACTTCCAAATCAGGACCAAGATCTACGCTAATGTCTGCTTGCTCAGGAACAATCACGGTTTCACTCCAGGTACAACCATTCGCATCTTCAATGGCTAACTCATAAGAACCAGGGAACAGGTCAGAAAACTGGCTGGCTGAGCCAAAGGAATTTCCATTGATGGAAAAAACAAAGGGGCCTGTCCCTCCTTGAATCGAATCCACTGCTATACTTCCCATATCGCCCCCAGCACAGGCAGGAGGTTGTACATTGAGGCGAGTACCTATAATTGGATTGGATAAGGCTTCTACCAAAATACTATCGATATTTGAGCAAGCATTTCGGGAATTGGTAAGGGTCAAGAAGTAGGTGCCGGCGGCATCAATGGTAGTCTCTAATCCGATTGGACTACCGACAAAATTACCATCTAAGGTGCTCCATTCCACAGCGATTTCTGCTCCCGAATCTGAACTAGCCCCGCTTAGGGTAATGGAGCTATTAAAACAATCCAAGGCATCTGTCGGCATAATATTTACCGTGGGCCTCACTGTATCCGCCATAACATCTATTGTCCTTGTTTGCTGACAACCATTCGTATTATCTGTCACCACTAGCTGATAAGTGCCTCCAGTGGATACGCTGATCCGAGTTGTATCCTCAACTATGGTCTGCCCATCTATGGTAAACCAGGCAAAGTCCAAATTGCTATTTGCCCCATCAGAGGCGTCAAGAACAACCGTCGGACGAGCACAATTTATACTATTGACTGGACCTAGGTTAATACTTGGCAAATCAAAATCTCCGGTTAATGAAAAGATCAAGGTATCGCTACAGCTATTATCGGTATCCGTGACCAGCAAACGGTATAGACCAACTCCTTCTGCTTGAATCATAGCGTCATTGGGGTTACCAATCAGTTGGCCAGCAGAAAGGCTAGTCCAATCAAACTGGAGGGTATGGCCTTGCACTCCCATGGTGGAACTTGCATCAAGCGTAACGATACTTGTGGTACAGGAGAAGGACAAAGTATCCAAGCCCGTTATGCTGGCTTGTGGTGCTTCTAGGTCTTCAGTAATTACCACCACATCCTGAGCAGAACATTGATTGATGGGATCATTGACCGTTAATAGATAGGTCCCAGGTTGATTCACTACAGGGTTTAGCTGATTCGTTGAGGAGACAAAATTCCCATCGGGAGAAGTCCAGGCAAAATCAAATTGTCCACTATTACTGGTGGCAAAGCCCGTCAGCTGTAGGCTTTGCGTGGTACAATCAAAGTTCTGATCTGGGCCTGCATCAGCAATTGGAGCATTCTCATCGCGTAAGATGATCAAGGTATCCGTGGCGCTACACTGATTCAAGGTATTAGTAGCAGTTAAAAGAAATGTGTCTGGAGCGAAAATGGTAGGTGATAGGGTGCTCGAATCTTCGATCATGCTGTTATTGAGGGCACTCCAAGACCAGATGGTGTTGACCGAGTCGGCCATACCTTGCAATTGCATACTCGGAGAGGTACAGACTAAGGTGTCGTCATCTCCTGCATTTACCACAGGAGCGATGGTGTCCGCCCCCACGTTCACCGTAAATTCATTAGTACAGCCACTTTGAAAATCCTCCACTCGAAATCGATATTGCCCTGTAGTGCGGACCTCATAGTCTAGCGTAGATCGGCAGCTACCAGCTACGATCTGACCATTACTCTCGATTTCACACCACTCAAAGCCAAAGCTCCCAGCTGGCGGTAGTTCCGCCCTTAGCACCAGCAAAGAATCTGCACAGGTGAAATTCGTATCCGGTACGGCTATTAGCGCCGGTAATTCATCGCTATTCTGTACAAGGACACTATCCATGCTAAAACAGCCACTAAGCGTATCTCGCACTTCCAAAAAATAAGTCCCAGCACAACTGACCACGGGGTTGGTCGTGCTTGCCCCTTGGAGGCAGCTAGTATTTTGATTAGTACTCCATTGGTAAACAATATCCGCCCCGGTAGCAGAGCCACTTCCATCTAAGACAACCAAATTATCTTGGCACGTTAGCTCTTGCTCTGGGCCTGCCTCCGCTAGCGGAGGAGCTGATTGCAGGTCCACTTGTACTTGGTCACTGGTACGGCAACCCGTAATGGTATCTAGTACTTCTAGCGTGTAGGTCCCACTTTCGCTTGCTGTAGCAGTAAACTCAGTCGAAATCTCACTACCATTAGGATCGATCCACGAAAAGATCCAATTTGCTTCTATGCTATCCGCATTTGGCATTAACACTACCGTTGTACTATCACAGGTCAAGAACCGATCTGGTCCGGCATCAATCAGCGGAGAGGTGGTTTGATCCAATACGATCACCTCCAGCGTGGAGGTAAATCCGATATCGTTAGTGACACTCAATATATAGGTTCCAGCAGCATTGACACCAATATCTAAGGTGTTAGCAGGACCTTGTATGTTTCCACCAATAGTAGTCCATTGAATCTGACAATTATCGCAATCATCGCAGAACTCTACATCTATAGCTACTTCATCAATAAGACAGGTGATCGCTAGGATATCTGGGCCCTGCAAATCAAGACAGGGTACACAGTCTTGCTCTTCCACTTCGGCCTGTGCCACATCTATACAACCATTGTCGAGGTCCAAGATTTCTAATTGATAAGTCCCAATTTGATTAATTCGAACCGTAGGAGTTTGAGCTCCAGCAACTATACCAGGACCAGTCCATTCGTATTGGTAATTGTGATCAATGGGCGTAACTAAGGCCTCCAAATCAAATTCGGTTGCTTCACAAGGAAAAAGTAAATTGCCAAAACTAATTTGTGGCGCATTTTCATCGATAAAAACCTGTACGACATCCTGAGTTTGGCAGCCGTTCTCCGTATTAGTTACCTCAAGTAAGTACGACCCCGGCTCCGTGGCTTGAGCCGTGAGAGCGGTACTAATTACTTCCCCTGTACTAAAACTGGACCAGCTATAGGTGTAGATGCTACCTTCGGAAGATCCCATACCTGAAAGTTCCAGACTAGGCATGGTACAAGTGATGGTATCGGGATTCCCGGCAACTGCAATGGGTGATAGAGTATCCAAAAATACCTCCACAAATTGTGTGTCAGCAGCCATGACCTCGGTATTTGTCAAGATCAATTGGTAGGAACCTGGGCAGATGACTTCTGCAACCTGGCTGTCGATGCCAGCAGTAATGCAGCCAACTTCTGGCCCGGTCCAGGCAAAGCTAATATTATCTCCTTGGGTGGATTGCGAGGCATCAATCGACACAGTCGACACAACACAGGTAAGGCTATCGGGAGGAAGAACAATAATCTGTGGTCCACAATTTTCCAATACCAAGATTTCTTCACTATCTGAACAGGTCCCATCTAAATTGGTAACTGTAAATAGGTATACACCTGCTTCTTCCACACCAATGAGATTACTAGTGGAAGCAATTGGGTTGCCCTGAAAACTCCAGCTGTAAGTTCCGAAGGAGGAATTGGACGCATCCAAAATAGCTTGCCCCGTCTCGCAAGAAATAAATACGGTATCCGGCACTAGGGCCACAGGAACCACTGAACTTACTCGCACCGTCATCGTGTCCGTATTGGAGCAGCCCGTAGAAGTATCCTCTACTTCAATGATATATTGACCCGGACAAGAAGCTATTGCTACTAGGCTATCTGTCCGGCCTTCTAGGCAAGGACCCACCCAGCTGATGTTAGCATTTTCAGGCATAACACCGGTACTCCCTAGCAAGATTAGAGAGTCTGTATCACATAAGAAGGATAAGTTCGGACCCGCATCCACAAAGGGTATTTGATCTGTTCGATTGACAAAAACGGTACTTGAATCCCGACAACCTGTTACTATGTTTTCAATAGTTAGACGATAAATACCTTGCTCATCAACATTCACCGTGGGTTCCGTCAAGCTAGTCGTAATATTCCCTTCCAGCACTGTCCATTGGTAAACAAAATCAGGTCCAGCTGAATTAGTACCTCCCCCCAAGCTTAAACTGGACACTAAGCAGGTTAGAGAGGTATCGGGTCCTAGATCCACCATCGGCAATTCGATGTCATCTACTACCGTCACACTGGTAGTATCGGTGCATTGACTGAGCTGATCAGTGACAATTACTTCATAAACGCCCGTTTGACTAAGTTGTATTTGGGCAGCATCCGTTGCCGTGAGGATACCTGGGCCTGTCCAAGCAAAATCTACATCCGACGCGGATGTAGAGGAGACTGCGGATAAGGTGATTTCGGTATCCCGACAACTCAATATATCTGGAGCATCAATTACAGCAACAGGCAACTCGAGATTTTCGGTGATTATGACGCTATCGACATTAACACAAGAATTGTCTGTATTGGTAACTTCAAGTATGTAAGTGCCAGGGCAATCTACCTCAATCTCCAATTGATCTGAAGGAGATATAATGCAAGGCCCTTGCCATTGATAGCTAAAATTAGCCCCTATCGAACTACCTTCGCCATCTAAGCTCAAGCGTGAAATCGCACAATTTAATACCGCTGCGTCTCCAGCTTCTGCCACTGGCAATCCAACATCTTGGATGACTTCAACCTGAGCAGTAGCTGAACAACGAGTAAAGGTGTCCAACACCTCTAAGGTATACATTGCCGCTGCATTGACTGCTACGCTTGCCCCGATGGTATCCCCAGCAAAACTACCAGTAGTAGTGGTCCATAAATATTGGATATCTCTTCCTGTCGAGGAAGAAAGTGAAACGTTTAGCGTCGTACTGGGTGCATCACAGGTCAATAGACTAGGTGCATCGATAGCAGCCGTAATCGTGTTGATCGAATCTTCTACCACTAACATTACCGAATCCCGACAGGCCGTGCTCAGGTTAGTAATAACCAATTCATAGTTCCCCGTTGCATCCACGTTAGGAGTGGGAGTACCTTGTCCAGCACTAATATTCCCCCCATTGCTCGCCTTCCAAAAGAGCTCAAAATTAGGGCCCTGATCAGAAGCTGTAGCATCTAGCGTTTGCTCTACTTGTTCGCAATTCAGTAAACTGGGAGGAGCTATTATAATCTGTGGCAGTGCAATATCTTGCGTTACCTCTACAGTCTCCGTGATAGTACAGCCATTACTATCATCCGTCACCCGTAGGGTATAGTTTCCGGCTTGATTAATCGATAAGTTAGGGGTATTGGAGGCAGGGATGGTATCTCCACTATTATTTAACCAGTAATACAAAAATTCAGCTCCAGAGGAAGTTCCTGATCCGCCCAAGGTTATTTCCGTGATGCCGCAGGTCAGCAGGGTATCTGGACCAGCATCAGCAATCGGACTGGCGGTGTCGATTCCTATTACAATATCGTCCTGGCTTTCACACCCATTGTCCGTATTCGTCACAACCAAAGTATAGGTGCCGGGAGTTTGCACGATGATTTGTTCCGTAGTACTAGCCCCATCGATTTGGCCATCTGTGGTCTGCCAGTTGTAGGAATAGTTAACTCCAACTGAAGTTGTAGTCCCACCCAGCGTTCGTTCTGGGAAACTACAAGTAATATCCATATCGAGTCCAGCATCCGCTATCGGTGGGATTCTATCTTCTCGAACAATGACCGTATCCGTGGCCGAACAAGTGGTTCCCGCTTCTGTTCTGCTGATCGTCAAGCTTATGGTATCGGCTACATTTACCGTAAGTATAGGGCTGCTACCCATACTATTTCCATCCATGTCTTGCCAATCGAAAGTCAGCAGCCCAGCCGGGTTTGAAGCATTGGCATTGAGCTCAATCCCATTATTGAAGCAGGTAATGGTATCAGGTTCCGCAATATTTAATTCCAGGTCTAATACCCTTAAATCCAAATTCACTATGCTATCGCAATTCCGGGCTGATAGTAAGTTGACTTGATATAAGCCTGTTTCTGTGAAGGTACTATCTCCTACCTCAAAACGATCTCCAGGGCAAATCCTCTCCGTCAAATTCGTAATGATGGGTTGTAGTACTTCTAAGTTTAGATTAATGATACTATCGCACCCCAGGCTACTCTGCAAGGTGTCCGTATAAGTTCCTTCAATGCGATAAATACTGGGACCAACCTCCACCGAATCTCCCTCACAAATGGTCAGATCAATATCTTCTATAATAGTATTGATCACGGTAAGATCTAGGTCTACAATGCTATCGCAGCCCGCAAAACTCTCCAATTCAAAAAGATAGTTTCCGGTACTGAAAACCACACTATCCCCCACTGTAATACTGTCTCCTTGACAAATCTGCTCGATCAAGAAAACTGTATCTGGCGGAGGTTCAATTTGCACCGTAATACAATTATCACTGAGATCTCCGCAAAAGAGGGGGAAAAAGCTATTGAGATTGTTTTGTAGGCTGTCAAGGTCCACCGTGTTAATGAGTTGTGAGAGGCTATCCGCTTCCGAAGCGCGATAGGACAAACCACAGATTTGGTACATCCCTCCGCTAAAGGATTGCAGATCGGGAACCGTATCAAAACCGATAATTAGACTATCTCTTGCGAGCAGATAGGTATAATCATATTCTGATGTATCTGCCACCCCAGCGCTGAAGAAGGGATCAGGGTTTATCAGTAAGGAAGTATCACCTTCACAGGCCAGTAGGTCAGGTGCTCTGAGTTCTCCACCCACTCCAAAACAACAATCTACCCCTCGGCTATCACAAAATATGAGCCTGGCAAAGATGACCGCTCCGGTATTAAATGGCGAAGGGTCATTGCTAAAATTAAAAACCCAATCCCCGTTGACCGCCCCTGTATTGAAATCTTCCAAATTACCACTGTAGGGATAATAGGAGCCAGTATAAAGAAAAAAGACACCAAAGTCATTGGCCTGTTCATTGTCCCAGCGGTCCAAGTAGCCACTATCTGGCATCGCCGGCTCTATGGATGGAATGAAGGAAATATCCCAAGTCGAACCAAAGGTGGATCCATTTTGACCACTATTAGGGCCAATCAGATCAATCGTTTGTCCTCCTGGGGAGGTCAGGGATAGCTCAAAATACTCTACAAAGGTATGTTTGAATTTCAGTTCAATACCACACACCCCCTGGGCTGGATCAGCCAGATCATCATTGATAAAATCCTCAATACTTAGCGTGAAACTTCCGTTGGAGTTCGGATTGATGAGTACTGTATCGGTTAAGCCACAGCTCTGCCCAATTGCAAAAATAGGGAGGATTATGATATGCCATAGGATATATATACGTCGCATAAAGGATCGTATAGACTGTTTTTGGGATATATTCTTTGGTAGATTCATCCAAGCAATTATGCTTTTCGGAATTCTACTTTTCAGAACGGCACCGAGGCTTAGTAGTTTTGCAAAGATAAACAATTAACGTGCCGATTTCGAGATTCCATTTGTTAAAATGCCGACGGACTGATTTTATAAATGCCTTTGTTTTGATTCAGCCTGCCCTTGCAGTATTCCCGGCAAACTGCAATATTGGTGACAGCCATTGGTTAACAAAACGTGAAAATAAAGGTACTTTCCGACCTTTTTTATCTTTAGGCGTTAAGTAGATGTAAGCTTTATCTCGGTAATTCCTGCACACCTACTGTTAACTATATTTGATTCCTAAGCAACTGATCAGAATCAATCTTCTTAGATGGAGTTCGTGGATAGCCTAAACATGAAAGGATTAAGCCTCCATGAAGACCCTTGAAGGCCTTTTTTGAGTGTCTCGAAACTCCAGCATATCGAAGAACAAAAATCAATATGTTTGGGTTCTGTCTGATTAGCAGTCCGAACTTTTATAGAATCATTATCTTTGTTGAAAATAATCTTATTATGAAAAAAGTTTTGCTATTAGCTTTTCTGAGTAGTGTACTGGTTATTGCCTTGTGCCAGGATGCCTACGGTCAACGCTCCAGCAGGCGATCTTCTACGGATGAGTACTTTGATGAAAGTGGTGGATTCCAGCATCGATTGTGGTACGGTAGTCATGTTACGCTTGGCTTCCAAGGTAATACCTTTCAGAGTACCTTTCAGGCTGGCTTGGCTCCGATGATCGGATATAAAATATTTGATGCCCTATCTATTGGACCTCGCGGTTCGCTCACTTACTTTGCCTACCGCTTGAATCAAGGGGGGGGAAGAGACGTTGAAAGGCTAAATACCAACTCCTGGGACATCGGAGGCTTCATCCGGTTCCGTCCAGTTGATACCTTTTTTGGGCAAATAGAAGCTAACCTCGTGAATGAGCCCAACAATATTATTTGGAATAATGTGACGCAGGAATTGGATGTGACCCGAAGAGAGCGATCAGCCATCAATATTGGCTTAGGTTATACCAGCAGCAGTGGTGGTCCTTGGGGGTTTGAAGCTTTGATTCTTTATAACGTCAATCCACCTAGTAATGATATTACTTCCCCACTAGATTATCGTTTTGGTTTGACTTATAATTTCTAGTTACTCGAGCTAGATCAAAACAAGAGAAGTCGCATTTGCTCCGATGGCAAATGCGACTTCTTTCGTTTACGGCTACAGGCTTATTACTGTGGAACAAAAGTTTATTGGAAGAAATCCATGCGAGCTATGCGAAGTTTCCCGAAGACAAGGCCACGAAAAACTTGGGATACTTGCCGCACTGCTTTTTAACTTATTTGTGTTCCAGTGTATGTTTTCTTATCTGGTTAAGTAAATCAACTGATTGCCAATCTAAAAGCTCACCGTCAAGCCTAACAAGTAGTTGATCCCCGCCTGTGGATAGAAACCTTGATCCACCAAGGTGGAACTTCCAAATTGATATCGATACGACCAAGCATTGGTTTCGTATAAATTATCTGTTAGATTTCTCACCAATAAACGTACTGCTATTTCCTTCAACCCTTTAGTCTGGACGGTGTACACAGCACCAAGGTCTGTAAAGAAATAAGGATCCAAGGTATTGGCATCATCTCCGCTGTTATCGATGTACTGTCGCCCGACATATTTACCCATCAAATTGAAGGTCAATTGTTGACGGTCCAAATCGATGGCGTCCCAGCTAAGGTCTGCCCCCGTGATTATCCCCGGTGAAAAAGCCAATGGGGTATTTTCCCTCAAGATTTCCTGCTGCCCTAACCAACTGAAGTTTTCGTCGTATTGATCAATAAATTCTGAGAATTGACGAACCCGGTTTTGACTAATGGTCGCATTCACATCCAATCGCAACGGTGGTGCCAATGCTACCCCCCCCATCAATTCTACTCCTAAACGGTAGCTATCATCTACATTTACTCGAATATACTCCCCCACGTTATTGATCTGACCATTTAATACCAGTTGATCCTGGTAGGACATATAGTACAAATTGGCTCCAAAGGCACCACCCTTGCCTTGCCATTTATAACCAAACTCAGTATTGTATAAACGCTCTGGTCGAGGGACAGCGCTGATCGGATTCTCTGTATAGTCGTTCCGATTTGGCTCACGATTAGCTACCGCAAAAGAGAGGTACACTTCTGAGGCTTCGTTAGGTTGATACCAAAGTCCTACTTTAGGATTGAAGAAGTTGAGAGCAGCCGTCTGGGTTACATTCTGTAGTTGATCATTGAAACCTAAAAACTCATAATCTACCATTCTATACTGCAGATCCAAGTAAGCATTCAAGCCTTTAACCAACTCATAGTTCCATTTCGCGTAGATATTGAAGTCACGCTTTTCAGCATCATTCTCATAGTACCGATCGCCCCATTCACTTTCCGAAGCGTACCTGGCCCAAATCACCTCACCAAAATGCGCTCCTTCGTAAATATTATAGCCACCTCCTACGGTACTGGTTAACTTCTGATCCGCAGTTTGGTGTTGTAAAGAGAATATACCCCCGTAGAAGTCATTGTCCAGCCAACGTCTTTGGATGAGGTCTGATTCCGTAATCGTCTCTCCACCAATAGTAATCGGGTCCAAGTTGAAGGACTCCATACTGGCACCTCCCTCGTAGTTTTCGAAAAAGCCCATCCCCTCAGTATAGTGCAAGGCGAGACTCAGTTGCCAGTTATTTTCCAGTTGCTGATCGTATAACAACTGATAATGCGTTTGCCGGTAATTATCCACCTCATTTTCATAAGGTTCTCCCGCTCTATCGGTACCTGCTGAATTAAAGGTTCGTGTTTCCGGATCTGCTAAGAGGTCGGCCGAAACCCCGTTCCAAGCTTGATAGGTAATTTCGTGTCCAGAAAAGAGATTGAATCGCAAAGAACTCTTCTTCCCCATGTAGGCACCGGACAGGAAGTAAGAACTTAAGTCCGCAGAGCCACGATCGATATAGCCATCTGAAGTGATCTTCGACAAGCGTCCATCCAGCGTAAACTTACCGTTCAGTAAGCCGGAACCAAAGGTCACATTTCTTCTAAAAGTATTGAAGGACCCCGAAGAGAGGTTCACATTACCATAGGCCTCCTTGTGTAACTTTGCCGTATTAAGATTGATCGTAGCCCCGAATGCCCCTGGGCCATTTGTAGAGGTACCGACGCCCCGCTGAATCTGTACATCATTGGTTGAACTGATGAAATCGGGCATATTTACCCAAAACACCCCCTGCGATTCCGAATCATTCAAGGGAATACCATTAATGGTTACGTTGATCCGGGTGGGATCGGAACCCCGAATCCGAATTCCGGTATAACCAATACCTGTTCCTGCATCAGAAGTAACTACAGTAGAAGGGGTCCAACGAAGAATATAGGGTACATCCTGGCCCAAATTTCTTTCCTCCAACTCCTCTTTGTCTACATTGGTGTAGGTCATTGGAGTCTTCTCTCCGGCTCTGGTGGCGGTGACCGTGAGGCCGCCCAGGTTAAAGATCCGTTCGGACAACTGCACGTTTTGTTGTACACTGTTGGCTCCTTCTGCCACGGTAAGTTTCATGCTAACTTCATCATAGCCCACGTAGCTAACTACCAGCGTGTAAGCACCTGGTTTGACGTTCTGAATGGCATAACGACCATCCTGATCCGTAGCCGATCCCTGTTGGCTTTCTTGTAAAACTACATTTGCACCTACAATAGGTCGCCCTTGCTTGTCGGTAAGCACTCCCTCTACTTGGCTTTGTCCCAATGCATGGAGACTCAAAGCCATCAGTAAAACAAATGTGAAAAAACGCATACAAAAAGTGATTAAAAATAAAAGAATGACTATCCGTGGGGTTTGGATGGCCGTTTCTTTCCCCGCTCAAGTTAAGCTTCCCTACACCAGCATCGCTACGCTTTCACTGGCTACCAGTGCAAGAGCGCTAAATTTGACATAGGTCTTTACACACTGAAGTTGTTCAGCTCCTTCTTTAGAGGAAAACAAACATCAGCAGTCCAGCCGCTTATGTTCTCGAGCGATAACCATTGAAGATTATTTCTGTCGCTCCCTTCCCGGAATTACCCGGGCAGGTTCAATGGGTATGATCTCAGCCTGATAAGTAAGGCACCCCGATTGAGATGCCGCAAAGGTAAAAAAATAATTTTGCTGGTTTAACCGGCTCTGTCACTACAGCGTCATGCTTTTGCACATCTTACGCAAGATCTTTAAATTGAGGCATGAATCTTCATGAATTGCAGGCCAGGAACCAAGAGTTGTCGATACTTAATGCCATTGCTCAAGACCTCAATCGCGCCTTAACGCTAGACAAGGCACTAGCTACAGCCTTGCGGCAAACGGTTCATCTACTGCAATTGAAGACCGGCTGGATCTGGTTGGTAGCTCCTGAGGATGGGTCGTCCTACATTGCTGCCTCCTACAATCTCCCTCCTATTTTTGAGCAGCGGACAGACCTACTTACCGGTACCTGCTACTGTTTGGATAAATACATTAATGATAAATTTCCGGATACTACCAATATCAGTGAGATCACGTGTACTCGCCTCAAGGATCTGCAGCAGGGCACGGATGGCTTACGTTTTCACGCGAGTGTGCCATTGATTAGTAATGAGGGGAAAATCGGCATCATGAATGTCTTGAGCGAGCATTCTCAAGAATTGTCCCAGGGGCAGCTACAAATGCTACATACCATCGGAGATATGTTGAGCATCGCGATTGAGCGCGCGCGCTTATTTGAAAGAAGTCAGCAGTTGGGGGTGATAGAGGAACGCAATCGCTTGGCTCGTGAGATCCATGACACCTTAGCTCAAGGGTTAAGTGGGATTGCCCTGAAACTTGAAACAACTCAAGCCTTTCTTGAAAACGCCAAAGTGGACAAAGCCAATCAATGGTTGGCTCAGACCATTGAATTTACCCGTCAAAATCTCGAGGAGGCTCGCCGATCCGTTTTGGACCTTCGAGCTACGCCATTGCAAGGACATAATTTGATTGAAGCTTTAAGGTCCCTAGTGGAGGAGGTAGCCGAAAATCTGGACGGTAAACTAGAGGTAAGCGGCACCCATCAACCCTTGGAACAACGTGCTGAGCTAGGTTTGTACCGCATTGCACAGGAAGCCTTAACCAATATTCAAAAACATGCCGAATGCCAAGCCTTCCAGATGCGTTTGGATTATGAACCGGACCAATTGGTATTAGTGATCGCAGATGCTGGAAGAGGTTTTAATCTTGAAGAACCGTCTAGTGGCTTCGGTCTGGTTGGGATTCGAGAAAGAGTACATTTGTTAAAAGGAAGCATGAGTTTACAAAGTACACCTGATTCAGGAACACGTCTAGAAGTACGCGTACCCATTATTCAATAATATGGAAAAGCCCATCCAAATATTCGTTGTTGATGATCATCCTGTCGTACGGGAAGGCTTAATTGCTGTCCTGGAAACCCAAGATGAATTCGCCATCGTCGGGGAAGCATCCAATGGAGCTGAAGCACTTCCACAAGTCTTGGAAAAATCGCCTGATATTCTTTTCCTCGATTTGGCTATGCCCAAAATGGACGGGGTCCAGCTGATAGAAGCCCTTCAATCAGAGAACAGCACGACTAAAGTGATCATCTTTACCATCTTCGATACAGATGAAAGAATCATGGGGGCTATCAAGGCAGGAGCAAAAGGCTATCTCCTGAAAGGTGCCAGCCGAAAGGAGATCTTTGATGCAGTTCGCATCGTCCATGCCGGCGGTTCACTTCTACAACCCGCCGTTGCTGACAAACTCTTCCAGCACATCAGTCAGGACATCACGCCCCTCACCCCTCGTGAACTAGAGGTCCTCAAAGCCCTCTCCAAAGGCTCAAAGAATAGCGAAATCGCCACGGCCTTATTCATCTCCGAACGTACGGTTAAATTCCACGTCAGCGCCATCCTAAGCAAGCTCAATGCACAGAATCGAACGGAAGCCGTACAAACCGGCATCAAGCGTGGCCTCATCGACCTGTCCTAAAGTACAGGTTCTCCCCTGTCCTTCTGGCACCTGCAAAACTAGTCTTCTGCCAGATGCCTAGCCTGCCTATTTCCCGCAGCTTTGTAGTGAATCTTAAAACCAAGAAATTATGCATACTACAAAGCAAAGAACAGCATTGATTACCGGCGCCTCACGTGGCCTAGGGTTTGCACTCGCGGAAGCACTTGCACAAAAAGGGTGGCACCTACTGATCAACGGCAGAAACGCCCAGAAACTCCTGGCTGCCCAACGAATCCTACAGCAATATACCACCGTGGAAGCTATCTCTGGAGACCTTATGGATGAGATACACTTGATCCAATTTCCCGAACGACTGGAGCAACTTCCTCCTCTCGAGTTGATCGTCAACAATGCCAGTACACTTGGCGCTTCGCCACAGCCTCAACTGCTGGATTACGCCATTGAAAACATCCATCACATCTTCCATACCAACGTCATCGCTCCACTTTCTCTGCTACAAAAAGTACGTCCTTTCCTGAGCGCCAATGCACAAATCATCAACATTAGCAGTGATGCAGCTGTTCAAGCCTACGCCGGCTGGGGCGGCTATGGCGCTAGCAAGGCTGCCCTAGATCACCTAAGCGCCATCCTCGCCGAGGAAAATCCCGACTGGAAAGTCTATGCCCTAGACCCCGGAGACATACGCACCCAAATGCACCAAGAAGCTTTCCCCGGACAAGACCTCAGTGACCTCCCATTACCTGCTGACCGGGCCGTTCCCGCCCTTCTGCGATTAATCCAACATCCTTGGCGCAGTGGCCGCTACACCTTAGGGCAGCTGGAAGTCATCGGCGCAGCGGAGGCGCAGGCTTTGCTGAAGTAGGCGGGGGTGTTGTTGGTGTTTTTCCACCAACAACACGGCGCTGCCCATTCCTGTGCGTGAGACAGACACCAACAACGGACTGGGAGCCAACAACGGCGTCGAAGCCAACCCCATGTCGTGGCCAAACAGCAGCTGTTGTTGGTGTTTTTCCACCAACAACACGGCGCTGCCCATTCCTGTGCGTGAGACAGACACCAACAACGGACTGGGAGCCAACAACGGCGTCGAAGCCAAACCTGTGTCGTGACCAAACAGCAGCTGTTGTTGGTGTTTTCCCACCAACAACACCGCGCTGCCTATTCTTCCTTATACATTACCAATTAACCATTAAAAAAGTCTCATGTCTATCCTATCAATAAATCAAGATCAGTCCTTACTATCAGAAAACAAAGCTTACGCCTTTGATCTTCCCTATCAATTGGAATGTGCTAAACCGACAGAGGAACGAGGCCTCCGAAGAGATGAGGTGAGCTTGATGGTCTCACATTACAATAATGATCAGTTATTTCACACTGATTTTCATAAGATAGATCAGTTTCTACACGCAGGAGATGTTCTGATTATCAATACCAGTGGTACTTTAAAGGCAGCCTTAGAGGGTTTCCTAGAGGATGGGAAGAAAGTACGCATTCACTTTTCAACAAAAATCAGCGCCGATCGGTGGGTGATAGAAATCCGGGAAATGACGGAAGGAGGTACGCGACGATACGCTGGATCCCAACCGGGAGAAGTGGTAGCATTGAAGAATGGCGGCAGTCTAAAACTCACTAAATCCTATTATGACAAGCAGCAAGATAAACACCTAAAACTTTGGAATGCTCAAATCCAACTCCCTATTCCCTTAGAAGAGTACCTAGATCTATATGGTCAACCCATTCGCTATCAATACATCAAGGAAAGCTACCCACAATCCTATTATCAAACGGTTTTTGCGCAGGAGATGGGCAGTGCTGAGATGCCCTCAGCAGGCCGCCCTTTTACACCTGAGCTAATCACCCGACTGGCCACTAAAGGGGTACAATTTGCCCCTATTTTATTACATACCGGAGTAGCGAGTTTGGAAGTGGATGAACGTCCTTATGAGGAATACTTTCGGGTTTCTGAACCTACCGCTGATCTTGTCAACTGGGCGAGACAAAGGGGAAAACGGATCATCGCCATCGGGACGACCGCCATCCGAGCCATTGAGTCTGCCACGGACAATGAGGGGAAGGTGGTTGCACGGGAAGGATGGACTAATGTATTTATCACTCCAGAAAGGGGTTTGCAGGTCGTTGATGGACTCCTCACTGGATTTCATGAACCCAAGGCTTCCCATTTGCTTATGCTAGAAACGTTAACCGGGGCTGCACATTTAGACATTAGCTACCGGGCAGCACTAGAACAGCAGTACTACTGGCATGAGTTCGGCGATGTGCATTTGATACTGCCGTAAGACTAGGCTCTACCTTTCTGTAGGTAAGACTATCAATTCAGGAAAGTAGTCCTGCACTGCAGTCGATGCACAATCGAAGCGGGCCTTTGCCTGACCTTCAATAATCCGATAAGGCAGATGAAACTCATCTAGGTTTTGCTTATATAGTCTGAAAAGGGCCTCTCGATCCTCGATGGAAGCATGCTCCCGCAACGGATCAGGGGCCCAAGCTATATCTGGCCGGCATAGGAGATAGAGATCTGCGGGATGAGCCAAAAGCATTTCTTTAATCTCGTCGTCGGATCGCCCAAACTTGTATAAGCCCCATACCCGCATGACCAACAAGGAGGTATCGCAGAAATAGATGGGGGCATCGCCCTGTTCTAATTTTTTTTCCTGATTCAATTGCCCTATTGCGATGGGCAGTAAGTCTTGCTCAACATAAGGCCTCGTCAATTCATTAAGAAAAACTCTAGAATACTCTAGCAAATGAGGCGCATTAAAGTACTCGGCTAAAGCTAGCGTCAAGGTAGTTTTACCACTAGATTCTGGTCCAGTAAGGGCCACTTTCAGCATAAGCGTTTGATCATGGATTTGCGACTATCAGGCAAAGGTCGTAATTTCCGGGCGGACTACTTGAAAAAAACATGGATTGCAAAAACTGTGGCGCGCCGCTGATGGGAGAGTATTGCCACCAATGTGGCCAAAGAAACATTACTGAGCGCTTTACCATACGACAAATAATTAGAGACCTGGTTAGGATGATTACCAATGTCGACAGTGGCTTCTGGTATACCATGAGAGAGCTCTTTGTTCGGCCGGCCACAGTCGTAGAATCTTACCTTTCAGGGGCAACTCGTAGGTACTACAACCCCTTCCGATACTACTTCCTGATCATTGCTGTATCAGCTCTAATTCAGCTGAGCCTAGGGATCTTCGATCTGCAGCAAGCGGAAATCAGAGAAACACTGAATCCTAATATGTCAGAAGAAGAGCTTCAAATGCAGCTGACTATTATGGAGTACGTGAAAAAGTTTCTGAATATCATTCCTTTATTTATCCTTCCCTTCATTGCTTTAGCCTTCAAGTGGATGTACCCAAAGGGTAAATGGAATTATGCAGAATTCTTGATCAGTACCACCTTTATATATGGCCAAACCGCAATTATAGGATTGATTCCACTCTTGGTGTTCTATTTCATTCCACAATACATTGGCTGGGGCTTTCCTATTAGCCTATTGCTGTCAACCCTCTATTCTACGTATACCTACCAGAAAGCATTCCAAATATCGGTGGGTTCTGCCTTTATTAGGTCTCTATTTGCTACGCTCATCGGCTTTGTTTTTATGTTTTTAATCATGGGGCTTGTGGGAATTGTGGGCGGTATCATTTATGCGGTAGCCTTTAGATAAGGAAAGGAAAACAATTTCTTCTCTCAGGTCGTTTTACAAGCATGCATGATATTGAGCCTTATTTCCAATGGCGTGATCGTTACGTGGCAGCTGAAGACCCAGACTCCCCCTTCTTTGGAAGAGTATACGACGAATTTCAGTTTACGCAGAAAGTATATAATTATTTCATTCATCCTCAGTGGGATGCTTTTGGTTCTGCTACGCTTTACCTCAAGGTGCTATTCGTGGATTATAATGAGGGAATGGCCATCATCGAGCTGATTGGAGAATGGAATGACTGCTTGCACAATGACATCATGCACTTGAAAAGAGAGGTAATAGACAATTTACTATCACACGAGATCTACAAGTATATTCTGGTCTGCGAAAACGTAATGAATTTCCACGGTTCAGACGACAGTTACTACGAAGAATGGTATGAAGATATCAAAGATGAGGATGGCTGGATCTGTTGCTTGAACACCTTGCAACATGTGGAGGATGAAATGTTATCTACCCGCCTACAATCCTATGTTAACTTTGGCGGAATTTTCAATGACATCAATTGGCGGCCACAAAAACCCTTAATCATCTACAAGGCTATTGAAGGCTTGTTGCAAGGGGAGATCAAGCGACTCTACTGATTCTCAAAGGACATCAATAGTTTGCTAGATCTCAATCTCCCCTTAGCCCGTGATTAAGCGTTCTATTGCTTAACCGATTCGTACATCTTTTCTACTTGCTCCAAACTGAAATTTCCTACTAGCCCAGTCTGAAAAATATACTCTTTATCCCCTTGTACTCTCACGTATCGAAACCCGTAGCTAATCAAAGAAGAATCAATTGCCGTTTCGTAAATGAAACCTTCGGTCTCTTCCTGTATGATTTTTGAAAAATAACGGTTCGACTTCACTTCTGAAAGCTGGGCGGATTTCACCCTTGCGATATCAGTTGTTTCAGCATCTGAAGCATAAATCTGTACGTAGTAGTCATCTCCCTGTTTGATTGTTACGTCCTGTATCAATCCACCAAGATCAGAACTGTTTACTTCTGCACTATCGGGAGCCAGTATGGTCATTGGTATTCCATATTGTAGGAGATCCTTTTCTACCCAATCTTGCTTGCTGGCATTTGGCGAGCAAGCCCACATGAAAATTATCGCTACAACGAAAAGCAAGGATTTTTTCATTAATACATCTTTTAGTTATGATTGGCAAAAATAAAGGTTTTATCACCAAAACAATTAAATTTGTGCGCTAATTGAAAACGGTAAGCACTAATTTCATTCATTGTTTGGCCATACTCCAATGGGTCTAATATAGCATGATTCAAAGCCTTCATATAAGAAACTATGCCATTATCGAGTCCTTGGAAATTAATTTCTCTGATGGACTGACGATAATTACGGGTGAAACAGGGGCGGGTAAGTCTATTCTCCTCGGTGCCTTAGGGCTAATTATGGGAGATAGAGCTGACACAAAGTCTCTCTATAACGAAAGTCAGAAATGTGTTATTGAGGGGAACTTCAATATTCGTCCTTATAATTTGTCTTCTTTTTTCGAAGCTTATGATTTGGACTTTGACGAAGACCTTATTGTCAGACGGGAAATTGCTCCCTCCGGCAAGTCAAGGGCATTCATTAATGATACACCTGTTAACCTCAAAGTACTACAGAACCTTAGCTCTTCCTTGATCGATCTCCATCAACAATTCGACACTTTGGATATCCATAAGGTATCCTTCCAATTGAGAATGTTGGATGCATTGGCGGGTAACAAGGAGCTATTAGAAAATTACCAAGCTTTATATAACCAATATAACCAAAACAGAAAACGCCTCGCAAAATTGGTGGAAGCCACACAAAGCGCTTCTAAAGAGATGGATTACAATCAATTCCTATTGGATGAATTACACCAAGCAGAATTGATCGCGGGAGAGCAACAGGAACTGGACAATGAACACAGTAGACTAGCCAATGCCGAGGATATTAAACAGACCTTAGGGGGTGTTTTTCAGCAGCTAGTCGAAAGTGAGCATGCCATTCTTGGGCAAATGCAAGAACTGCAGAGTAATTTACTCAAATTGGGGAAGGTGGATCAGCAGGTCGATGGCATTCAGCAGCAGTTTGCTGGATTGATGGGGGGACTAGAGGAATTGGCCAATGAATGTGAAAAAATAGCGGAAAATACCGAATACGATCAGGAACGTATTATGGCACTGAATGAACGCCTTTTGTTGCTAGATAACTTACAAAAGAAGCATCAGGTGGCTACGGTAGAGGAGCTCCTAGCTATCCAAGAGGATTTAGAAGAAAAGCTGAGTGCCTACTCCAATTCGGATGCCGAAATTCACCAATTGGAGCAAGAGATCGAGCAGCAAGAGGAAAAATTAAGAGCCAGAGCCGAAAAGCTGAGAAAGAGTCGGGCAAATGTAATTCCCGATTTCGAAAAGAAAGTGCATGAAATGCTAGCACAGCTGGCTATGCCAGCGGCAAAAATGCAGGTAGTGATGGATCCCGCTGAACAGCTTTCGAGCACGGGATACGATGAGGTATACTTTCTTTTTGCCGCCAACAAGGGAAGTCGAATGCAGCAGATCAAGGATGTGGCTTCCGGCGGTGAGTTGGCTCGCCTGACTTTGGTTACCAAATCCTTAGTAGCGAGTGCCATCCCTCTTCCGACCTTGATCTTCGATGAAATTGATACAGGAATATCTGGAGATGTAGCTTTGAGAATGGGGAACATTTTACGTGTGCTATCCAATCATCACCAAGTGGTATCCATTACGCACTCTCCTCAAATTGCAGCCAAAGCTGATTCGCATTATTTCATTTACAAGTTGGATAAAGAGGATCGAACGATTACTAAAGTAAGATTGCTGGATCAGGAGGAACGTATTAGAGCTATTGCCACAATGCTGAGCCAAAATCCCCCTAGCGACTCTGCCATTGAAAATGCGAGAGAGCTGATTACCAATAACTAGGAGTAGCAATTGTAGGATAATAACATCCAAGAACAAGAAACAGAACAGAAATCATTAGTGAAGCCGATGGCATATGTCCTCTTGCGGGTTGCCCACAGCTTCATGAGCAATTAAAAACGTTATGGCAAATAATCTTTTAGCAGGAAAAAAAGGCATCATTTTCGGTGCCCTAGATGACAAATCCATTGCCTGGAAAATCGCAGAGCGCTGCGTAGAAGAAGGCGCAGAGATCACGTTGACCAATGCCCCTGTAGCCCTCCGCTTCGGTGCCATCAACGCCCTTGGCGAAAAGTTGAATGCAAAGATCATTCCCGCAGATGCAACTAGCATGGAAGATCTTGAAAATCTCTTTACCGAATCGATGGATACCTTGGGGGGCAAGATCGACTTCGTGCTGCACTCCATTGGTATGTCATTAAACGTTCGGAAAAAAAGAGGATATACCAACTTGAATTACGACTTCATGCATAAAACCTTTGACATTTCGGCTATGTCATTCCACCGCGTGATGCAGACGATCTGGAAATTGGATGCCATTAATGATTGGGGATCCATTTTGGCGCTGACTTATATTGCCGCCCAGCGGGTTTTTCCGGATTATAATGAAATGGCGGAATCCAAAGCCCTTTTGGAATCCTTTGCTCGTAGTTTTGGCTACCACTTCGGTGTAGAGAAAAAAGTAAGGGTAAACACTGTTTCGCAATCTCCGACCTGGACTACGGCAGGTAGTGGTGTAAAAGGATTCGAAGAATTCTTTGGATATGCGGATAAGATGTCTCCACTTGGCAATGCTTCCGCAGATGCTTGTGCTGATTATTGCGTCACGATGTTCTCGGATTTGACCAAGATGGTCACTATGCAGAACTTATACCATGATGGTGGATTCTCTAACATGGGGATGAATCCTTCTGTTTTGGGATTATAGTGTGTTGAAGGTTGAAAGTTTAGGGTTTAGGGAGAAATGGAGCCTAGCTCAGGCGCTTTAAACCCTCAACGATAAACTTTCAACTTCAATCCTCCAATCCCTAATGAAAAGCCAACAAAAGTCCATTACAGGGTTAAGGAAGCCAAGGCAGGCAACCATTCTCCTCGGACAATCGTTTTGAAGGAGAAATTAAAAGGCTTTGCTAGCTTAGTAGAAAGTCCAGTGTACTTGTACAATTTGATATGACCAAAAAGCTCCATATAACAATATTGATCGGATTGTTTGTCCTCCTAGTAGGTCCAGACCTATGGGCGCAGCAACGTTCCAAGGTATTGCAACCGGGGCGAAGTACACAGAGAACTCAGTCTCAACGCCCTACCGTCACAGGTGGGCAAGATGATGTTTCTCAAATGGAGTTCAATGAGCAATTAGCAGATGAGGTGGATACCTTTGGGGTGTTTCTATATTATTCTGAAAACCCCAACCGAGAAACGCCTTTCGCAGACAGCTTACTTACTGGCTATTTTCACCAATATGACCCTGCCCGACAGCGGGAATTTGACTACATGCATCTTGGTATTGTTGGCTCCGCTGCCCGCCCCATTCTGTTTGAGGCTAGCCAAAGACGTGGCTTTGATATTGGGCTGAACCAATATGACCTCTATTTCACGAAGGCTAACCAGACCCCCTATTATCGTTTGGAAAAGCCTTATACCAATGTGCACTACACACAAGGGGGAGAGCAAGCGGATGGCATCTTTAAGGCCAAATTCAGTCGAAATTTTGCCAACGGCATCAATTATGCCCTGGTGTATGATAGACACAGCTACATCGGATCCTCCAATCAGTATCCCAACCAAAATCATAGGATGTCCACTTTCATCAATAATATGTCCTATGAAAGCCAAAGTGGAAAGTATAGAGCTTACCTGTCTGTGGCTACCAATACAGCAGAGGCTGAGGATAATGGTGGAGTCTTTGTAGAGCCGGAGAAAGAGGGGCAATTTAGAGGGCCCGCTTCTGCTGTCACCTTACTGGAAAGTGGTCAGACTCGACACCAGCATCAAGAATATAGTTATACCCATTACCTCCAGTTTGGAGGAAGAGAGGATTCGATTCGAGGACCGCTACGTTCTTATACTTTGTCTCATCAACTGTTGTACAATACTAGCAAATACAAGTTTTTTGAAGAGGCAGCTACTGCTGATACCCTCTTCTTTAATCAGTTTCCCGTGTTCCGTGTTGATGATCGAGGAAGTAGGTTTTATTTGGAACACCGCAAGCTAGAGAATTCTTTTAATCTAAGTACGTTCCGACTAGGAGCTGCAGCTCAGGACAATGAAGTTAAACAGGAAAAAGATCTCTTGCAGGTTGGGCTAGTTCATAGCTTACATTGGCTGGACTTCGAGCCCGTCAGATCGACAGTGAATAACCTCTTTTTGACTGGAAAACTGACCTTCAACCCAAGTGAGCGCCTATTTATTTCTACGAATGCCCATTTCGGCCTTTTGGATAATCGAGGGGACTACAAATTGAATGGAGAATTATTTTTTGATCTCCGGCAAGGAGGAAGTCTAAAGGTACAAGCCAGTAGCCAATTGTATAGCCCAACCTTATTACAGGAACAATACCGTCTATCGCAGATAGAAGTGTGGGAACGATCCTTCCGTTCCACTTTAGAAACCAATCTAACTGCCTCCTATCATCTACCCGCTCTCAACATCACGGTCTCTGGGGGGTATCATCTGGTCAATAACTTCATTTACTTCGATGAAACGGGTGTTTCTCAGCAAACCGGGGTTCCAATCAGTATCAGTCAATTGATGGTTCAAAAGAATTTCAGGTTTGGCCCAGTACACCTTGATAATACCGTAGCTTTTCAGCAATCGAGTGAGACCTTTGTCCGGGTACCCACTTTATACACCAAGCATAGCTTGTATTACGCCGGGACTTGGTTTAAGGTATTAAGTGTACGTTGGGGAGCAGATTTGCGGTTTAATACAGAATGGGATGGTTACTATTACAACCCCTTTACTGGCCAATTCCAGTTGTCTGATCAGAAGATAGCCTCTTACCCCAATCTCGACGGTTTCTTTAGTATGCGTATCGGCAATTTTCGAGCTTTCTTCAAGTATGAAAACATTTCCATCCTACTGCTGGATCGACAGCTGTACTACCAAGCTGCCTACGCCCCCTTCCCTTTCAATGGGTTTAGGTTTGGGGTGAATTGGCGTTTCATCAATTAAGTCCGACGCTCCTTTCCTGGCTATTCCCCCTCTTTCCCTACGTACTTTGCTTGACTTTTTGCCGGAAGACTAAGGCTGATACTTTCCTTGTGTTATATTTAGGGACTAAATCAACTTAAGCAAGATATGTATAGATACTGTACGGCCCTTCTACTTCTAATCAGTCTATTTGCGTGCCAGCCTTCTACTCCTGAAAGCCAAGCGGCAAGTCAGGAAAATCCATTAGCCACAAAGGATCCGAATCTAGATTATCCCTCTTACACGCCCAAAGAAACGGACCTCATCCTTTCTCGCTCTGCCTATGCCAATCAGCTGTATGGTTTTTGGTTGGGACAGTGCATCGCCAATTGGACGGGTTTGATTACAGAAATGGACAAAATCGGCGGAGCGGGGAAAGACGGGAAAGCTGCCGGTTTCTATACGAGCGAAGACTGGGGGCAGCCCGACCAACCCAATATGTGGGACAATTCCTTCAATGACACCCTTTCTCCCACCATTACCTTTCTATTTGAAGAAGAAGGAGGAATCTGGGGTGCCGATGATGACACGGATATAGAATACATATATCAATACATCACCTATCAAAATCAAACCTCCAAATTAACGCCTGAACAAATCAGAGATGGATGGCTTACCCACATTTACAAAGAGGGGGAAAGTCCTTTTATCGGAGCTGACGGGAAGAAGGGTGAAAACTATCTATGGGTCTCCAATCAAACGGCGCACGATCTTATGTTATCGGGAATGCTCCCTCCCGCTACCAGTTTGCCAGATAACAACCCAAACTATGAGATGATCGATGCGCAATTGACCACGGAGATCTTTGGCTTTTTCACCCCAAGTCGACCAGATATTGCCTTGGACATCGCCGAAGCGCCCATTCAAACTACCGCCCGGTATAATGCTCAATGGGCCGCAGAATTCTATGTGATCATGTACGCCCTTGCTAGCGTACCCAAGGAGGGTATGAGTATAAAAGATAAACTGGTTTGGATGGCCGAAACAGCTAGGCAGCGACTACCAAACGATTCCTACACCGCTAAGATGTATGACTTTGTAAAAGAGCAACATGCAGCTGGAGCATCTTGGGAAGCTGCCCGAGATGCCTTACACGAGAAGTACCAGGTGCAACAAGCGGATGGCTACGAATGGGCCACAAAAGACCCTGTGTGTAATGGCTGCTTCGCCGCTGGCATCAATTTCGGCGCAAGTATAGTGAGCCTCTTGTATGGGGAAGGAGATATTAAGGAAACCATCAAAATTGGAGCCTTGGCAGGTTGGGATTCGGACAATCCTACCGCAACCTGGGGGGGGCTAATTGGCTTTATGATTGGCAAAGCAGGACTGGAAGAAGCCTTTGGACAGCGCTTTTCCAATACCTTCAACATCCACCGGACCAGAGGGGGGTTTCCAAACGATGGCATTGATACCTTTGAAAATATGGCTCAAGTCGGCTTATTCATCATTGATCGAATGGTGCAAGAACGAATGAAAGGTGGAATTGATCTAGAAAAAGATGTTTGGTATATCCCACAAAGTGAATGGGCCATTCCGGCAGGTAGCTAAGGTAAAATGATAAGAAACCGAGTAGGAAAGGGCCAGTTCAAAGCAGACTGCAAAATGCCATTCTGCTACTGGCACCCTTTCTACTCACTTTGCTATTTTGGTGGGTGCGAAGACGTAGATTAGCAAGCAAGCAAGCCGGATAAGCGATTTACACTGCCCGCTAATTCAAGGGATAAAAAGGCTCGACCATCTTCGTCGGATGTTCATCGCCTACGTGGCTGACCATAAATGAAGCGCCCCAAATCGTATCGGGGAATTTCATGATTTGCTCCGTGATTTGTTTGATAGAAGTGACGGTGTTGATCTCAATGGCTTCCTCAATAGGCATCCACTTGACCTCTGCCAGGCCTTCCGGTAATATGACTTCCCCATCCACATATTTTGCTAGATAGTAATGCCGCAAGGTGGCATACGGGTGATAATCATACTTGTAGCTAAATTGTCCACGTAGTTTCACATCGGAAATCCGTATTCCATAGGCCCTAGCCAAGCTATCTAGGCTTTCCTTCACATATTGGCGTTCACGATAGACAAAAGAGGGGGTACCCCAAACGTGTTGCTCCCGGCTCATGAGCATTTCATGCTGATCATTTACGATAATCAGGCGATGGACGGCAAAATTATGGGTAGGATCTCGGTGTGGATTGTTTTGACCCAATGCCCCTGCAGTAGATAGTAAAAACGAAATTAGGATGAATAGTCTCATTTGTATTTAGCTTTGATTTGAGCCACAAATCTGGGCTCCATCAGGCTTTCATCCTACCGAAATCATGATCTTGGCAATCATTTTTGGGAAAATTAGTTCTTTTCTTGTTCCAACTCCTTTCTATAGGCCTTGGCCGTTTGTCCGGCATGTCGTTTGAAAGCGGCGTTGAAGGTCGAGATGCTACTAAAGCCACTATCATAAGCCATAGCAGCAATAGTCATATTGGAGTATGCTGGCAAGGTCATCAGGCGCTTCACCTCTTCTACCCGATACTTGGAAACGAATTGAGAATAATTCAGCCCTTCCTCCTGGTTAATGACCTGGGATAAAATTTTCGTTGATACGTCCAATTGGGCACTCAACTTCGATAAGCTTAAAGAAGCATCTAAGTAAGGTTTTTCAACCTCCATCAGGTGCAAAAGACGCTGGATCAGTTGAGTTGCTTCCGCAACACTTACGCTGGATTGTCCATATTTTTCCTCCACTACTTTAAATAAGGCGGGTTTGCGGAAAGCCAAAAAAGACAGATATATGATGACGGAAGAAAAGAGAAATGAAATGCCAATGTAAAAAGGGATAACCATCTCCGAAATCAAAAAATAGAGTAGAAGAAAGATTAAATTGACCGTCAAGAAGTGATAGAGCCAGGGAGCCAAGGCTGGGTTGTCCTGCAAAATCTTGCTATCCCTAGATCGGTTTAATCTTAACAGGGAGAACAAGGTATAGGCAAACATATGTGCGATCAGAAAATTATAAAATACCCCAAATACCCAGGAACCATTATTGGGAATAAGCCAAGAGAAGCTCGCAAAAAGGAAGAAGGGAACATAATGCAGTAGAACCACTCTATTTCGCTTTACCGTTGGCGAAAGAGAACAGGTGACATACAACCAGATAGATGGCCCAACCCCCAGTAAGGTCGTTAGAAAAAAAGTCCGCAACACCGGATCTATGGAGAAATAATTGTGAAACAGGGATTTGCCCACCCGGAGGCTGAAGGCAAGTAAATAGATAGCTAGAAAAATATTAGCTCGAGGCTGAGATTGGCGATTGGTAGCGATTAGCGCCGAAAAGAAGAGTCCTAAGATTACCCCAATACTCCCGATTAGTAACTCAACTTGTTGAAGCAAAGCTGCGCTCATGGCTAAAAGATAGAGATTTAGATCCTAATCAAAACCATAAAACAGAAAAGTCGTGCATATCCACACGACTTTTCCAAATCAGCCTAGCTGATTCTATAGCTATACCCTGAAGAGAAGGAATTAGCTTAATTCCATACCTACTCTCTTCATCAAATCAATGGTCTTTTTAATACCGGTAATCTCATCTAATTCCTTGCCTTCATATTCCACTCCAATGTAGCCGGTGTAGCCAGCATCCTTTACAATCTGAAGCATCTTCTTGTAATCGGTGTGAATCTCATTACCGTCTGCATCAAAGTCATGTGTTTTCGCACTTACGGCCTTCGCAAATGGCATCAATTCTGTCACCCCCTTATAACGATCGTACATATTGGCACATCCATCTTCTCCCCTTTCGATGCAGAAGTTACCAAAGTCGGGCAAGGTTCCGCAATTGTCCATATTAACTTGAGACATCACACCTGCGAGCCAAGAGCCATCCGAAGAGTATCCACCATGGTTTTCCACAATCACATTCAAGCCAGCCTTTGCCGCATATTCACTAAGCTTACCTAAACCGTCCACAGCCGCTGCAGCCACTTCCTCCGCCGTCCCTTTTCCGGCCGCATTCACACGGATAGAATGGCAACCCAAATATTTCGCCGCATCTACCCATTTGTAGTGGTTCTCTATCGCCTTCAGACGCTCAGCATCTACTGTACCCCCCAAATCTCCTTCGCGATCGATCATGATCAATAGGGATTTCACCCCATTATCATCTGCCCTTTTCTTCATTTCGGCCAGGTAGGCACTATCCTCTGCTTTATCCTTAAAAAACTGGTTCACATATTCGATACCGTCCAAACCAAATTGATTCTTAGTCGTGGCAGCAAAGTCTAAGTTGTCTAATTTACCGCCGAAAAAGGATTTATTCATCGACCATTGTGCCAAAGAAATCTGAAAAAAGAGTTCTTTGGCCGTCTCCTCAGCAGCAGTTTCTTCTTCTCCCTCCTTAGTCCCAGCTTGATTATTACAGGCCGCCAGGGAAAATAGTCCAAGCCCTAGGGCCGCCTGACTGCCTCGTTCAATGAAAGTTCTTCTTTTCATTATATGTTGTGTTTTGATAGTTTACTGATGCAACTACAGTTACTCCTTTACAACCTCTCCTATCCTGGACGATGTCAAAGATAGAATATCCTGTTACAAAGCGGCGTTTAAGGAGCAAATTCAGACTTATTCTTTGGAGTTACAGGCAATGTAACAGTTTGTTGGTACTTGCGCTCTGCATTCTCAGAAGAAATGAGGCTTTCAACAAACAAGTATCAGCAGAATATAATTTTGCCGATCAGGGAAAAAATTTGGAAACCCCTGCATATGAAGTATATTTGGGTACTTGAGTAGAAACCCGCAAAGCCCAAATTACAGGCAATAATAACAACACGGTCTAGAGCACTGGAACCCCCTAATATCACCTCCAACCTCAATCGTGTGCCTAAAAACAAATTCATGTTTAAGAAATTTTTAGACGCTATTGGCAACCTTTTCAAATCCTTATTCGGTGGCGGAACTGAACCTAAACCCACACCGAAGCCAAAACCTACCGACCCCAATACCGAAATTCCACAAGACGGTTCCGAAATCACCCCCGACACGATTATCATCGTGGCTGATGAAACGGAAAACGTGATCATTAAGCCCGATGAAAAGGATATCGAATTTGATGATGATCTCGGTGTAGATGAGAATATTCCTGCCACCATTCCCGATGACAACCAAAATACCGATAGTGGTTCAGAAACGGATGAATCAACTACGGATGAAGAGGGCGGATCCGGTGGCCCCGTGGAAGGAGAAGTCCCCCAAGGCCGCTACCTCTGGTGCTTGGATAACGGACATGGCCAATATACCAAGGGCAAACGATCGCCAGTTTTTGATGATGGCGTGACTCAGTTTCTGGAATATGAGTTCAATCGGGATATCGTACGTCGTATTATGGCGCAACTGGATGAACATGGCATCTCTTATTATAATGTAGTGCCTGAGGTAGAAGTAGATGACTTTTTGAGGGAGCGGGTGGATCGAGCAAATACGAAGAAATCTGACTTGCCAAAAGTATTCATTTCTGTACACTCCAATGCCGCCTCAGCCAGATCTTCGAAGCACTGGGCTGCGGCCAGCATTAGCGGAATAGAAACTTGGTATTTCCACAATAGCAAGAAAGGTCGTAAGGTGGCCTCCATTTTTCAGAAGCATTTGATCGATCAAACTGGCTTGAAAAATCGCCATTTGAAGTCGAGACCAGAATCCCAGTTTTTCGTGTTAAGAAAAACGAGGATGACAGCCGTCTTAACGGAGAACGGGTTTTACAACAATAAAGCTGAAGCCGCCAAATTAATGACCGACGAAATGCGCCAGAAGATCGCCGATGCACACGTAGTGGCAATCCTGGAAATAGAGAAGAATGGAATTTAAGGAAGCGGAGCATAACTTAAGATTCGAAGGTTGAATACTCAGTTGACCAAACATAAATTTGCATGCGTGAACTGAAATAATATGCCCGTTATTTCCGTATTCTTTGACCTCAAGATCTCCTTTGAAGCACAATTGTTTAAGAAAATATTAAGTTTTTGGTAACAAAAAAAAACCGCCCGTCTTGCTATCTTGCATAGTATTAGTAGCTTAAACGGATATCATGAAAAAGTTTTACTGCCTACTCCTAGCCTTTAGTCTTGTAAGTTTTTTACCCTTGAATGCTCAAGATGCGCCGCATTCAGGCGAGGATACGCCTCTAAGTGAAGAAGAGGGTCAGGATACAGAAGTAGTGGACCAGGAAAACTTAGCGGAATTTACCGCCTTGGAAGAGGCGGTAGAAGGGATGGATACCGACGAAAAACCTAAAGCCAATAATAGCGAAACTGAGAAAAAGACGGCCTGTATCAATATCTCTCCGTCAGAACAAAAAGCGAATGGCAAAGAGGAAGGAAAAAAAGCCAAACCTAATACTACCGCCAAAGATAAGATCAATAAATCGCCTAAGTGCAGTAAACTGAAGCCCAAAGAGCCTGAAGCGTCTAAGAAGAAACCAAAGGCTAGTTCGCGGGTGAAATTAGTTTCTTACCGCCCCAGTATCCACTAAAAGGCTAGATCAAGACCTACTTCTGGTCTTTATCCCATTCAGAATACACTTGTCCTTTACGATATTGCTGCATTACATGCTTAACCGTAGGTGTGAGGTTGGGTGGCAACTCATCTAAAGAATACCAAGCTACGCCCTGGAATTTCCATGGTTCCTTAGCTCTTAAAGTACCCTCCCATTTATATGCTTTAAAGTACATCGTCAATCGACGTTCTGAGGATTTATTCTTTTGCAGGACGTGTACAAGAGATAAATCTTCGGTTCTCAACTTAATGCCAGCTTCCTCAAAACTTTCCCTAATGAGGGTGTCTTTGGCATATTCGCCGGCCTCCATGGTACCACCTACCAGCGTATAGTTTCCACCATTGGGTTTGGTTTGCTTCAACAGCAATATCTTTCCTCGATGATAGAGTATTAACCGGACTTTGATCCTTATCTTACGCTCCATAATTTCCTATCACATTTTCGTTTAACCAAAGAGAACACGGAAAAATAGAAAGTAAAAGTCAGAATAATTCATAAAAACTTAGGTATTTTTAGGGATTCCTTTTCATCATATGAAGGAATGTAAGTATCTATGTATAAACCATTAATACTTAGCTATCCCGAACCTTTCAAGCTCAAGACCTACACTCCTAAGCCCGCTTCACACCTCGATTATAAATGGGATCGATGGGGCCACACTTCCAAAAACTAAACAAAAAGCTGTATTTTTGGCCCTGCTCAACTTTGATTAACTATATGCAATATCAAGAAAGTGTCTTAGCAACTATTGGAAATACGCCACTTATCAAACTAAGTCGAATTGCGAATCCCCTTAGTGCTACTGTCTTTGGCAAGGTGGAATGCTACAACCCAGGACAATCTGCCAAAGATCGCATCGCGCTCCACATGGTCGAACAAGCAGAGAAAAGAGGAGAACTAAAGCCAGGTGCTACCATCGTAGAAGCCACCAGTGGAAATACTGGATACAGCTTAGCGATGATCGCCAGTCTTAAGGGCTATGGTTGCGTACTCACCGTGACGAGCAAAGCCTCACAAGAAAAATTGGCCTTGCTGCGATCCATGGGAGCAGAAGTAGTCGTTTGTCCCGCAGATGCAGAGCCTGATGATCCTCAATCCTACTATCAGAAAGCACTCCAACTCAGCAAAGAGATTCCTAATGCTTTCTACATCAAGCAGAACTATAACATGGACAACTCCGGTGCGCATTATCACACCACTGGCCCAGAAATCTGGGAACAAACTGGGGGTAAGATAACGCATTACGTATGTTGTGCGGGTACGGGAGGAACGCTTTCGGGTACTGCGCAGTATCTGAAGGAAAAGAACCCTAATATCAAGATCATAGCGGTTGATGCTTATGGTTCAGTGCTTGCTAAGTATTGGCAGACCGGTATCTTCGATAAGTCTGAGATTTACTCTTACAAGATTGAAGGCCTTGGAAAGACTATTATTCCTGACAATGTCAATTTTGATGTGATTGACGAGTTTGTGAAAGTTACGGACAAGAATAGTGCTTTGCGTACTCGTGAACTGGCCTTAAAAGAAGGGCTGCTCGTAGGCTACTCCTCCGGAGCTGCCATGGAATGTGTTTTCAAGATCAGAAGGCAACTACGCCCTCAGGATGTTGTGGTAGTTTTATTTCCGGATCATGGTACCCGCTACTTAGGCAAGGTTTACAATGATGAATGGATGAAGCAACACGGTTTCTTAGATGATGAAATGCCAGAAGATGTTTCCGCTGACGAACCTAGCTACCGCAAGCAGATTAAGCGCATTTACCAAGCCTACAAGCGCAAATACGGTAAATACTTCAAGCAAAGCTTGAAGATCTAGAACGGATTGGGCATTGCAAAGGCGCATTCCAAATTTGATAGGTGGTTAAATCATGTATCTGGTAGGAATGCGCCAAAAGAAAATTCAAGTCTTTAGTCGGGTGGTAGAGCAATCAAACAAGAGCTATCTTCATACCGACCTAAGCCGGTGAATGAAGTGAAATTTGATTACCTTCCGTATCTGCAAAGATAGCAAAGTAGCCAACTTCTTCCGTTATCTGGGTTTTCGGTAAAATGACTTGGCCTCCAGCTCCTTCCACACGCCCTAATACTCCATTAAGATCTTGCCCTCCGTTTAAATAAACCCTAGCTCCTTTACTCGTAGGTTCGTATCCTTCCCCATAGCAAATCGCTCCGCCAATGCCTCCCTCGCCAGGTTTGTAAGGTAGCATCCCCATTTTCGTCCCTTGCATATCCATCTCTTCCATTTCGTAATCATAGATCGAGGTGTAGAATTTTTTGGCTCTTTCAAAGTCCGCCACGGGGATCTCAAACCAATTGATCGCATTTGTTAATTCCATAGGTGGTTTTAATTGATGGACTCGCCGATAGTCTGGAATCTGGTGATTAAAACGCAATCGGCTGATCCGATGATATAATTAAGGAAAGTATCTATTGCCGCACACCTAATCCCTGCATCTGTTGATAACAGGCATTACAAAGGAAGAACAATATAATACAAAATGTTTTATTTTGTAAATATAAAAACATAAAGTTTTACAAAACCATACTCTTGTCGTTTTTTACAAACGAACATAGGCCTTTGTAGAAACCATAGATGAATAAGCTATTCTGGAAGATTATTGGGTGGGCTCCAACAGATCCTGCGGACATTTCTCACTTGTCCATGGATACGCTATTACCCAGTTAATTAATCGAGCGGGGCATTCAAAATATACCTACATTTGCAGCTCAATTATCGAAATGAAATCGGCAATACCCGAACGCTGGCTGATCATTGGAGCCTTTGCAGTTATCTATATCGTCTGGGGATCTACCTACCTGGTCAACTTCTGGGCCATCCAGGTAATCCCGCCCTTTCTTATGAGTGGCAGCCGCTTTTTTACAGCTGGATTGCTGTTATACCTTTTCTTTAAACCGAAAGAAGTTGTACCCATTTCTAGGAAACAATTTCTCAATGCGCTCGTGCTGGGCTTTTTATTTTTGACCGTTGGCGCAGGAGGTGTCGTTTGGGCTGAGCAATACATTGATACGGGTATGGTAGCCCTAATCATCGCTTTTGATCCGCTACTGATCCTACTGCTGCTCTGGATTATACGGGGAAAACGTCCCAAAGGTTTAAGTCTACTGGGGACTGCACTGGGGATTGCGGGGATGGCTCTTCTGGTAGACCAACCACAATTTATAGCCTCTAAGGAAGCCATTTGGGGACTGATTGCCATCTCAATTAGTATGACCGCATGGGCATTCGCCTCCATCTACATTAGTAGCATGGATTTACCCGCTTCTAAAAGCAGAAGTACCGCTTTGCAAATGCTAGGGGGAGGAACTTGCTTATTTCTAGTGGGGGGCCTGAGTGGAGAGTTAGCCGATTTAGATTTTAGTAAGGTAAATCTGAATTTCACCTTTTCTTGGCTCTACCTTGTATTTCTAGGTTCACTACTTGCTTTTTCCTGCTTCAACTATTTACTAACAAAGGTTTCTCCGGCCAAAGTAGCCACTTCAACCTATGTAAATCCGGTCGTTGCCCTCTGGATGGGTTGGGCTTTTAACGCCGAACTGATTTCTACACAGAGTTTGCTAGCTGCCGGGATTCTCCTATCTGGGGTTATTTTTATCAACAGCCAATGAATAAAATTGCCTATTTTTGCGCAACTTTTAACTAATTAGTGATATTTTAGAGGCAAAGAAGTCTTTTAACAGCAAAAAAGGACAAACAACCCACTTGAATTACGCAGCAGGATATAAGGGGGTGATTAGTAGCGAGGTTAAGAATTCCTCTTTGTCCGAGACATCTAGCTTCCCCTCAAAATATTTCTATTTTACACGGTGACTTATGGGAGTTATTATATCCTTATTGAATCATAAAGGTGGTGTAGGCAAAACAACAAGTGCCATTAATATCGGTGCCGGTCTAGTGGAATTGGGAAAGAAAGCCCTTCTGATCGACCTAGATCCACAAGCCAACCTGACGCTTTCTCTGGGACTTCCCAGATCACAGCAGACCATTTACCAAGCCCTACGCGGAGAAGCCCCTCTCGTACCAGTCAATGTTAAAGAAGGCCTAGATGTGGTCATTGCGACCTTAGATTTATCTGGGGCGGAGATGGAATTGATCAATGAGGCAGGCCGAGAGTTTATTTTAAGGGAGTTATTGGAACCTGTTCGGCTGCAATATGATTATGTAATTATCGACTGTCCACCTTCTCTGGGTTTGTTGACGCTAAATGCTTTGACCAGCAGTGACATGGTCATCATTCCCCTGCAGACTGAATTCTTAGCCATGCAGGGATTAGCAAAGATTAAGCAAGTAATTCAGAAGGTAAAGTTGCGATTGAATAAGAAATTGACGATTGGCGGCGTGTTGGCCACTATGTTTGATAGTCGAAAGGTCTTGAACCGAGATGTCATAGAAACCATACAGAAATACTTTGGAGATCTGGTCTTCAAAACTCGGATCAGAGATAATGTGGCTTTGGCAGAAGCTCCAGCCCAACGCAAAGATATTTTCGCTTACAGTAGGAATAGCCCCGGGGCTGCCGACTATTTAGCAGTATGCCAAGAATTGGAAGACCGAGTCTCGGCATTGGTTGTTTAACCCATAAAGCTTTTTCATTGGCAAAGAAGAAATTTACAGAAGGATTGGAAAGCCTATTTGCAGAAGTGGAGGAGCCTGCTTTCGATAAGCAAGGCAAAAAAGCTTCTGACAGTGGCAAGCCCTCTTCCAAAGATGGGAAAGGGGGGCGCTATGGCGCTGACCTAGAATCCTTCCTTTCTGATGCCTTTGAAGACGCCTTCGAAGAAAAACTTGGACAAGGGTCAAAAGATAAGCGAAAAAAGAAATCTAGAAAATCTTTGAGTGGCTTGGATATCCTGATCCGAAACACCGTTGATCCTCAACAGCAGATCGAGATCGAAGATCTGACCCCCAAAAGGATTACCCTGACGCTTGACGATGAGCACCTGGCTCAACTAAGGGAAATGGCGCGACAACGCAAAACCTATCTAAAAGAGATGATCAAAGAAATCGTAGCGGACTATCTCCAAAATCGATCCAAGTAAGAACTTGCTTCTAAATCTTACTTTCAACCCACGATTTCCACATTTAATCGAAATTTTGCAGGTCTTCATCAAATCTTTTTCGGTCTAAGCCCCTTTAGGCCGTAATTGTGGCTGTATCGTTAAGGAATTTTAACATTCTAATAACGATTGCCAAGCAACTTTCAAATCAAAAGCGCGTCTTTAGCATAGAAGTAATCAATAGCTTAACGCGTATAAAGGAATTTTGAAAAGTCCTTTAGATTGAGCAAAGGAATAAGAGGCGATGGGACGAATAATTTCGCGCGTCTTACCAAAAAGAACTAGTACCACAACTCACAATTTCTTGAGCTAACTCGTTAATTATCAAGGGATTTTAATCACCCAATCCCAATCACTCAAGAAATACCGAGCGTAAAAACTCCGACATTAGACTGAAATTCATCTGATTGTTAATAAAAAACCCGTGCTGTTATGAAACGATTTCACTGGCTGGCTACCCTATGCCTAGCTGTTATGACTCTACCCGTTTGGGCAAACAATTCTACTCCTACTGTTTCCACCGACATTTTAGTTAATGCCAAGATTTCTGAAGGCAAAATCATTAGCTTGAAGGTATCTAATCTTCAAATGGAAAAGACAAGCATTAAGCTTACTGATCTAAAAGGAGACAATACCTACTATCGCGACTTTATCAAAGATCACAATGGTTACGGTAGACGTTTGAATCTAGACAACTTGCCGGCAGGTAAATACATGCTAACTGTTAAGCAGAAGGATGAGTATGTGAAGCAAATTATTGTGATTAAAGACAACTACGTTTTGTTGTCAAAAACCAATCACCAGCAAACATAGTCGATTCAATAAGGAAGTAAATCATTTTTTTGACATTTGATCTAAAGCCGCTGCCTATCCAAGGTACAGCGGCTTTTTCCATTTCCTGCCCTCTCCTCTCCCCTCTTTCCCCGCCCTGAATCTCTTAAGACTTAGCAACCTCAGGGTGTTAAATGAAGTTAAAATCCTTCAGGCTTGTGTCATTTTTAAGCTGGCGCTTATTACTTTTTTCCCAAATCCTTAACTTGCCTAAAAATTCCTTTTATGCACAAAATAGTTTTGGTTCTCCTTATCTTCTCAGGTTTGGCAACCGCTTGTGGTGATGGTAATCAGCAAGCAACGAGCGACAGCAAATTTTCACAAGAACAACTTAATGAACAGCAAAAATTGTGGGATGAGTTAATGGTAGTTCATGACGAGGTAATGCCGAAGATCAGCAACATCCATAAACTCTCTAGACAATTGCGCAACCATCAAGAAACCACTAGCGGCTTAGCGGTAGATGCCAGTGAGCAAATAGATAAAATTGTCAAGCAGCTAGACGATGCGGATGAGAGTATGTTCTCTTGGATGAATAACTTGAGACAACTGAAGCCCTTACAGGACACTGAAAAACATGAAGATATTGTTAAGTACCTGAAGTCAGAACAGGAAAAAATGGGCAAGGTTAAAAATGATATGCTCAGTAGCATCAAGGATGGAGCGAGTTTGATTGAAGCATTAGGGATTACAAATACAAAAGCAGAATGAGAATCATCTACTTCAGCGTCATAGTGGTACTGGGCCTGGCAGCCTGCCAAACTAATCAGGAAACCTTGCCCATCTTAGGTAATCATCTGGTTGATCCTGCTACGGGCGATACCACCTACCATCACATCCCAACCTTCGCGTTTACCAACCAGGATGGGCAAACCATAGACAATGCCAGCTTCGAAGGTAAAGCCTACGTGGCGGATCTTTTCTTTATTTCCTGTCCTACTATTTGCCCCAAAGTAGCTAAGCAAATGAAGCGGATCTATGATAAGTATGAAACCGACGATCGCTTAGCCCTCCTTTCCCACACCATTGATCCCAAAAGGGATACGGTGGAACGGTTAAAGAAATATGCAGAAGGACTGGGCGTAGAAGCCCCAAAGTGGCACTTTGTGACCGGGGAGAAAGACAAAATCTACGATATCGCTCAAGACTATATGAGTATTGCCCGTGAAGATGAGAATGCACCAGGTGGATTTGACCATAGCGGGTGGTTACTCCTAATCGATAAAAACTTCCATATCCGATCTTTTTGCAACGGCACCGAAGCTGAAGCAGTAGATCAATTCATGAAAGATATAGACCTACTTTTAGCAGACATGTAGCTCATTCAAAGGGGGAGTACCGATCTCATCCGATGAATTCTAAGCAATTCTCACTAAGCGCTACTCCCCTTTTTGATGCTATACCACAGATCTCACCCACAAGGAGTCCGATAATCCGACTTTCATTGAAAATTGTCGGAGACTTTGCTGCGTTGTCCTTGTATCCCTTTCCTACAAGAATTACCTTTGGAATTCTGCAACTAGTCACGAACAAGCCTTGGGCTACAATCTATTCGAAACGCTCGAATTGATGCACCAAGAATTCCTTCAACAACATTCTCCCAAAGACAGCTAACCAATTAATGGATATGAAAAAAACAGGATCAACGCTTACATCACTGAACCTCTCCTCGCAGTTTCAGAAAACCACCACCTTTACCTCATCACCACTTCTTTTTCTATTACTCTTCCTGCTTGGTACTTCCCCTTTATTGGGGCAAACGCTGCTTCCCTTAGAGGAAGTTGATCTAATCGTTTTGCCTAGACAAGACAATCAAAATTTGCTGGAAGAGGAGCTAAAGAACCGTCAGATAGGAACGGCACCGAAATTTGCCGTTAGCTTTCCCGTAGCAATTTCTCCCTTAAAGCGGGGAAACTGGGAGGAATTATCGGATGGGACTGCCGTTTGGCGCCTTCGCATTCTTTCTTCCGATGCCCATTCCTTAAATCTGGGATTTGGTGAATTCTTCCTTCCGGCGGGAGCTGAATTAAATTTATATTCTGCCGATCAAAAAAATAAATTAGGCCCTTTCACTCCTAATGACAACGACGACCACCGAGAATTTTGGACCCCCATTATTGAAGGAGATGAAATGGTAGTAGAGTTGCGCCTTCCACAAGCGCAACGCCAAAATCTAAGCTTAAAGATTACCAGTATCAACCATGACTTTCTAGGCTTTTCTACCTTTGTTTCAGGCTCCTGTAACCTGGATGTTATCTGTAGTGAAGTAGATGGCTGGGACATTGTTGACGCGTATCGAGATATTATCCAATCCGTAGGTGTTTACAGTACCGGAGGAAGTACCTTCTGCACGGGTTTCCTCGTCAATAATACACAGGAAGATTGTACCCCTTTCTTTATGACGGCTGATCACTGTGGCATCCGTGCGAATAATGCCGCTAGCCTGGTGGTCTACTGGAATTTCCAAAACTCAAGTTGCCGGGCGCCGAATAGTGGTGCGAGTGGTGGCCCAGGGAATGGTGTTTTGAATGACTTCAATAGTGGTTCCGTTCTTCGGGCACGAAGCAGCGATACGGACTTTGGATTATTAGAACTAGATGACCCGGTCAGCCCTACCGCTGACGCCTTTTTCGCCGGCTGGGATGCTAGACCCGAAATCCCCCAAGATACAGTCATCGCTGTCCATCATCCGAACACGGATGAGAAACGGATCAGTTTTAGCTTTGAGCAAGTCTTCAAAGGAAATTTAAATGGTCAAGGGATGGCCAACGGCGGATACCTAGTAGTCCCGGAATGGTCTATAGGTACGACCGAGGGAGGTTCCTCTGGCTGCCCTTTGTTTGACCAGGATCGACGAGTTGTGGGGCAGTTGTTTGGGGGTGCAGCCAGTTGTAACAATTTGGATTATGATGCCTTCGGCTGGTTTGCCGTTTCTTGGGAAGGTGGCGGAACACCGGACACCAGACTCCGAGACTGGCTAGATCCTGAAAATACCGGTAAGATTACTATCGATGGACGGACACAAAATTCCTGTAACTTTAGATTATTAGCTGATGCACAGGAATTTCAGTTATGTGATCCTTCTGATTTCAACTTTGATTTAGGACCGAGTGACAATTTCGAAGATTCGGTGACGCTAGAAATAGTTAATCTACCAGATGGCATTACTGCCACCTTTGCCGGAAATCCAGTTCTCGGCGGAGAAACAACCACCCTCAGCCTGGCGCAATTGGCGCAATTGGCGCCAGGGACTTATAACTTTGACATCAATGGTACCGACGGTACAGAGTCAGCTACCACGACGATCACCTTGGTCGTATCGGAAACCTTACCTGTAGCCACCACACTTACAAACCCAATTGATGAAGCGGCCAACACTAGCACGGCTCCCAACTTCAGTTGGAGTGCCATTGATAACGCTAGCTCCTACATTTGGCAGCTTAGTACTAGCAATGAATTTCTAAGTATTGTTGCTTCAGAAGAGAACTTGACTAGTCCCGAAATCAACTACAATAACCTAGAAACGGAGACGACCTATTATTGGCGGACTCGAGCCGTGAACGCCTGTGGCAATGGAGACTGGTCACCCGTTTTTTCCTTTAGTACGGCTGGCGTTTATTGTCTGATCAGCGAATCCAACGATATTCCGGTATCCATAGGCTCCAATAATCCTAATACGGTAAGATCAGATCTTTCGGTAGAGCAGGAAGGTTTGGTGGCGAGCATCTCAGTCAGTATGGATATCAAACACACCTATGTGTCCGACCTGGTTGCCAATCTGATTTCTCCCAATGGGACCACGATCGGACTCTTCCGCAACCCAGGGGAAAATGTGAGTTTTCAAGGCTGTAGCAGGGACGATTTAGTCCTTAGTTTTAACGATGATGCCACACAAAGCAATAACCTACTTTCTAGCAGTTGTGATAATACAGTACCAACGATATCTGGTATCTTTCAACCTCTACAGTCCTTATCAGGCTTGAACGGGGAGGATGCACAAGGGACTTGGACTTTGGAGATCATTGATGAGTTTAGTGAAGACGGTGGCAGCATTGACAGTTGGAGTTTAGAGATCTGTACGAGTTTTCCAGAAGCAGCTATTGTTAGTACAAGCACGCCTAGTATTTCCGTTTGTCCTGGCGAAGAATTTGAATTTGAATTGATCATCGGCGGTGGGTTTTCTGATGAAAACCTTAGTATCACTACCAATGAATTACCTGAGGGGGCCAGTCTGGAACTGGATCCAATGAGCCCAACAGCCGCCAGTACGGTGACCATAACGGGCACTGGTTTTGATTTATCAGGAGAATATCCAATTACATTGACCGCGGCGGATGGTAATACCTCAGCGAATACCACCATCGACGTAGAAATTCGCAGCGTTCCAGTTGATTTCATCGTCATTCAGCCGCAGGATGGGGCCGAATTAGTATCGGTAGCTCCAACCTTTAGCTGGAATACTAGCCCTGGTGCTGATAATTACAGAATTACAGTGAGTACATCGCCTGACCTAAGTAACCCCATAGTGGATTTAAATACGGGCAATACCATCATCAACTTGGGAGATCTAGCGAGAGGGCAAACCTATTACTGGCAGGTTGCTGGCACCAATGATTGCGGTCTAGGTCAGAGTGAGGTTTGGACATTCAGCACCGTTCCTGAATTAAGTTTTACCACTGACCCTAGTAGCATAACTGCTTGCCCAGAGGATGCACTCGGCTTTTCTTTTGTCCTAGATCCAGATTTTCTGGGTCCGGTCGATTTGAGTTTTTCGACTCAACCCAGTAGCGATATTAGCCTGGAAAGAGAGGGTGGATTAGCCGACTTAGTTCCAGGTGAGACCATCAACATCGATCTAAATAGGACAGGCGTTCCAGCTGGAGTCTACCAACTAAACCTGAATCTAGATGACGGTACTTTAAGTACTTCAACCAGTATGACGATTGAGATCTTGGATGTACCAGTCGCACCAAACTTACAGAGTCCGGATGACCAAAGTAGTACAGCAGCACTCCCGGATCTTAGTTGGGCATCAGTGCCAGACATTGACGAATACCAAGTGGAAATTGCAAACAATGCAGCGTTTGATCCGATCTTAGAATCGGGCCAAACAACTGGTACCACTTATGTGATCAATACCATAACGGAAGGAGGCACCTATTTTTGGCGAGTAAGGAGCGCGAATGATTGTGGGCTAGCTACCTCAGCGGCCTTTCAATTCACCTTCATGCCTAATGCGGTCAATGAAATTGATGGAAATAGGATTGAGATCTTCCCGAATCCAACACTGGCAGAGGTACAGATCAACTTTACCCAGCCCATAGACCAACAGCTGTTGCTGCAAGTACACAATGTCAACGGAAGCTTACTTTTCCAAAGGCAAGTCCGAACGGGGCAGCAGCAGGAACGGGTTTCCTTAATGGAATTACCGGCTGGAGTATACTTAATCAGTCTACAAACAGCCACAGATAAACTGATTCGCAAGATCATCAAGCAATAGACGATAGGGATTGATCACTTTAAAAAGAATAAACGCTCCATAGCTATGATGAAAAAAACAGGACTTGCCTTAGCTCTACTTTTCCTTTTGTCTTATGGATGGTCACAATCCAGCCTACAACAGGCTATCAACACCTTTAGCAAAGACCCTACTTTAAAACATGCCGGTGTAGGCATCAGTGTAGTTGATGTGGCAAGTAATAAGGAAATCGCCCAATTCGATTCCCAGCGAAGCCTAGTGCCCGCCTCCTCGCTTAAGGTGCTAACTACCGCTTCCGCTTTGGCTATGCTGGGTACAACGTATCGATTTAGCACTCATCTACAATACACTGGCACCGTAGATGGGAACGGACAATTGAATGGAGACCTTATTCTACAAGGAGCTGGTGATCCCACTTTAGGAAGTCCTACTATGCCAGGGGGGGAAAGCATGGAGCAGGTATTGGATAAATTCAGTATGGCCCTCCAGCAAAAGGGGATACGCAAGATTAGTGGCTATGTGATCGGTGACGCTTCTTTTTTCTCCACCACGGTCAATGGCTCTTCTTGGCAATGGAATGACTTAGGCAATTACTATGGAGCGGGCAGTTGGGGCTTGAATTTTCACGATAATCTATACTACCTCCGATTCCAACAGACGGGTCGGCTAGGTAAGACCCCAAGGATCGCGATCATCGAACCAGAAATTCCGGACCTACGCTTTACCAATGAAGTTGAATCCGCCTCCGCTGGTTCAGGAGATAATGCCTACATCTATGGCGCTCCCTATACCTATGAGCGCTTTGTCAGAGGTACGATACCGGTTGGAAGCAAACTCTTTAGCATCAAAGGTTCCATACCTGATCCCCCACTATTTGCTGCCCAACAGCTGGCTACCCGCTTGAGAAATGCAGGTATAGTTAGCGCAAAAGGAGCAACTAGCGATCGACTCTTGGGACGTCCAATCGGAAGCAATACACAAAAGCTCCTAACCCATCGATCTCCATTACTCAAGGAAATTGTAGTCCGAACCAATATAAAAAGTGTGAATCTTTATTGTGAGACGCTGCTCCGAGCGCTTGGAAAAATCAAAGGAAGTGAAGGGACGGTCTCTGGAGGGATTAAGGCTTTGCAAAGCTTCTGGGAAGCTCGCGGACTATCCTTTGCTGGGGTTGCCCTGGAAGACGGGAGCGGTTTATCCTCCAAGAACGTAGTAACAGCAAAGTTCATGGCGCAATTGATGAGAAAAGTAGCCAGAGATAGTAAAATCTATGATGATTTCAGGAATTCTCTGCCCATAGCGGGCGAGTCGGGAGGCATGTCCTATACTTTACGTGGGACCTCCGCGGCAGGTAAGGTGAGAGCCAAAACGGGTACCTTGAATCGGGTACGATCTTTAACGGGATACGTGGAGACGAAGTCTGGAAAGCTCTTATCGTTTTCTATAATCGTCAATAACTATACGGGATCAGGGGGTCAAGTCCGCAAGAAGATGGAAAAGGTACTGCTGGCCATGTACGCCCTCTAGGGCCTCTAAGCAATAGGTAGGATGAGATATTAACTTGCCATATTGCGGCCTTTACCGTAACTTTACGCGCGGCTGAATGACCAAAACGACAATCACATATGAAGTTTAGACTGACCTTTCTACTGATCCCCATGGTAGTACTGCTATGTACTACATCCTGTGATCGAGATGAACGCCCCGCTGACTTTCCGCCAACCTTAAGTACCGACCCAAACGATGCACAACCTACCACTCCTAACTCGAATGAAGGAAGTGCAGTAGTCACTTCAGGTCTAACTAAAGACTACCTGAATACCAATCGTGGAATCTGGCAAAAACCAGAATTGATCTTAGAGTTATTAGGAAATCTTGAGGATAAGGTAGTGGCAGATATTGGAGCTGGTACTGGCTTTTTCGCCTTCAGGTTAGCACCTAAAGCGAAGAAGGTTATTGCGGTGGACATTAACCCTGTGTATACCCGGGCCTTGGATAGCTTGAAAGTCTTCCGCCTTGCGGATGATGTGCAAGATCGCCTGGTCACTAGATTGGGCCGAGAAAACTCCCCTAAACTAGAAACAGAAGAGGTTGATATTGCAATTATTGTAAACACTTTCGTCTACATCAGAGATAAAGTATCTTATTTACGAGAGTTGAAGAAGGGCATTAAGGAAGGAGGGAAACTCCTTATTGTAGAATTCAAAAAGAAACGACTTCCAGATTTTGTGGAGCCCCCGCAAAAATACCGTCTACCTCTCTACGAAGCAGAAAAGCTTCTGTATCAAGCCGGCTATACCAAAATCGAAGCCAATGATACGGCGCTTGATTACCAATACGTTTTAGTAGCGGAGAAATAGGAAAGATAGACCTCAGAAGTGGATTGGTCGATATTTAGAGGAATGAGTAAATAATATTTCTCCAAAATTGGCTTAGGTGTTAACTTAGGGTAAAAAGCATTGAGATGCAAGAGAGCAAGTTGATCCAATCTCGAGAAGA
>JABSSL010000075.1 GCA_013214355.1 Saprospiraceae bacterium | reverse complement strand
GAGAGTCAGTAAGCTCATGATATTGAGCAACCATATTTTGAGAATTTGACACTCACAATTTATGGTCTGACTCTCACTTATCATATGATCACGTTTTTAAACACCTTCTAAAACCCTATTATTCATAGTATTTGATCAACGCTTCCGTTGATGCTTACTCCATTGAAACCTTCATGCCAAAAACATAATTAACTCATTATCAAATGAATAAAACAAAAACCTACTGCCAAATTGTCTCGATGCGGGAGACAAGTCTAATTTCGGGAATGACTCCCATTTCGAATACATCCATTATTCATGGCACAAAAAAAGCGGGCACCAAAGTGTCAGCTTTTACTGATAATCACCTGGTGCCCGCTGTGCAGAACTGTAATCATTACAGTGCTACCTATAACCCAATATATCTATTAAATAACCTTTCAAACTTGAAATGGATAGGTAAAAAGTGGGCAGCGAAGTCCTTGGTCTTGCAAACTTTACTTGCTGCCCACTACGTAAGAAATCATACTAAATTTTACTCTACCTAAAACCCATTATATCTGTGAAAACCAAACTTTCTGACTATTAGGAGCCGTTGCTCTGCCTGTATTAATGAAAAAGCCAGGCCAAAAAACTAAAGCCTTGTTAATCAACTATTTAAAAAATCCAATTATGGGAATACAGTTTCATAATGAAACAGCATTCCCAAATTGGGAATACACAAGACTCATCTTGTACTGAATATCTCCAATAGATGAACACACTTTATCCATGCAATTGAATTATTGGAAATGCTTGAGTATTTTTGGTATGGTACCGATGAAATCTTAGCGCTGACTATATGATTTATCAAAAGTTCCCGCCTCCTACTCATTTACAGGACTACGTCCGCTTTTTTTGGATGTTGGAGAGTTCTTCAACAACGCAGATCCCTTATGTTTACCGATCCATGGCAGACGGCTGCCTGGAGCTTGTCTTCCATTATAAGGGTCGCTTTACGGAGATCACCAATGGGGTAAACATCCCGCAAGTTCATTCTCTCATACATGCTCAAACCAATCAATTTCGGAGGTTCATTACAGCGGAGCACTTTGGAATCTTTGGTGCTTATATCTATCCCTATGCAGCAGAACGACTTTTTGATCATCCCCCTACTGCGCTGAGTAATCAAATGCTTGGATTATCAGACTTACTGGGAAAAACGGGTCGGGAGGTGGAGGAGAAAATAATGCTAGCCAGCAATAATCAGATACGCGCTAAGCTTCTTGCTGAATTTCTGACTCAAAGAGCAAAGGGAAATTTTGTGATGAATAATATTCCTGCCGTCAATGTTATTAAATCCATCATTCATACGCGAGGCATAACTAGCGTTAAAGACTTAGCAGATCAATCCTATCTTTCCGTTCGCCAGTTTGAGCGTAAGTTTAAGCAGTTCTCTGGCTTCTCACCAAAGCTGTATTCGAGAATCATCCGTTTTCAAACCGCTATGGACGCATATGGTAAACCCAAACGATCGCTAACGGAAATTGCCTATGAGACAGGGTATTACGACCAATCTCACTTCATACATGAGTTCAAACAATTTTCCGGTTATCATCCAAAAGTATTCTTCTCTGGAAATGCGGAAGGGACCGAGTATCGAGAGGAATCATGATTGATGATTAATGCTATATAAATCATCACTACTTTTCAATGATGTCGTGTTTTTCCAATTTTCAATGATCAAGCTGGACTAGTTTTGTACCATCACCTATCAAAAAGTAAACTATGAAATTACCTCAAGGACATCAGCAGATCATGCCATATCTCATTATCGGGGGCGTTGATGCATTCATTCAATTTGCCAAACAGGTTTTTGGAGCCAAAGAAACCTTCCGGCGAATGAGGGATGAGCAAGTAGTCATGCATGCCGAGGTGCAAATCGGCGCATCAACCGTCATGATGGCTGATAGTACCAATGATTGGCCAACGCACCCAGGCAGTTTGTTTATCTATGTGGAAGATGCCGATGCTACCTACCAAAAGGCACTAGAAGCAGGAGCTGAGTCCGTAATGGAAATGTCCACGGAGGACTACGGTCGAACAGGAGGCTTTAGAGATCCTCAAGGAAATGTTTGGTGGATTACAACAGTCTTGGAAAATTAGGCCAACGAAAAATAACAGCCCTTTTCCTGGGCTGTTATCCTTGGTTTATTAGCAAGAAGATCAGGAGTAGTTAACTACTACAGATTAGTCCTTGGTAAAGATACCGGCCTTCAAGTTCTCCCCTATCGAACCGGCAGCGAGGTGCAAATGTCTCTGCTCATGCTCTACCCCCTCATTAGTCAACAATTGTACCCTTCCAGCGGTACGTGTATCCTCCAGAACGATAGCAGGTTTAGATAAAGGCTTAACGCCCTGCGCAGACCAATAGGCTACAAAACCGGAATTATTGGCAATAATAGAATTAGAAAAAACGGAGGAGTACTTTAGCTGTTCTGGTCCAACTAGGAAATTAGCATTATGAGCAATTATGTTGTTCTTAAAGGTAAATTCGTAATCCTTTGTCCCAAACCAAAAGGCACTTTCATAGGCGCCATAAACTATCGAATGCTCAATAACAAAGCCATCGACATTATTGAAAAATAAGACGCCATTTCTACACTCATAGAAAATGCAATGAGAGACTACATTATCTCGCCCATGCGCCCAAATCCCTCCTTGAATTTTTGATGACTCTTTATCTCCAATAAAATAACATTGAGAGACCACCATATCACTGAGTTCTGGATCTTCTTTGGAAATGGGGTAATAATACTTGACCTGAGGGTTGGCATTGCCTAGAAATTTCAATCCTCGTATCGTCACATGACTTGAGGCTACCAAGATTCCCGTAGCATGTGCAAACTGAGTAGTCGAGTTATTAGCAGAAATGGATTGGATAACGGGCATGACAGCAGGCGACCAATCCTCATCATCCGGCATGATTTCAGCTTCGATAATAAAGCGAATATCCTTCCCCTCCACTTTTACCGGATTGACGTTTACCTTATCTTTCAACAAGTAAATTCCTGGCTTCATTTTGATTACGATGGGATCTTTTCCCGTTTGTGTATTGGCCCGGCCTACTGCATGCTCAAGCGTTTGGAAGGGCGCATCGGAGGAGCCTTCATTTAAATCATCTCCTTGCTGAGCATCCACATAGTAAGTCTGTGCATAAAGCCCGCAGCCAAAATGAAGGAAGAGCAAATAAGCCACAATCAATTGTTTTTTCATCTGTAAGATTTTAATTTGTGTAGCCCAAAAGTCTTTTGTACTCGTCTAAAATCGAATCCAATTTTCGTTCTTTTAGCGTTCAAATACCGTCTAAATGGAAAATCACCAACTGCCATACATTAATCACTGCAAAAAAAGGATAGAAGACGAGCTTGACTGGTCACATGCTAGCACAGAATGGAAACAACGAGATTATCTTAACCTCATTGAGCTGCTAGAAGACAAGACAGGTATATCATTGAGTTTATCCACTGTGAAGAGAATTTGGCAGCAAAACTACAATGGCACCCCACACCCTAGCACCTTAGATGCCCTCGCTCAATTCCTGGATTACAAGGATTGGCTGAGCTTTCAAGAAGCTGAAAAACTACATCTGCAAAGCATTGCCACTCTTCCTGACCCCCTCAGACAGCGCGTTATTCCCCGACCAAGACCACAGCTTTTCGGAATCATCTTGGCCTTGACAATAGGCGTAGCTATTTGGTACATCCTAACCAATCAGGATAACAACAGCAAAGGAATCCTGCTAGCCAAGCAAACCGTTCCTTTTACCGCTCAAAACAGCAAGACAAGTGGATTACCCAATACGGTGATTTTCAACTTTGACCTTAGCACTGTTGAGGCTGACAGTTTTTTCATCCAACAATCCTGGAACCCAAAAAATCGAGAACGGATCAACAGGGATGACTCCGTATTAACCAGCATCTACTATTATCCGGGGGTCCATACCGCCAAATTGATTGCCAATGATTCCATTATCAGCGAGACTACCGTAGAGGTATATTCCAAAAAATGGATAGCAGCCATAAGAAATGGAGAAAAGGACCTTATTCCCACTTACTTACCGCTGCCCAATAGTCAGGAAAACAAACTCTTGAGTGTTAGTACTTCCCAAGTGGAAGCGCAACATATCGAGATCAGCAATGAAATGATCTTAAATTACGTGCTTGTCGATGATTTCGAAGAAAAAATACCAGGTGATGATTTCACTCTATCTCTCAAAATTAAGGCAGATAGCCTAATGAACCTGACCTGTCCTAGTATGGGAATCGTCATCATCGGAGAAAAAGATACTCATGCCATTACCCTAACTGAACAAGGTTGCGTACATCGAGCCTTTGCGAAGTTTAGTGAGGTCTCCTCTAATGGACGAAACACAGATCTATCTAAATTGGGTATCAAGCCCTATGAGTGGCAGTCCTTGAGTGTTACGGTTGGAGAAAAACAAGGGCAGGTATTCTTGCAGGAGGATTTGGTGCTGGATATGACTTACCAAAGTAGCATTGGGCATATTGTAGGCTTCAACATCTACTTCACGGGGCTCGGCCGAATTGATTCACTACGTCTAGAGAACAACAAAACAGGAGAATATATCTACTCCAATGTTATAGATTAAAGGTTGTAGGTTACGTCTAAAATCTATGAAAACAAAATATTCCATTCATTATGAAAACCGCCTTTATAACAGGCATTAGCAGAGGAATTGGGAAAGCTGCGGCGTTGCGCTTTCTGCAAGAAGGGTATCAGGTTATTGGCACTTCAACTTCCGGGAAAACTACGATCAACAATAGCGCTTGTGAATGCCTGGCCTTAAGCTTAGATCGACCTGAATCCATCAAAAGCCTTGTACAAAATTTAACCGAAAGCGGGAAAGAAATTCATGTGTTGGTGAATAATGCAGCTGTCTTACTGGAAAACTGGAGCAACCCCGTAGTAAATATGGACTACCTCCGGCGCACCTTTGCGGTAAATACCATTGGAACAGTAGAGTTGACAGAAGGGCTTCTTCCTTTTCTGGTACCTGGTCAATCTCATATTGTCAACATTAGTTCAGGTTGGGGCTCTTTCAGTGAAAAAGGGTTTGGAGCGAATGTGCCACACTATAAAATGTCTAAAGCTGCGCTCAATATGTATACTAAGTTGCTGGCCGAAAGGCTGAGGCCCAAAGGGATTGGTGTATATGCGCTTGATCCGGGTTGGGTAAAGTCAGATATGGGTACACAAGCCGCAGAACGGCATCCCAAGGAAGTTGCAGAAGAAATTCTTAACTTACTAGATGATAAACCTAGTGGACATTTCTGGCACAGAAACCAGATCCGCCCCTGGTAAACACTCGACAACTAGTAGCCACCTATGCGTTCCATCTCCAACCGACTGAAATCCTTGCAGTGGAAGTACATTCTAGGAGAACTAACTTTGATTGTTCTGGGTATCTTGATTGCCGTTCAGATCAATAACTGGAATGAAAACCGTAAATCTCGCCGATTTGAAAAACAGATAATGGAAGAGATTTACCAGACTTTAGAGAAAGAGTTAGCAGTCATTGGCTCGAGAATTGAACGCTGCGAAACCATTGAGAAAGCTACAACCGAGGTTTATCAACAGCTAGGAGAGGCGGCTCCCTTAACGGAGGGCTTACAACGTTCCTTTTGGCTTTGTAACTGGGTCGTCTTTTACCAACCCCAAACCATAGCCTTCGAACGTCTTCGCGCTAGAGGAATCGAGATTATTTCCAATGACCAACTTCGCCTCGATCTACTCCATCTCCATGACTTCCTCTACCCACTCGTCCAGTCCTTTACCAACCGGCTTAACGCCTGGTCAGAAACAGATTTAAAGCCCTACGCTCAAACGCACTTCCGGATAGAGGCCGAAACGCCTACCAAAAAGATTTACATTCCATTGGATTACCAGAATCTATTAGAGAATCCACTATTCCGAAACCTCGTTTTGGATAAACAATCACGTACGAAGGATATGCGATACCACCTTAAGCGCGTAGAAGAGCAGGTGAAGCTACTCATGGATCAAATAGAGGAGGAATACAATTTCAAGTGACAATCTCGGGGTAGAAGCACTCCTCCCCATAAAAGTTTCCCAAAAATTAGAACTTGTTCCAATTTCACATGTTGGAATGCTGATAGGGTTGTATATTTACCTGATAACTAGGGCAAGGTGAACCATCTAGGCTTTGACAACCATGAATTATCGCCCTAGTAAAGAATCAATAAAAGAACAGAATGGCGAATACAACGACATGGACCGGATCTGATAGCTATCTATGTGACCCAGAACTGGCGCAAGCATTCCATATGTCCCGCGTTTTGGGCATGCCTCTACTCATCGAAGGAGAACCTGGTACTGGAAAAACCGAGCTTCCGATACAATTTGCGAAAGACCTCAGCTTAGATCTTTTCGTTTATCCGGTAGGTTCCAAAAGTACAGTGGAGCAATTTGTAGCTAAATTCGATCACGTGAAATATCTAAGAGATTCGCAGATTGAAGTGCTAAATGCGCAACGGGAGGAAAAAGGGCTAGATACCAAGTTAAGCACAGGAGGACGTCATACCGAAAACCTAGATGATTACGTCATGCTAGGACCAGGAGCCAAAGCTTATACCAACATCAATTCTGTGCTATTGATTGATGAAATTGATAAAGCACCTCGTGAATTTCCCAACGACTTATTGTATGCCTTAAGCCATAGAAAGTTCGTTCTACCGGAATCAGGACGTGAAGTGGAAGTGAGTGAAGATGACATGCCGGCTATCGTGATTACAAGTAATAGGGAACAAGAACTTCCTACTGCATTTAAAGGCAGATGTATCTATCACTACATTTCTTTCCCGGAGCCTGAGTTGATGAAAGAGATCGTGGGGAAACACTTTAGCAATATTGAGGAAGAATTGGTACAAAGATGTATTCAACTTTTCTACCAATTTCGTCAATTAGGATTGGAACGAGCACCTTCCACTAGAGAGTTGCTCAACTGGCTGAAGTACTTACGTAATTTTGAAGTAGATGAGGCCTTGGCAAAGATCGAGTCTCGTGAGGGACTTGGCGTTTTGATCAAGACCCAATCGGATATGATCAGAGTAAAGCGAAATTCTTATTAGTAGATAAAGCCGTAGTACATTATGTTTCAAAGCCTACCGCACCACTTTCGAGAACATGATCTCGTAGCAGATGTCAGAACGCTGCTCCAATTGAAGCGAGCGATGCAGAAGGGTTTAGTAAATACCCTTGGGGATATCTATGTGGTGCTCAAAGGGCTTGTTACGACCGATCCGGCCGACTTTGGACCATTTACGGCCGCTTTCTACTCCTACTTTCTAGATGTAGATATCAAACGGGGAGAGAAATTAGACAATGCCATTCTGCGCTCAGAGGCTTTCAAGAACTGGAAGGAGGAGTTGTTGAAGGATCGGGACGATCTAGAGGTTCCAGATGTTAGGGAACTCGTGGATCGCTTCCTAGATGAAATCCATCTGACCACTTTTGATATTCAGAAGATCGTGGATGGGGCAGAGATCCTGAAGCAGGATGATCCTGATATGGCTGATACCAATCCACAGCAGGAAAGTGATGGAGCTAGAACCATCGATCGGGCGGCAGATTATCGAGACGTAGACCTAGAGGAGCTACTTGAACGCTTGGAAAGAGTTGCCCGGCAGCAGAAAGGTATGCATGAAGGTGGAGATCATTGGATCGGTACTGGAGGTCGCTCTCCATATGGTCACGGCGGAGCTGCCATGGGTGGTGTCCGAGTAGGGGGCGGAGGAGGTGGGAAAATGGCCCGCCGGGTAGTTGGTGATCCTATGTACTATCCGGTAGATACCAAGTCAATCCTCAGAGATGATAATATCGATGCGGCCCTTGCTACCTTGAAAGGCATTGAAGACGAGACAGCAGAGGTACTGTTGGATGTCCCTAAAACTATTAAGGAAGGGCTCAAGCAAGGAGGAATATTTCTTCCGTACGAAAAGGAAAAAATTGATCATAAGGTACAGGTCATATTGATGATCGATAATGGAGGGTATTCCATGCATCCTTATATCAAATCGGTGACGAAGCTATTCTCTAAAATGAAGACGCGCTTCGCCCATGACCTAAAGACCTATTACTTCCACAATACCATTTACGGCGGTGCGTATAGCGATGTACGGCGTCGGGATTTTGTCCCCGTTGATAAGATCATTGCCGATGATAAGAACTATAGTGTTTTCGTCATTGGAGACGCAGACATGGCACCCTATGAACTAGATTATTCTAGCCTGGGTAATTGGCAAAAGATCAAAAAGCATTTTCCACGTATCGCTTGGATGAATCCGTTACAAGCTCGCTATTGGGCGGGATCAAATACGGTACAAACCCTACGGCAGATTTTCCCCATGTACCCGCTCACTCCAGATGGAATTGAAAAGGCGGTGATCCGGATGAATAGAAAACGTAAGTTTCATAAGAAGAACTAGGTCTCTTTCCTTCTTTTCCCTGAATCCTGTAAATACGATACTGAAATAGCAAGATGTTATGCCAGAACATCCACTCCTTTCTGATTCCATCCACCTTTTAGAACAACTGATAGCTCATCCGATACTGGGCGGACAAAGCAATTTATCCATTGCCCATTTCATTGGGAACTTCCTGGAGCAAGCGGGAATCGATTTTCAATATGTTACGAATGAAACGGGCGACAAAAAGGCGATACATTGTCGTATTGGGCCGGCAGAGGATGGTGGCGTAATTTTGTCAGGGCACACTGACGTGGTTCCTACGGAAGGACAAGATTGGCATACGGATCCTTTTCAATTAACGGCCAAGGGCAATCGACTCTACGGAAGAGGAGCTACAGATATGAAAGGCTTCATTGCCTGTTGCCTAGCCGCACTGCCAAAGATGAAGGCGGCAAAGCTCAAAAAACCGATTTACTTTGCCTTTTCCTATGATGAAGAAATAGGCTGTTTATCTGGGCCTATCGTAGCTAGGGCCATTCGAGATCATTATCCCGAAAAACCAGCTTTTGCAATCATTGGCGAGCCGACGAGTATGCGCCTCGCTAATGCGGAAAAAGGTATGGGTGTTTTTGAAACTACGATCTACAGTCGAGCGGGGCACAGCAGTCAAATTCGGAGCGGAGCCAGTGCGATACAAGAAGCTGCTAAATTGATACTTTGGCTAGAAGGTAAAATGGAAGCAATTGTCAAGGCAGGACAGAAAGACGATCGATTTTCCCCGCCTCACTCCACTATGCAAGCGGGAATCTGCCGTGGGGGATTAGCTCCAAATATCATCTCGGACCAATGCCACATTCAGTGGGATCTTCGGATTATTCCGAGTGATGATTGGCAGCTTATTTTAGAAGAATTCTTACAGTTTTGCCAAGAAAGAGAGCGTATTTGTCAAGCAAAAGTCCCAGAATTTCGCATTGAGACTATCCCACAATACCCTTTTGTACCTGCCCTCGACACCTCTCCAGCCTCCGAGATCGTCCAATTCACTAAATCCATGGTCATTGATCCGGAGCTTGCCACCGTTGCCTTTGCCTCCGAGGCTGGCCAATTTGCCGAAGCTGGCTTTGAAGCTGTACTTTGTGGTCCTGGCCATGTAAGCGAATGCCATATTGCCAACGAGTTTATTGAAAAAGAGCAACTACAGGAATGCTTGAATTTCATAGATCGCTTAATTGAGCAACTGGGATAGTAGCTACTTCTTATGGAGTTTTGCATGTCGTTCCTTCTTGGATAAAAAAGGAAAAGACGCAAAAACCTTTAATCCTTCCTCTTCCAACACGGGTCCGATTACCGTGGTCTTCTTGCCACCTATATTGATCATGGGCTCACAACTCGGCTTCGGTTTACCTCCACTAAATCGCTGTAAACCTTTTTGGCTTACAGAAAATATCACTGTACTTACTCTTGACCAATGGATCGCTCCGCTACACATGACGCAAGGCTCAGTATTACAGTACAAACTTACTCCTTCCAAGGAAATCAATTTTGAGGATCGGCAATATTCGCTAATAACCACTAACTCAGCATGGGCTGTCGGATCAGAATAGATGATACACTTATCCTTCGAACTGGCCACCACTTCTCCACCTTTCACCAGAATCGCAGCAAAAGGATCCATCCCTGCCTCGGCAGATTCCCAGGCCAATTGATTTACCAGGCGAATAAAACGAAAGTGCTGGTCTTCAGACATGCTTTATCCTTTAAGACGTATTTACCTACTATTGTTCTACCACAGCAACCGCTTCTAATTCTATCAAAAAGCCGTAATGTAAAGTCTTTACTGGAACAATAGCCCGGGCCGGTTTATGATCTGGGAAGTAGGTTGTATAGATATCATTCACTTTTCCCCAAAGCTCGATATCTGCGATGTAGATCGTAGTTTTCAAAACCTTATCCATCCCGGATCCAGCTGCGGAAAGGATGGCTTTAAGGTTGGAAAGCACTTGATGGGCCTGATCTTCAATAGAACTGGTAATCTTCTCTCCAGTTTTTGTAATGGGCAACTGCCCCGCTACGAACATTAATCCGTTCCATACTGTAGCCTGTGAGTAATGTCCTCCTGGCGTGGGCGCTTGATCGGTAAGGATGCTAGATATCATCTTGTTGTTTTATGCGTGTCTGAGATTAGCCCATAAGATACGTATTTGTCCGATGCCAGAATTATTTTATAATTTAGGAGAAGCACATAAGTGGCGTGAAACCTAACTTTTGTGTTCATTTTGTACATCACCAAAACACCCGACTTATGACTTTTCACTTCAAGCTACCTATCGTAGCCCTATTACTCTTTACAGCACTTTCCCTATCCGCTAGTGACCTCGCACTTTCCAATCCCATTCTCTTTAAAGAGGAAATCAATGGCGTATCCCGTTTATATGCCCAAGTCACCGTACACTGGAACAATGCCTGGCACAATGAAAAAAACCACGATGCTGCATGGCTTTTCTTTAAGTTCCTGAGAAAAGACGGCAACGGCTATAGCCATGCTTATTTCCTTCCAGGAACTGCCCAAGTTATAGAAAACTATGGCCCTCTAGTTGATGGTGTTGAGGTCAAGGCGGCTTCCGATCAAACCGGCTTATTTGTATTTCCAACCCGAACATTCAGGGGTTCAATCAAAGCAAAGATTCAAGTACAGATTGACCAGGCAAAACTCGGTCGTTTCAACCCACAGGCCGGAAAACTCAATGCTTATGGAATGGAAATGGTATATATTCCATCCGGTTCCTTCACTCTAGGCGATCCTAGCGAACGGGCGAGGCACTATTCTTCTTTTTTCACTTCAGACGATAAGGGTGAGCCAGCTAGTCTTTATAAGATTGAATCTGAAGAAGCAATAATCCCGATCGGAGCAGGAAAAGGAAAGCTTTTTTACCGATCTCAAAACCAGTATCGTGGAGATCAGGAGGGAGAATTAGGGTCCAAATTCCCAAAGGGGTTTAAAGCCTTCTACGTTATGAAATATGAACCGACACAGGGTCTATATGCCGATTTCCTAAATAGCCTGGGTAAAACCCAGAGTCAATTGCGGGTCAACTTTGGAGGTAAAGGATATTACTCGCATAGAGGCTCCATCTACATCGATAAAGATCATTATGCTGCTAAACACCCTAGTCGGCCCAATAACTTCATGGGGTGGGATGACGCCATGGCTTTAGCGGACTGGAGTGGACTTCGCCCTATGACAGAACTGGAATTTACTAAAGCCTGTCGCGGCCCGGAAAAGCCGATTGCCACTCAATACCCTTGGGGAAGCGCGAGTAAAGCCAATGTGGATAGAATCGTGAACCTAGAAGACAATTTGGTGTTGCAGAATGGTTGGACCGAAGCACAATTGGAGGACAAAAACCGAGAAACCTTTGGTGCCTCCTATTATTGGGTAATGGACCTTGCGGGAAGTCTATGGGAAAGAGTAATTAGTGTTGGACATCCCATTGGGCGCGCCTTCGAAGGGAGCCATGGAGATGGAAGAATCTCCTATTATGGATATGCAACAAACGAAGACTGGCCCAAAGGGGATACCGAACGGGGAGGCTTTGGCTATCGAGGAGGAGGCTATTATACTCATGGACAACCTTACAACGAATATAACCCCTACAGTCCAATTGCCTATCGCCCTTATGGAGCCTGGGCTGGTGGAGATCGTACAGAAGCATACGGTGGGCGATTTGCCCGAACTGCAGAAGAATAGCTAGTGGGTTGGGTGATATCTGACATTTACCGTACTTAAGGTCTAGCCTGTGATTCCCCTATCGTATATTTGACGGTGTATTATTTATGTGGAAAATCAAAAAACTAACTGATATGCGAGTTATCATTCTGTTATTGAGCATGGTCTTGTTGGGAGTAGGTGAGAAAAGCAATACTACCCCTGCCGTTGATCTGCCAATCGACGATATCAAACTTCCTCCAGGTTTTAAAATAGAAGTGTACGCTTCAGGTGTGAGAAACGCTAGATCTATGGCCTTATCTCCCTCTGGGACCCTATATGTAGGTACCCGAAGATATGGAAGTGTGTATGCTTTAAAAGATACCGACGGGGATTTCAAAGTAGATGAGCAATATACTTTGGCAAAGAACCTGAAAATGCCAAATGGGGTCGCTTTCCGAGACGGAGATTTGTATATAGCTGAGGTAAGTCGGATCTCCAAATTCGAAGATATAGAGAGCAAGCTAGATGACCCGGGCAAGCCTAAGGTCATCTATGATCAATATCCAACCGAAACTCATCATGGTTGGAAATTCATTGACTTTGGACCAGACGGCAAACTATATGTCCCAGTGGGTGCACCTTGTAACATCTGCGACAAAGAAGATCCCGTTTACGCTTCAATTACCCGCATCAATCCAGATGGGACGGGTTTTGAAGTCGTACAACATGGCGTTCGTAATACTGTCGGCTTTACTTGGCACCCAGAGACTAAAGATCTTTGGTTTACTGATAATGGTAGAGACTGGCTAGGAGATGAAATCCCTCATTGCGAGCTCAATCATGCTCCTAAAGATGGCATGCATTTCGGATTTCCTTATTGCCACCAGGGAGACCTTTCCGATCCTAAATTTGGAGACAAATCGCCGTGCAGTGAATACACTGCTCCCGTACAGAAAATGGGACCTCATGTGGCGCCCCTTGGACTAGAGTTCTACACTGGGGATATGTTTCCAGAAGAATATCGCAATCAGCTTTTTGTAGCGCTGCATGGATCCTGGAATCGTGCCAAAAAGATCGGTTACAGACTGATGATGGTGAAATTGGATGGAAATAAGGCCGTTAGCTATGAGCCTTTTGCAGAAGGATGGTTGCCAGAAGGAAGTGAAGAGGAATGGGGGCGCCCCGTTGATGTGGAAATGATGCCAGATGGTTCGTTACTACTGTCAGATGACTCTGCGGATGCTATTTACCGCATCTCGTACGAAGGCCAATGATAAGATAGTAAGTTCGATAAAGTCGGAGATGTCGCTATGTGCCACATCTCCGACTATGCGTTCTCCTACTTGACTACAACCAGCTGTTCGACTAAAGTCTTTTTCCCGCTTCTTGCCTCAATGAAATAATTACCTGCAGGTAATGATCCCCACCCTTATTTGGCCATCTAGAACAGGTTGCTCCAGTACTAATTGTCCTGCTAAATTGAATACCGTTACTTGTTCCAACTGTAGTCCTTTCTCCGTCGAAAGATTAACAACATTCACTGCTGGATTAGGGAAAATTCGCAAGTCATCAAAATTGACTTGTACCGTAGTGTCGCTGGGTAGGACTTCGGCCTGGATATCAATGCTTACAAAGGCAATATTGCATAGGTTTTCGGCTGCCTTATTACAAAGTTCATATTCAAATTCTACCATCCCAACAAAATCTTCATTGGGAATGAATTGTAGTTTTCCATCTTCTAACAATTCAATTTGCCCATTTTCAGGTCGACTGATCAACTTCAAGTCCCATTCAGCCGTACCGTTCATCTGATCATTGGCGATAAGATTAATCTCATACTCTTCCTTCAGCTTACTGAAAGTCCAATGGTCATCATAGGGTAAAGGTGCCAGGGCTATCGGCCCTTCTAGTTTATCCGATTGTAGGATAAATACGCCCGATTTGAAAACTAGCCCTGGCAGCGCATCGTTAGTTATCTCACAATAGTATGTCGCTTGATCTTCTACCAAGGACAGGCGGGCTGTCAAGGTATTTTCACCTTCCATCACTTTGAATTCGGTTCCATCCTTAAACCAGGTGTAAGTATTGGATTCCAACTCTCGATCCAAACCTGCTGATATGCGAACCTCCTTACCTTGCGTGAGCTGAATGACGGAATCTTGGCGTTCGTTCAATTGTTTTTCATAAGAGTCCAGCCCTTGAAGCCATTTTTGGTTCGGTACTAAATCGGAAAAATCAAAGGCATTCTCTTGAAAGGCACATTGATTCAATTGTGGCAAGTTGCGAAGGACTGGACATTCGCTCAGTTGGTTACCAGCCAACAAAAGTGAGCGGAGCTGGTGCTTCCCAGACAAATCTGGAATGGCGCCAGTTAATCGATTATCTGAAAGGTTTAATTCTATAAGGTGGCTCATGGCGGTCAGATCTGGAATACTCCCTTCCAGATCGTTATCAGCCAAAACCAGTGATCTCAGTTGGACCAAACCATCCAAAGGAGGAATCTCGCTGGACAATTTGTTTGCTCCCAAATTCAAATGTGTAATCTGCCCCAACATATGAAGGTCAGGAATCCTTCCTTCGAATTGGTTATCAAAACCGATGAAGCGCTGTAAGTTGGGCATTCCATTCAATAACGGTAAAGACCCTGTCAATTGATTCCCTTGTACGTAAAGTCTTCTCAATAAATGAGAATGCTTAAACAAGGGTAAAGCGCCACTTAGTTTATTATTAGAAACATACAGGTTCTGCATACTACTCAAATGAGTAAAGGCAGGTATCTCGCCTGTAAGCTTATTGTAATCTAGCTCAAGAGAGACAAGTCTAGTGAAATTAGTGAAATCTGGTATGGTATCGGTGAAGCGATTACAGGAGAGCTGCAGGGTAAGCAAGAAAGGCATCTTGCTGAAGTTGGGAATCTGCCCTTGCAGTTGATTCCCTGAAAGAAACAGATGCTCTAGATAGGGTAAATTTAAATCTATCATCTGCCCTTTAATTCGATTTCCTCTACGTTTGGTTGGGCTACAATCTGGTTCTCCATCTAAATCCAGGCACATAACCCTACCATAGGGGTTGAGACTTACTCCAAACCAGGTATCCATACTTTGACTAAAGTCCCAGCTTTCTATCCACTGTGTCCCTTTCGTTTTTGTATAGAAATCTACCAAGGCCAACGAATCACTAGCCCTAGTTCCAACAGCTTTACGCCCCTCCTGGCCCTGATTTTCCGGACTGGTGCTGCTAATCAATCCAACTGCCAATATCAGGCTAAACATAAGGCCTACTCGCACATATTGGCAAGACCAACAATAACCTACAATTTTTCCTACTTTTTCACTGAGCATTGGGTACTCTCTTGGAGATTGACTATTGACGACACTTGTACCTCGCATAACTTTAGGTTTTTACACAGATCTTCTTCACACGTACGTCAATCTACAGGTTTATTGTCCCGCGTACCGGTATTTTCGGAAAACGGCAGAAATCCTTCGGAAAACGGCAACAATCTCCATTTTTTCCAATTCCGGGCCATCTGCACCACAAAAGCAGGTATATTTCCCAAAACGGGAACAATCTCTCAAATTGGGCTGATTGAGATTTAGTATAAATGCATAAAATGATGATTATCAGATAATTAAAAAACAGGCACAAATATAGATCATCCAAAGACATCCTCCGCAGAGTAGCATAGACTACACTCTTGTTGGATACTATTGACACCAACTGTTCTCCTTCACATGATTGGCACTATACGATGGTCTTAAAGAATCAAGACCCTACGCTTTTCCCAGGTTTGCGAAAAGGATTAGCAGGGAAGAAATCTGGGATTAGTGCCATTCAACATTACTATTAACCCAAATAGAAAAAATGACTCGTCTCCTCTTCATTTATCCAGTAAATGCAGGTATGTCTATGCCCTTTCGTTATGCAGAGACCGCAAGGAGGTTGTATAACGAGAAAGTAGACATTCGTTTACTCACCGTTGGGGAACGAATACCGCTTCCACCCTTGCTGCAAACTATTCCACACCAGCATATTCCCGTAGAGGGCAAGCAAAGGATTTCCTACAAAGCCCTTCATCTACAAGTGCAGATCTGGAACTATCTGATTGCCATACCAAAGAATGGATTAAGCATATTCCTGAACGGCCTAGAATTTCCAGTCGTCTTTTGGGCTTGTCGGAAGTTGAATGTTCCACTCACCGCCCAGTTTCCAGAAGAGCAACCGTATTCGATTCTTCACCGAAGATTGATCCGGTGGGTCGGAAGATCAACCAAAACGACCTTACTGTATGGCAGTCAACTACAGGCCGACCATTATCACCTTAAGGGTTTTGAACAAAAAGTAATATCTATGCCCTTATCAGAGCACAATCTAAAAGCCGCACAACAGCATCGAGAAATGTCGCAGCCAAGAGGTGATGCTTGGTTTTCCGTGATTATTGGGTGTAGAAGTGCGAGTGCAGACAGTTTGAAAAAGATTAGTCTCATCGCTGATAGATGCGAGCACATCCGATTCCAGTGTTGGTTCTTCAATAAAGCAGATCTCCAGCGGGGTAGCACAGCTTTAGCAGCTAATGCCAACGTAAGCTGTTTACGTCCTCAGGATGGTATCCCTTTATATCGGACCGCAAAACTATACATCGAGGTAGAAGAACCTAAGGGATTAACGAAAGAGGGGCTAAAGCTCGACTATATCCGTGAAGCTATGGAATTTGGGCTCCCAGCACTCCTCTTAAAAAATGGTATCGGAAGAGAATGGATTACTCAGGGAGTAAATGGTTATGTACTCGAAAGTGGCCAAATAGATGAAATGGCAAACAAAATCCAGCTATTGGCCCATAGTAATCTCTTGTACGATCGTCTTTCGTACAATGCGGTGAAAGTGGCTCAGCAATGGCATCCACCAAAGGTATGTCAGGCGCTATCAAATCTTTTCCTAGCAGGAAAGAAAAAATGCTCCTTTCGGACCGGTTTACGGCAATCTGAAAACCTGACTACATAAGATCTTTCAAGGCAGATAGTAGAACATTAACATGATTAGGAGTGCTACTTTCTCCCATCAGGCCTACACGCCATATCTTACCGGCAAACTTACCCAAACCGCCCCCTACTTCAATATTATATTCCTCTAGCAGGCGTCTTCTGATGGTTCCTTCGTCTACACCTTCTGGTACTTTCACAGCATTAAGCATGGGCAACCGATAACCTTCTTCCACCAGAAACTCAAAGCCCAATGATTCCAATCCCTTCTTTAGCAATTGATGGTTTCGAATGTGCCTGGCAAAACGATTTTCCAAGCCTTCTTCCAATACCAAGCGATAAGCCTCCCTTAAAGCGTACATAGCTGAAACAGGGGCAGTATGATGATAAGCTCGCTTCGCACCCGCCCAATAGTTCTTCACCAGGCTGAGGTCTAGGAACCAGCTCTGAACCTTGGTCTTTCGATTGTCTAATACTGCTAGCGCTCGATCGCTAAATGAAACAGGAGATAGCCCGGGAGGCGCACTTAAACATTTTTGTGTGCCAGAATAGATTGCATCAATTCCCCATTCATCAACACGCAAGTCCGCCCCACAGTAGGACGTTACGGCATCTACCACCAACAAAGCACCCGCATCGTGTACCATTTCACTGATCTCTTCCAAAGGTTGTAAAACACCTGTGGAGGTTTCTGCGTGTACAATAGCAACCAACTTAGGCTTTGTCTTGGCCAATGCTTCTTTCACCTGCTTAGGATCGATAGGCTCTCCCCAGGGCGCTTCGACTTTAGTCACCGTAGCTCCACATCTCTCCGCAATATCTGTCATCCTTCCACCAAACACACCATGAATGCAAATAACAGCCTCATCACCAGGTTCAAGGAGATTGACCAGGCAGGTTTCCATCCCAGCGCTACCGGGAGCAGACACAACAAAAGTTAAGTGGTTTTGCGTTTGAAAGGTCGCTTGTACCATGGATTTTATCTCATCCATAATAGTGACAAACTCTGGATCTAGGTGGCCGACTAATGGGGTGGCCATCGCCTTCAAAACCCTAGGGTGTACATCACTTGGGCCCGGCCCCATTAAAATCCGATTGCTGGTATTCAATTCTCCTACGGTTGACATGCTACTTGCTTTATAAAGGTTGATTTAATCGCAGGCAAGAAAGTTTTAGGAATAGTACGCTTGCCTATTCAACAAAAATAGATAAACAAAGAAGAAAGAAAAAGCGGGAAGAAAAATTCAGGGTATCAGCTCTTATTAAGCAGTGTGACAATAGATTCTCCTGTTTTTCAGCTGCGAATTTTTCGCCTAGCCTTCGTTAGAAAAGATCTTACTTAGCCTACGGCTAGGTGCAATTTTTCTGCCTCACCTAGGCATAAAATTCACTACCTGAAATTTCACGATTACTATTGTCACACTACTTGAGTGTGTTCCCCCTAAAATAAACGGTCAATATCTTTCTTGAGAATAGCCGATTGTGCCATCACCCCCAAGCCCTTCACCACGTGGTTCAACTTCGCAAAGCGAGGATCCTGGGTATAACCATGCTTATATCGATAGTAGATTTGCTGAACAATTACTGCGATCTTGAAAAGGCCATAGACATAGTAGAAAACAACATCACTAAGATCTCTACCACTCTTCTGTGCATACATTTTCACCACTTCTGATCGGTCAGGGTTACCGGGTAGGATCGTGGGGCTTAAGGCTAGCGCATGCAACCAATCCGGATCATCGGCCGTTACCCAATAACCTAAACTGGTTCCAAAATCCATCAACGGATCACCTATGGTGGACATTTCCCAATCCAGAACGGCAATGATTTGCGTCCAATCTGCAGAATCCAGAACTACATTATCATATTTAAAATCATTGTGAATCAGGGCAGTTCCAGATTCGCCCGGTTGGTTATCGGCCAACCAGTTGGCTACTTTTTCGATTTCCTTAAGTTCGTCTGTCTTTGACTTAAAGTACCTTTTCGTCCAGCCACCTACCTGTCGCTCTACATACCCTTCTGGCCTGCCCAAATCCCCCAAACCGACAGCTTGATAGTCCACAGCATGTAGATCGGCAAAAGTATCGATAAGCGAAACAGCAACCTCCTGCATAATCTCGGGCGCAGGTACCATTTCTTTAGGCATTTTTGGACGTAGAATAACCCCCTGCACTCTTTCCATTACGTAAAAAGGTGCTCTAATCACACTTTCATCTTCGGTATATAGGAGCGGTCTAGGGGCTTTGTTATAGGATGTAGATAGCGCATTAAGGATTTTATACTCTCGTCCCATATCATGCGCGGACTTAATCTTTGCGCCAAAGGGAGGGCGGCGTAGTACGAATCCCGTCTCCCCCAATCGTATTAGATATGTCAGGTTTGAAAATCCACCAGGAAACTGCTCAATACTGAGTTGGGCACCAGGCATATTCAGTTTTTCCTGCAGGAATGGTTCTAATTTTTCAATATCGAGCTCCTCCCCTTTCCTGACGGCTTTCGCCTGATCATTCCAATTATTTGACATAATACGTTGTTAAAGGACGTTAGCTTGCCAGTTCCACGCTAGACAAAAGTGATCATTTCTCCTTCTAGGTGTGGCAATTCATTAAAGGATTTTAAAGTTAGCCGATCTTCTGAAAAAAGGAAGGTAGACATAGCTGTATTTTGCACAATACCGTTGAGATCCATAATTTTTTCATCAGCTTCTAAGCGCAAAGCATAACCGACGGCAGCTGACATCGTTCCCCCCGAGGTAAAAGCGGCTACTTTCACTCCTTTCCCATTTTCACGAACGATAGTCTTCATGGCAGAATTCACCTGAGCCCGAAAATCTGCCCAGGGAGCCAGGCCGTGCTCACGTACATCTAACTCCCCTTTTGCCCAAAGCGCCATAACGTGATTAAAGATAAGCAGCTGATATTTTCGGGCTTTCTCTGGTTGTTCCTCTGCTTTGCGTCTCCATTGCTGCAATACTTCAAATCTATCTACCAGCTTTGGCAACAAGCTGGCCATGACTTCCATCCCCTTGTGTTCATCTAGGGTTTGCAGCAAGATGGGTTCGGGCCAAGGCAATTTTCGCTCCAAAAAGATCTCTTTCACACCGTCTGCCGTCTGCCAATGCCGCTTCAATGGCCCGATATAGATCTTATCAAAAGTTATTCCCTTATCCGCCAAGTAAGTTCCCAACACGCGAGACTGCCGCTCCCCAAGCGGGGAAAGCTGATCATAATTGGCCTTCATAAAGGAGGCTTGCGCGTGGCGAATCATGGTCAATGTACTCATGAAAAAAGAATTTGCTTAGCGGAAAAGGGATTTCAATAACTAATTTAGTACACCTCAAAAAGGCCTGCAGCACCCATTCCTCCACCTACACACATCGTACAAACTACATACTTGGCACCTCTTCTTTTTCCTTCAATCAAAGCGTGGCCAACCATGCGAGACCCGGTCATACCATAAGGATGCCCGATGGAAATAGCCCCACCGTTTATATTCAACAGTTCATTCGGAATCCCCAACTGATCTCGACAGTAGATCACTTGCACCGCAAAGGCTTCATTAAGTTCCCACAAGCCAATATCTTCCATCTTCAAGCCGTGCTGCTTCAACAACTTTGGCACGGCAAAAACGGGACCTATACCCATTTCATCCGGTTCGCAACCTGCCACAGCCATTCCTCTGTATGCTCCTAAAGGTTCTAAGCCACGTTGTTCAGCTAGTTTACCATCCATTAGCACACAAGCAGAAGCCCCATCAGATAATTGACTGGCATTTCCCGCAGTGATAGTACCACCTTCATTGACCAATCGCAAACCCGCCAAACCTTCCAAAGTAGTGGTTGGCCTGTTCCCTTCATCTTTATTCAAAGTTCTATCATGGAAAGAGATTTCCTTGGTCTCCTTATCCATGACGCCCATACTGGTGGTTACTTCGAAAATCTCTTGATCAAACTTGCCTGCAGCTTGAGCTGCAGCTGTTCGCATCTGACTTTGAAATCCGTATTCATCCTGCGCTTCTCGGCTAATATTGTAGCGTTTTGCTACGATTTCAGCCGTTTGTAACATCGGCATATACACATCCTTATGCTTAGCAATCAAGTTGCGATCTAGCATACGGTGTGTATTCATTTTTTCATTCTGCACTAAACTAATCGAATCCAATCCTCCGCCGATGGCTACTTGCATACCGTCGTGCACAATCTGCTTGGCAGCAGTTGCGATGGCCATCATCCCCGAGGAGCACTGGCGATCAATGGTCATACCAGGTACAGTTACTGGTAATCCCCCCGCAAGTGCGGTCAAACGTCCGATATTCGGGCTAGAAGTACCCTGTGGTAGTGCGCAGCCCATGATTACATCTTCTACCTCAGCCGGATCAACGCCAGCTCGCGCTACGGCTTCAGCAATAGCCCAACCTCCCATGGTTGGGGAGTTGGTGTTGTTAAATGTACCTCGGTAAGCTTTACCGATCCCGGTTCGGGCAGTGGAGATGATAACGGCTTCTTTCATTATATGTTATATTTTGTCTTCTTCAACGAAACGTTGTGAAAGCTAATTTGTTAAAAAATGGAAGATGTAAAATCTTTTTAACTCGGCACAAAAAATACATCCAATAGTCCTGGTCGTAACCAATTTATTAAACCACTTTAAGAGGTCTGCCCCTTGCCTTTCTCGCTCAAAAAATGTAAGATTGAGCCTCCACCAACCTACAGGTTTATGACGGCGGAAGGGCTCCCTCACTCCTCCATGATTTTTAACCTAGCGTACAACATGTTAGGTAGCTACGCGCAAGCTGAAGATATTTTGCAGGATATGCAATTGAAGTTTCTTGAAAAGCAATTTCCTGCCCAAGCGCCAAAGTCCTACTATGCTAGGGCCACGGTAAACCACTGTCTCAATATCCTGAAGAAGGCAGAACGCACATCCTACCCTGGACCTTGGCTGCCTGAGCCCTTCATCGCTCCACCTGATGGGGTAGAGACAAAGGATCTGCTTCACTATGAATTAGCTTCCTTAATGGAAGATCTTTCCCCACAAGAACGTGCGGTCTTTGTACTGCGTGAAGCCATGGACCTTAGTCATAAGGAGATCGCTGAAGCTCTGGAGATTTCAGCTGATAATGCCCGACAACTCTTTTCAAGAAGTAAAAAGAAAATCAACCCTTCCTCACAGTCGAGAACACATACTGCCGTAGCGCTGGAAAAAGCTCAACAACTCCTAGATTTAATTACGAAAGGGGATCCAGAAGCATTAATTAGCCTGTTTAGTGAAGATATGCGACTTATTGCGGATGGTGGTGGTAAGGTCACTACGGCACGCAAGCCGGTTATTGGAGATGCGAAGGTGGCCAAATTCTTGGTCAATATTGCTCGATTTGCACCTAATGACCTGGAGATTCGCCCCATGGAGATTCTATCACAGACAGCCATCGGTTTCTTCCAGAATGGACAATGCCTCACCATTTGGATCATTTCTTTAGATGAAGAAAGTCAAAGAATCAGACGGATATTTGTAGTGGGTAATCCAGATAAACTTACTCGTCTAGGATAAAACTACTCTTCCTCTGTCACATTTTGCTTCCTTGGTTTGTATGTAGGGAAACACTGAACGAAATCAGTTTTTCTTCATCAAACCTGACTTATGAAAGTTTTCGTAACCGGTGCCACCGGTATCATTGGCAAGAGAATCGTAAAGCAATTGATTAAACACAATTATGAAGTAGTTGGGCTAGCACGATCCGACAAAAATGTGGAGCAGCTCAAAAGCATGGGAGCTATTCCCCGTCGCGGTGATCTATTTCAAGTACAACAATTAACCGACATTACTAGAGACTGTGACGCCATCTTGCACATGGCCACCAAAATTCCCTTGCAACCTGTCCCAAAAGCGAAAGATTGGGCCATGAACGACCGAATCCGTACGGAAGGAACCAGAAACCTAATTACGGCAGCAGAAAAAAACGACATCAAAACCTTTATCCAGCAAAGTGTCATATTTACCTATGGCGATCAGCATGGAGCCAAGATTTATCAGGATACACCACTCCCTGATCAGGTCAGCGATCCTTTGCTTTCCAATGTGGAGATGGAGGATATTTTGACACAGCATCCTAACCTAGCCTATATCATCCTCAGGTTTGGTTGGTTCTATTCTGCGGACTCCGCACAGACACAAGATATGCTTCGAATGACAAAGAAAGGATTCATGCCTGTGATTGGGAAAGGCCAAAGCTTCCAAAACATGATTCATGCAGATGATGCCGCCGCCGCGGTAGTCCATGCCCTGCAAAATGCGGATCAACTCCAACGGTCTACTTTTAACATCACGGATTTTTCTCCCATTAGCTTGAAAGACATGATTACCGCCATGGCAGCAGCAGCAGGGGGACGGAAACCAATGCACATACCTAAGGTGCTAGCTCGCCTGATGACCGGAAAAGCAGCAGTGGATTTCCTAACGGCCTCTATGCGCATCCAGCCACCAACTGACTTTGGAGCCTGGACACCAAAGTATCCTGACTTTAGGGTAGGAATTGAAAAGGTAGGAGCTGACCTATATGCTAAACGACCACAGCTGGTTCAACCTGCATAGGCCTGCGTGAAATAGATGAGATAAACCCAAGTGTTTATCTCATCTGTCCTTGGGAACTAAAAGTATATCCAAGTACCTTATGTAATCATGAAGATCATCCAATACCAAGCTGCAAAAGACTTTCTAACGGACAACCTGCTACTCCTACAAAAGGAAGAGGCCGCCAACAACCTGATCATAGGCCTTACTTTCAGCATTGAAGCCAAAAAATTTCCCGTTGAAGACTGCCTCTTATTCGCAGTAAGGGAAGGAAGCCAGCCTATCTTTTGTGCGCTACAGACCCCGAACCGCAATCTCACCTTCTATGGTGCTGAGCGTGCTATTCCGGTGGTCGTTTCCTGGCTGAGCAATTTCTGTAAGCAAAATGAGCATACCATTCCTGGTTTAGTCGCCCCAAAAGCTTTGACCATATCCTTTGCTGAGCATTGGCAAAACCAAACTGGTAGGCCCTGGAAAGTACACATGGCTCAGCGCGTCTTTCAGCTCAATGAAGTTACTGAATTTTCAGCAGCGCCGGGCTCACTTCGCAAAGCCACGGCCAAAGACAAGCCTACCATTGCCCGCTGGCTCCTAGATTTCCATTATGAAGCGATCGGAGAGGATATTCGGGGAGAAGAAATGGAACGGGCTCAAAGAATGCTGGATGCCGAGCGACTATACCTTTGGGATAACGGACAAGCTGTAAGCATGGCTGCTTCTACTCGATCTACAGCCAATGGCATTTCTATCAATGCAGTGTTTACACCAAAGAAATTTCGTAAGCATGGCTACGCGAGCAGCTGTGTGGGAAATTTATGCCGAACCTTATTGGCCCAGGGGTATCAGTTTTGTTCCTTATTCACTGATGCTAGCAATCCCACATCCAATAAAATCTACCAAGATATTGGATTTCGAGAGGTGGCAAAATTTCAATCTATTGAGTTTTTACTAGAGTGAAAGGTTACTCTAATAGGAAAGCAACTCGGCTAGCGCTCTTGGAGTAGTTTTCGGACGAGTTCTTGCAGATTCGTACCTAAAGATTCAAACAGATCCACCTTGCCATGATTCGTTAGGCGGTCAGCTTGATCAATGGCTACATTTACCTCCGGTAAGAGCTGGGAGAAATCGGGGTGACTTTTGCTGTAGTTGCCTAAATGTGCACACAGTAGGTGTTCACAATGCGTGCGCTTTCCTCTACGCTTGTTCCATTTCAGCTTGTCTTTTTCCTTGTCAGACAATTGATTAACGTCTTCCAAGTGTAGGAGCAGCCACAACTCAAAACAGGGATTAGAGATCCCTAGATTGTAGTTCTTCTGTGTGCACATTCAGACAACTCCTTAATGGTCCAGCTATGAAAATCGCGATCGATAACCATCCACAACTCATCGTCCTCATTAATCTTGTACTTGCGTCGGAAGTCATCTAAGCGTTGCAGCACATGTCGAGGGGCGCTTCTGCCCGCCTCGGATGGGATCACTTCTACCTTGACATTATTATTGGGGAAGTACTCTTCAGCATTAAGGTCAGAGAAATACTTGAGTTCCGTTTTTTGCCCTTCGGTGGCAATGACAAATAGGCGAGCGTCCCGGAAACCACTTTTACGTTTAAATCCTTTTCGTCTTCTGCCCATTTGTAGTTTTTGTTTTCCAGGGCATACCCTCCATTAGTGAAAACTTAGGAATAGCATTGTACCTTCCTACCAAATATCCGGTTCTGATGTCTTTATCTTTTCTGGGGCGAAACTCTTCTAAAGAATAGGTATCCGATTCGCCGTGTTTATTCTTCTTCACAAACCAAATCTCATCTTTTCGAAAAAGATCCTGGTTTAGAAGCTCACTTTCGTGTGTAGTACAGATCAGCTGGCTACGAATGTTTTGAGATTCTCTGAAGAAGATCTCAAAGAGTTTGAAGGTAAGATTGGGGTGAAGGCTACGATCGATCTCATCCACTACAAAGACCTTTTCTTCCCGAGCCAGTTCCGTGATAGCTGGAATAATATCCATCAATCGTTGAGTACCATCTGATTCCTCGTTCATTTCAAAAAGCGCGTAACGATCTTCATTCTTAATCTTATGCCTAGTCATCAATTTCATAGCCTCCAGGGAGCCATCCGCCAGCCGGACCAGGGAATAACGAATATTATCCAAGGAGGTAATGATGGCTCGCTCCCCTAGTTTGAGATCCGCCACTATTTTCCGCTTAATCGCTTCGGGGAGATTCACATCGTGGGAGAAAAAGTCCACAGAACTCGTTTCCAACCCACTTATACCCGTTTTCAACTCGGCTAGAAACCATTGATAGACTTCTTTCATCTCCATGTCGCTATCGATATTGACCTCCATTCCCATTAGCTTGGAATCGGGAAAAACAACGGTCAAGGCATCTTCAAACCAGCGGTAGGAATCCGTGATGGGATAGATCCCTTTAATATTAAAGATATTTCGATGGTTACTAGAGTTAAGAAAAAGCTCATTGGGCAGGGTGTCTTGGGCAATGTATTCCAAGCGTTTTAGCTCGTCCTTAGCAAGTGCTAGTTTCCCAAAACTGATTTGTACCTCATCGAGCACAGTGGTACGTTCAAAGACCTTATAATCTCGCTCCTTATTGAAGGTAAAGAGCCACTCCTGCAATATGATGTGATTGTTAAAGATGAAGCCGTAGGCGTAGTTATGCCCTTTATAATGGAATTCAACCTCAAGTTGAGAGTCTCTTCCTGTTGCGGCACTATCTAGCTTAAACTTGGAATAATCTATATACTGCTGATGTCGCCCGCCCTTCACCACCAGCTTCTTAAGGAAACTTACCGCCCTTACAATGTTGGACTTCCCACTGGCGTTGGCGCCGTAGATCAAGGCAGACTTAAGAATATCCACATCTCGACTTCGGTTTCCCTTCACTACATGTCCGCGTAACGCCCGGCTTTTTCCTGGGGTTAGCAGAATCTCAGTCTTTTCATTGAAGGACAGGAAATTTTCTATGGTCAGCCGAATTATCATCTATTCTCAAGTAATTTGTGTCGATATTGAGAAATAATCTCATTTCAACCCCAAATATATAACAATTACGGCAAGAAGTAAAGGTTTGTAAGGAATCCAAGTCCCTTAGCGTTCGAGCAATCGTCCCTGGATTACCTTTTGATATATCTCATCGTGCAAACTTCGACTGATCGGCACTTTGGTTTTACCGATATAGAGGTAATTTCCTTCCAAGCGATCCACCGCTGCTATGGCGACCAAGTAAGATCGGTGTACGCGCATGAATTGGTTCTCTGGTAGATTCTCTTCTAGCTGTTTCAATGGTAGCAGTGCCATATAACGCTTACTTACCGTATGAATAAAGACGTAATCTTTAGCTGATTCGGCATATATGATTTCCGAAATAGGAATCTTGATGATTTGCCCATCACTCTTGATGAAGATGTGATCTTCCGGTTTCTTCGGGGTCTTTGCGGGGATAGTCTCCTGGTTCTGCTGGACTTTCTGGATGGCTCTAGCAAAGCGTTCAAATGAGATCGGTTTCACCAAATAATCCACAGCGTTCAAATCAAAGCCCTCCACGGCAAACTCTCGATAAGCCGTAGTAAAAATAACCTTCGGCGGTTTTGAAAGCGCTTTCATTAACTCCAGACCGGTCATCTCTGGCATTTGTATATCCAGAAAGAGCAGATCTGGTTTTTCTTTTTGTAAAAAAGCTAAGGCCTCTATCGCACTTTGACAAGAACCGGTAAGTTCCAGACCTGGCATTTTCCGCACATACTGTTCCAATCCCTCCCTAGCTAGCGGTTCATCATCAACTATAAGACAACGGGTGATCATCTAATTCAATTTTTAGGTCGATAGCAAAAGCGTTCTGATTTTGGTCAATCCTTAAGTGGTGTTTATTGGGGTATAACAGTCCCAATTGTCGTCTCAAGTTGGCTAAACCAAGGCCCCCTTTATGGTTCCGATTTTGCCCCTGGGAATTCTCGACCTGAAAGGATAAGTGGTGTGCTTCCAACCCCAAACCAATGTTAATCCAATAATCTGAATTGCTTTTGCTATGCTTGAAGGCATTTTCAACAATAGGTAGCAGCAACATAGGAGCAATTTGGTGCCCATTGAGGTTCTCTTGAATATCCACCTGTACGTTGGCCAAGTCCCCATGTCGGGTCCTTTCCAGTTCAATGTAGTTTTTCAAATTGTCCACTTCCAATTGCAAGGGTACACTTCTCTTTTGAGTTTCGTACAATTGATGACTTAATACATCCGACAACTGCACTAACATAGACTTGCTCTTGGTGCGATCCTTTTCCATCATAACAAAGATGGAATTCAAGGAATTGAAGAGGAAATGAGGATTTACCTGCGACTTCAGCAGATTGAGTTCTGCTTCCAGCTTTTGTTTCTCCAGCTCCTTAGCATATCGCTCCTTTTGGTACCATTGCTGTAGTAAGTAGAGTGTCATGGCAAGGGCAAACAGAATCAATACCTCCGTTAGGATCACAGCCAGCCCTTCCCAGGACCTGAAAAACATCGCTACCTCAATGGTACCCTCCAAGCGTGAGGAGAACAACCAATAATGAAGATGGTAGGAAATATAAGTTACGAGTAGAATTCCAGGAACAATAGCTAAGAGGTATTGCGTATATCTACCTTTCAGCAACAGTTTGGGTACTAAATAGAATAGATTGAAGTATATAAAAGGTACATAGTGCCAACCCGTCGTTGCGTTGGTTCGCAGATTATCCATATAGTTGTCATGGAAGGCTAAATCCCTAGCGGCCCACAGTAATAGGTATATGACCCAAAACAATACATGCAGGCCTACTGTCCTCAACTTTGCATGGTCCTGATAATTACTCATATCTAATGCTTAATGATCTTCAAAGGATATCGACACCCCGGCAAAAATAGACCAATCTGAAGCCGGGCGCCTTGCCACTCGATGTTCACCATCATCTGAGTAGGTATACCCAAAGACCTGATCAAACTGAATGGGGTTGCGGAATGATACATAAAGTACCGTAAAATTGCCAGAAATCGAAGTCAAGTAACTTGCATTTAAGTTCAGATTATGATAGTCCTTGGTTCGATCTGACAGGAATTCAGGGTTATTGGGATTGTAGTACGGCCGGCCACTAGCATAGGTATAAGACAATCCCAACCTTGTACGAACATTGGTTCGATAGTTAGCCACCACATTTAAGGTATGTCGGGTGGTGAAAGTCGGCGTTGCTGCAGTCGGAAAGTCGCGGTACAATCGCTCTGCGTCTAATAAGGAATAGGACAGCCAGTAGTCTAGACCGGGTAGCAGCGCCTTGTCTCGCCAAAAGAAATCTATGCCTTTGGCATGGCCGAAGCCATTGTTGTTGTAAGCCAAGCCCTCCTGTTTTACCAACTGATCATAATTTTTCTGATATAACTCTATGCGAAAAGTCTGATCATCGGTGATCCACTGGTAGTTGAAAATGTAATGGGCTGCCTGCTCAAAACCCAATGGATCTCTTCCCCATAAGAACATAGGCTCAGGTTGTTGAAAAAACTGGCCGTAGGCGAAGGAAACCTGGCTTTTGGCTCCGGTTTTATAGGCGAGAGAAAGGCGTGGCGCTACATTCCTGGCATCCAGTAACTGGCTATGCTCCCCTCTCACCCCAATCCTCGCCGCTAGCCTACGATAGATCTTCCAGTCCAATTCGCTGAATATAGCCACATAGGAATCTGAAAGATTTGAACCCAACTCATTGAAATAGTAATCCCCTTTCGATTCCACCCATTCTGCCCCTGTTTTCCAAAGTACCGGACCAAATTCTCTACTGAGTGTAAAGCGGGATTGTACCGCCCACTCCTTGGAACCAAAGGTACTTTCATCCAACGCATTTCCATCATCATCATAGTTAAGGCCGACCACCGCTTTCAGGGACCAATTTTCACCCAAAAAACCCTTGTAGGCCATATTCCAAAACACATTGTCATTATTACCTCGGAAGGCGGAATTGGTCTCTGGTCTATTAGCATTCGGGAAAGCTACACCGATGCTTCCATGCTGGTATTGAAAGTAGGTCTTGAGCATGGCCCCATTTTCGTATCGGTGCCGAAAGCCCATTGCCGCACCAGCCCCCGTTGGCGGTTTTAACCATTCTCTATTTTGGGGAATCAAAGAAAACAACGGCTGCAAATTGGTATATCCACCAGAAAAAAGGAAGGCTGTTCTATCGTTCCAGACTTTCACGCGCGAAGCCCCTATGCCCGCTGCATTTAGACTTAGGCTATATTCACTATTCTCTGGGATATCATATGTATTTAGTAACAATACGGACGACAACGCACGACCATATTCAGCAGAATAACCTCCTGTACTAAAGAGTGTACCCTTAAAAAGGAAAGGATTGAACCGCCCGCGGGAAGGGATATCTGGAGTATCTCCAAAGAAGGGCTTTGCCACCAAAGCACCATCAATGATCGTCTGGGTCTCATAAGCTTCTCCACCCCGCACAAATATGCCAGTCTCATCATTGACCTGCGACACGCCTGGCAAGGTTTGTAGCGCCCCATAGACATCGCCCGAAGCACCAGCATTCGTAACAATGTCTAAGGGTTTCAGCATGGTAATCTTCTTCTCATCACTAGCTTCAAATGCTCCCGCAGAGATAACAACCTCTGCCAATTGATTACTGCCTTTCTGAAGAATAATATCCACTTGTACGCCCCCATTCACTTCAACAGCTTGCTCGTAGTTCGCAAAACCGAGGCAGCTTACCGCTAAGATCAGGGACCCGCGAGATTCGGTATTGAAAGAGAAAGAACCCTTCTCGTCCGTTGAAGTTCCATCAAAAACCTCCTTCAAGTATACATTGGCAAAGGGGATAGCTTCACCTTTTTCATCTTGTACTTTTCCGCTAATGGTAAACTGCGCTGCTAGGGTTTGTGCCATAAGCATTAACAATACTATCAATCTCATCGGACGCATTTACAGTTTTGCCAAAAGTTCAGTTAATAGAGGATGTGTAGGAAACTCCTTCAAACCTTTATGGCAATAGAGTTTCGCATCATCTCTCCGGTCCTCTCTTTCGTAGAAAGCCGCTAGATAATAATAGGCATCATCCCTTCCCCAGCTGGGAGCATTGGCCTCCGAAGAATATTGATCTGGGGCGGCAAGTGCCTTGAGCAGAAAAGCTTCTGCTTCTTTTCCACCACCATATTGCTTTGGCTTATAGTAATCAGATCTACCTATACCCACTAGGACTCGTAAGTTACCCGAGTTCTTCTTCAAAGCTTTATTAAAACTTTTCCGAGCCTTGGCCGAGAGGCCAATAGCTTCACCAGGTTTAAAGGAGATAGATAAGCTGTAGAGGGTACCCAAGAGAGCGTACTCTTCATCATTGGGTTTATCTTTCTGTTCTAGAACAGCCAGTCCCTTGTCCACATAGGCTAAAGCCCCTGCTTGATCTTCCATTACCATTAAGTAAATGGCCCCTTGATAGGCAGTATAGGCCTTCCAGTAATCCAACCATTCAGAAGGTTCCATGGCTTCCAGCTTTTCTAAAAGCGGTGCCAGTTTATCAGTGCGTTGAGCGAATGACTGAGCTTGCGCCTGGTTTATTTGTTCTTCAATTTCTTGTAGTGATTTTCGGTGATTGCCCAATTGCAAAGGCGGAAAGAAGTAAGAATAAAAGACAGCAGGTGATTTCTTTCATATCAACTAGATTTTGTGATTTGACAGGCAAGTAAAGCGCTTTCTAGTTGGGTCAAAAATCGAATAGCTCGCTGGTTCTAGGTGGTAGATGGATGGTAAGATCTCGTAGACGAGCAAAATCAGGGGTAAGCCACTAACTGTAAAAAAAATTACACATTGATTGCATTTGTGCTCAAATCCCAATACATTGCAGTGTAAAAAAAATTACACATTCATGCCCGACTATTCTGAACTCAGCAAAAGAGAGCGCCAGATCATGGAAATTATCCATCGATTGAGCGAGGCCAGTGTACAAGAGGTAGTAGATAATCTAGCCGATCAACCTTCCTATAATACGATTCGAGTTTCTATATACAACCTGAAGAATAAAGGATACCTGCAGCAGCGGGAGGAGGGGAAGAAATACATCTATCAACCTGCGGTTGCAGCAGAGCAGGCCGAGCAGTCAGCCTTGAAACATGTCGTTAGAACCTACTTTGGCGGCTCCACGCCAAAAGTAGTTTCCACCTTACTCAATCTTGACTCCAGTAAGATATCAGAGGCTGAATTAGACGAGCTAGCCCAGCTCATTGAAGTGGCCCGTCAGAAAAAAGGAAAGCAATGATTAGTCTTAGCCCCCTTGGCTTACTAGCCATAAAATCGATTGTGATTACCGGTTTGGCCTGGATGGCTTATCTATTTACTAAGCAGCTATCACCCAAAATTCGCTACTTCACCCTACAGCTATTCTTCTTCATACTAGCCTTACTCCCTTTGAGTATAGAAGTCTTCCCGGAATGGCATTGGCCGTATACTAGCTCCTTTATTCAACCAGTTGCTCAGCCCCAAGACGCATCAATTGGCTCCATGGATTTAGCCGTTGTCACAGCAGCCATAGATTCAGCAAAAACGTGTATTAACTCCGCGGAAAAATCGATTGTAGAGGACCTATATACGCTGAAGCCCGATGCGGAGGCAAGTACTTCTTCAGCTATGACTTGGAGGATGACCACGCATGTGATTTGGATGTTGGGGATTGTCATTTTTCTCTTTCAATTGGGGCGTGAACTATTTCTACTTAGGCGATTAGCCCAGTCTCGTGTGGAAATCGATAATCATCCGGTCCTGGATAAATTATGGTCTTCGCTAGCTGCGGTAAATCCTCTTCCTTCCCCAAAGTTTATACTCGATAATTCTACCCAAATTCCTTTCACCTTTGGATTTCGAAACCCAGTCATCGTCCTCCCGCCAGGAGCCATCCTATGGCCAGAGGAACGGCTTAAAGCTGTTCTGTTGCACGAAGCGGCCCATATCAACCATCAAGACTTCGGTCCCAACATCATCCGGCGCTTGGCTTGCTGTTTTTTCTGGTGGAATTACCCGATTTGGATCTTGTCGAAGCAAGTACAATTGGAAAGTGAAAAACGAGCTGATCATTGGGTTATTAGCCATGAAATATCCCCCTATGACTACGCCACCCAATTGGTGCAAATCACCCGACTACTTCAAACTCCCAAATTCTCCATGGTATCCTCTATCGGTCACGCCAGCCAGCTGCGGAACCGGGTAGAATATGTCATCAAGGAAGACTCAAGTACACCAGTACGGATGGGGATTTTTTCCAAGTTTACACTACTTTCCTTAGGGTGCTTAACGATTTTATCAGCTTGCTTTCAAACAGAAGCTCGTTCAGCGCTCTCCTCTCACACAGCCCTACAACAACAATTGCACGCTCCGGTTGATCAACTCACTCCACTCATCTGGCAGACTGGGGAGGAGGAAAATGCAGCGGCAGTCACTCCTTTACAGGAATTGCTTAGTCATGATTCTGCTCAGGTCCGGTCCTTAGCGGCCTGGGCACTAGGAGAAATAAAAGATCAAAGCAGTTTTACGGCCTTACAACCACTTTTAGAGGATGAGGATAGCTGGGTACAAGAGATGGCGATCCGATCCATTGGTGAATTGGAAGTGCCAGCTTCCCTAGAACTTATTAATCCATTCTTATATGCTCCTCATCTACATCTCCGTTTGGCCGCTGTACAAGCCATTGCAGATATCGGAGTTCCTAGGGGAACAACTCTCCTTTGGAATGCGATTCAAACTTGGCCTCCAGCGCAACGCACGGCAGCGATTCAGAAGATCGGGGAATATGGTAACTATTGTGCTGTTCCATTGCTCTCCGACCTACTACGTGAAGAACCGGCCAGTAATTTAGATGCCATAGTGGGTTTGGGCAAGTTGAAGGCCAAGGAATCCCTCTCGACATTATTACCACTGCTATCACATAAAGATTCATCGGTCCGAGTAGCCAGCGCCAAGAGCTTAGGTATGATCGGTGATGCCAGAGCACTTCACCACTTGCTTCCCTTACTACGGGATGAAAGCAGTGAAGTACGAGAAGTTACCGTTTGGGCATTAGACGAAATCAGAGCTTAAGAAAACATAGCAAAACGTCATTCATACGTAAAATGGGCCTTGTCTACTGATAAGGGCTGTGTATTATTCTTTCAATTTCATTTTGGTATTGCACAAAATGTCTACTGGTCCCGTAGCCAGCTGACCCTAGTTCGCATTCTATAATCTAAGCACATGATGAAGAAATCACCTTTACTTCTAGTAGGCATCTTATGTCTACTGGTAAACGCCTACTGTCAGCAACTAGATTCCACAAGTACAAATATCCAACTAGCCGAAGGGCCCATCCTCGTTGATGGTATCATGGACGAAGCGGCATGGCAAGGCATAACCCCCATCAGTTCCTTCTGGAACCACCGTCCCAACGATATCGGTAAGGCAGAAGCCCAAACCACGGTATACCTTACCTATGATGAACGCTTCCTTTATTTTGGCTTCACCTGTAAATCCCTGAATAACCAATACATTTTAGAGTCCCTCAAACGGGACCAATTCTTCAGTGACGATGGGATTGGCATCGTCCTAGATCCAGCCAGACAAAAAACACACGGCTTTTTTTTCGCAGTCAATGCCGGAGGTGCGCAGTCAGAAGGTATGATCGCTAGTACGAGTGTCGATCTTAGTTGGGATATTGCTTGGTATAGTGCCGTCAAACAAGGAACAGATAGTAGCTGGACAGCTGAGATCGCTATCCCTTTCAAAAGCATAAGATATCAACATGACCAATTGCAATGGGGAATCAATTTCATTCGCAACGATATGAAGCGTAATCAGATCTCTACCTGGATCCCCTTCCCCGCTAATTTTTCAGATGTAGATCTTGGGTATACAGGAATATTGCAGTGGCCAGCTCCCCTTCCACAAAATCGTAGTAATGCCTCTGTTTTACCCTACACTTCCGGGAGCCTTAATCGAGATTATCTAACAGCAGATCAAACAAGGCAGAGGGTCAACGCAGGAATCGATGCCAAAGTAGCCCTCACACCCTCCCTTAATCTCGACCTTACCATCAATCCTGATTTTTCTACCGTCGAAGTTGATCGCCAAGTCATCAACCTAAGCCGATTTAATATCTTCTTTCCAGAGCGAAGGCCTTTCTTTTTGGAGAACAATGATCTCATCGAGACTTTTGGCAATTGGGAAATAAAACCCTTTTTCTCTCGAAGGATTGGCCTGCGAAACGGGCAAACCATCCCGATTGCCTTTGGTGCCCGATTGAGTGGTAACCTCAGCGACAAGTGGCGTGTCAATCTAATGAATACACAGACCACCGAATCAGATGGAAACGCTGCTCAAAACTATACCGTTGCTGCCTTTCAAAGACGGGTCCTCAAAAGATCTTCCTTTCGGGGCTTCCTAACGAATCAACAGCAGACCTCGACTGCAGATCAAGAAGGAGCTAGCTTTAACCGAGTTGCCGGAGCAGAATTCAATTATCGATCAGAAAGTGGAAATTTTTCGAGCACGACCGCCTACCACCGAGCCTTTTTGGATGAACCCAACATCAAAAAAGATCGCGACCACTGGGAATGGACCGTCAATTACAGTTCCAAATCGCTTCGTTTTTACACCACCGTTTTCTCACTCGGGGAAAACTACTTGCCAGCCATGGGGTTCACCCCTCGGCTATTTAATTATGATCCTTTACAGGACAGCACTTTGCGCATTGGATACATTCAAAACTTCAACTGGATAGGGTGGGACTTCTATCCTGCTGCTGGAAAACAAGTTGTGTACCACGGGCCAAGACTTCGGCACAACTATTACATCAATAGCGGTGGAGAATTCAGTGAAAGTACTAGCTCTTTCGTTTATGAATTAGATATGGCCAATCAAAGTGAGATAGATCTTGGAGTGAGACGGGAAGAAATTCAGCTTTTGTTTCCTTTCAATCCGATCGGCCAGGACAACAAATTACTGCCAATAGATCGCTACACCTTTTATCGCTATTTCTTCGATTTTGATAGTGATCCTCGTAAGCTCTTTTCTTATGGAACGGTCATTGATTTTGGAGCATTCTACACAGGTCACCGTATTTCTCTCAACAACTATATACGCCTCAAATTCCGACCTTGGATGAACCTAGAGCTGAGGTATATTTACAACTGGGTAGACTTGAATGTCTACGGGCGCGAAGGGATTCACCTATTTGCACCGAGGGTAGAGATCTCTTTCAGCGACCAATTATTTTGGACCACTTTTTTCCAATACAACACCTTAGCACAAAATATGAATATCAATAGCAGGCTGCAATGGCGTTATGCCCCTATGTCAGATCTGTATTTAGTGCTGGGCAATAACTTTGGTGTCCCAGATTGGAACACTAAGGATCTTGGGTTGGTAGTTAAGTTCACCAGATGGTTTCACCTATAGATGCCTTCCCAAAAACAAGGCACCTCCAGTCACAACCCGAAAGGACCAGAGGTGCCGATACCACTTTACCAGTGATAAGCGTTTTAAAGCGGATATAAGGAGTGATGAGTAGCATAGTAGATGCTATCCATCCCTCCTCCTTAGTTTCTTTAGTTACCGTAGATATCGGAACCACCTGAAGATTTCTGATAACTAACCTTCGGGCTTCCTTTGTAGTGAATGTCACTTGCTCCATGCGCCTCCATGGAAATTTCGCCAGTGACGTATACATAGGCATCTGAACCACCATGCACTTTTAGTTCGCAATTTTCGACCGTTAAGTTTTTCCCTTCAAAGTCACTACCTCCGCGTGCATTGACTAACATAAATTGTGCCTTACCTTGAAGATTGGCATCCGATCCTCCACTTATATCGCAGGTCAATTCTTTAACTGTCAGATCCATCTTCACATCACTTCCACCACTAGCTTTAATACTCAATGCATCTGCTTTGATCGTACCTTCAGAATATACATCTGATCCTCCAGAGGAAAGGACTGCCTTCAGGTTACTTGCCGTTACCAAAACCTTGAAAGACTTAGCATTTCTAATAGAAGTATTTCGTTCAACACCTAGTACTAAGGTATTCCCATCTATGCGGGTAGTTATCTTATCTGCCAAATTATCATCAGCCTTCACCACTACTTTATCTTGGCTCCCTTGCATCAACACCACATCTACCCCACTGCTTGCTTTGACATTTTGAAAACCTGAGAGGTTACGATTTTGCTCAATTACATTACCACTTCCTTTAATTCCTTTGTTCCACTGCGCATTTAGGGTAAAGCTGGCGCAAAAAAGAAAGGCAAGTGTGAACAGGAAGGAAGTTTTAATGAGTCGGTTAGTCATGATTCTTAAGTTTTAGTCCTTAGATGATAGAAATTAAATGTGAGTACCTACTCGATGTATAGAAGGATACGATTTGTATTGAGCAGGAATAAATTCAATGTTTGCAGTAAAGACGCGAAAAATCTCGGGAGGTTGCAAGAGGTGGGAAGGAATATAAAGTTGTTGTGAGAAAATCTATCCGACGAACTAGATCGGCGCAAACCAAACTTATCTAGCAAAATTGATATCTAATATCTATTCAAAAAGCCACCTTAGCTCCCTTGATAAACGATCATCGAACCAGCTGCACACCCCCCGACAAGAGCTGCTGCCTTCCATCCCTGGCAACGACAATTGCTTGCCACACATACACGCCAGTTTTCATCATTTCCCCTCGGACCTCACCATTCCAGCCCATTTCTGAAGCATTGACCTCTATATCGGCTTGTTCAAAAATCTGATTTCCCCAGCGATCGAAAATCCGGAAACTTTGAATGTCATAATTTGTTCTTCCTTGAACATAGAAACGATCGTTCAAACCATCTCCATTAGGACTAAAGGCATTCGGAACATATACTGCAAATTCGCTGAGGAAAACAGGAGTAGTGGCAGCGGCTTCGCAGCCGTATACATCCATGACCTTCAATTCGACTAGGCCTTCTTCAAGTGGCGCAAAACGAAATTCATCGCAATTAGGACAAATAGACATCTCCCCCGTAGGAAGCCAAGTCCAGGCGTAACTTACGACTTCTCCTGTACCTATTACTTCAGGTACAGCTACGATGGGTTCCCCCTCTTCTGCGTGTATGCCAGATCCTAGAGTCACTGATAAATTTGAAAGCTCTACCCGTACTCGGGTTCGATCACGCTCACAGTCACTTTCTATCAATAATTCGTATTCCCCAGGTATTGACACCCAGATAGCAGGACCAGTTTGTCCAGTGCTCCAGCTATAGCTTAGGTTTGGATCGGTCAGTGGTTGCAAGAGCACGCTATCTCCAGGACAGATCAAATAATGATTTTTGGTGAACAGTGCCTCTAAAGGTCTTACCGAGTATTGCGTAGGATCATCTACTACAATCGTCTCCGGGTCATCTGATAGAATATAACTGGGACCTTCCGGGTACAGTCTCGGTGTATGCCATAAGGTCGCATGGTCTGCATAGTCCCCTGCCGAAACCTCCTCCTCCAGCCACATATCAACCGTGATCTCAAATTGGCCAATGGGAAGGTCCAGCTGGCTTAACTCAAAGCGATGAGTTCCTTCCCCAGAGATGGTAGCCGATAACTGATCATCTAGGTGGATGGCTTGAATGGAAAAACCAGCAGGAAAACTGTCTCGTAGTTCTAATTGGGTGAGTGGTTCCCCTGTCTTGTTAACGAGGGAGTAGGTGAATTGAACCTGGGTACACGGAGACAGTTGGCGAAAACTAATACTTTTATACAATTCAACCGTGTAAGGGCAAGAGCAGGCGTCTTCAGGATAGTGGTCGATGTTCAAAGATTGCAAACGGTCAACTTTCCCACTATCAATGTCGAACTTAAAAAGTGTTCGATCCCCAAAAAGGCTTGCCGCAGAACCGATTCCAAATAAGTTTCCTCTAGCATCAAAGAAAATAGATGGAACTATTCCTTGAATCTTGCCCGTTACCGGGTATGTAGTGTTATCGATTACCCCCTCATCCAGATCAATAGTGACTAAGCGCCTCTGCAAGTGGTCAAATCCAAACAACACATTGGTGGTCGGATGAAAGGCAATATCCGTACAATAGACAGAAGAGGTGCTTCCCGCTGCTCGAAAAATCTCCATCTCGGTATGATAATCCGGGTCTGCTAAATCTATCCTGGCTAACAAATTATAGTTTGCTCTTTCATGAAAGCCCAACATGACAAGGTATCTACCATCGGGACTAATATCCCCTGATACAAAATGCAAAGAATCGGGTAAAGGCAAGGTAGCTAGGATAGCTAGGCGATAATCCGCATCTATCCTACAGAGTTGGTAAGGTCTGGTTTGGATCAGGCCATATACAAGATCATCCTGGGGACGATAACAAATGGCATTGATAGCTAAACCGTCATACTGCGCCAAATCAGTAAACTGGATCCGTCCGAGGTCCGGATCTAAATCTATTTGTTGAAAGGTACTCCCCTTATCGTTTTCCGTGACTCTGTACATTCCTCCATTGCAATTGAAGGGCGTTTGCGCACCGCCCACAATAGCACATAGAGTGAAGATCAGTGTCATCTTCACCTGTTTGCTTGACATACCTATACTATTAGCCCTATATCCTTTGTGAGAAAGGCTCGTGAAATAAATAAAATACTGGCTTGGCTAAAGTTTATATACAAATAACGGGAAAAAGAAACACAAAAAAGAACATAAAATAAGTAATAACTAAAAAAAACAAATTTTCATTGCCTTTTTTAAGAATTACTTGAGTTTTTGATTGTTTGCGTGGCGCGCTCTATCCCTAATGGATTTCTTTTCTAAATTCTTTTCCAGGGCCTCGGTCAAGTCTATCCCCGTTTGATTGGCGAGACAAATCAGCACAAAAAGTACATCCGCCATTTCATCGGGTAGATCTTTTGCACCGGCTAACTCCTTTTCCTTGGTTTTGAACGATTGCTCTCCATACAAACGTGCCATCAGGCGTGCAACTTCCCCTACTTCCTCCATGAGTATGGCAGTATTCGTTAATTCATTGTAGTAACGGATACCAATAGTATTAATCCATTTATCAACTGTTGCTTGTGCTTCTCTGATGGTCATGGTCATCTTTTGGAATAAAAAAATAGCCTTTACATCTATAATACGAGAAGGACAAGATTGTTGTATAAAATGGATAGAAATCAAGGAGTAATAAAGAGAGCTATAGCTTCATCCTCTTTGGCACGCATAATACGCTGTTCTTCTTCGGATTTATCGCCATAACCACAGAGATGGAGCACACCGTGAATCATCACACGTCTCAGCTCTCGCTCAAAAGGTTGGTTAAACTTAGCAGCATTTTCTCTAATACGATCAATGCTAATAAAGATATCCCCCTCTATCTGCGGTGTTGAAGCATAGGGGAAAGTGATAATATCCGTGTAGGTATCATGATCGAGGTACTCAAGGTTGACCTTGAGCAAAGCAGCATCGCTACAAAAAATATAATTGAGCTGTTGCAGCTGGCAAGATTCCGATTCAATCACGGATTGAATCCAATTAATATAGTTCAGCTCGTCTGGTAAGGTGAAAGAAATATCTTCCTCGTGGAAGAGGATCTGTGCTTGAGTAGTAGATTCCTCTTCCGGAATAGGAGGTATCTTCATTAAAGGTTGAAATGCAATTCGACCGTGCTCCCGTTGTTATGATACTTAAGATGATCGGCCAATTGGTGCATCAAGAAAACGCCTCGGCCTCCAACTTCCATAATTCTATCAGGACTAGTTGGATCTGGTAAGCTATTATAATCGAAACCTCGGCCCTCATCAGTAACGCGGAAAGAAAGGCTATCTTTCTCTTTTTGCAAAGAGATCTCCACTGTTTTGGAGTCATCCTTATGATTTCCGTGAATGATGGCATTGTTTACTGCCTCGGTAAGGCTGATGAGAATATTGCCATAAAGATCTGGAGTCAACTTATATCTCTGCACCACACGCTCCACAAAAGACTCTACCATAGCGATATTCCCAGGATTAGAAGGTAGTCTCAGCATAATCAGTCTTGAACCCATATTTTGTTTGCACATCCGAAATTTAAGATTATTTTAACAATGATGCAAGTACTAAAAACTTCCTTACTTCATTGTGACGCAAAAAAATTGAGAAGTTTCGCTTTAACAGTTCAATTTCTAACTTTTTTACGAACCTTTTTTTCGAAGCAACCTATTATACAACTTGCTTCATTTGAAAACAAAAATGCCTATATCACTGACGCTGTTTCAGTGACGGAGATCACATTTGAACAAGTTTGGTAATAGGAGAGCTATTAGGGATAGGGATGGCGTTTGGATATTTTCCCGTTTGCATTAATTCTGATACAAAGTTACGCCCAATAGAGGCAAAAGTCAAGGGGGGCAGGCGTTAAAGCCCTCAATTTGAGCGAGAAATCAGAATTCGCTCAAATTTGAACAGGAAAAATCCTAGTAGATAGAAACGCTTTTTTTATTCAAATTGCCGGTCCTATCAGACCTACCTCTCACCCCTCCCTCTGTCCACACAAGACACTGAAAATCACATACATAAACCGTAAAACAGTATACCAAGTAGCGTACTTCAAGTATAGACGATCATTTCACTACTATCGTCATCATCAAGAGCAGTGCATACCAGGAAAGGTCCAGTTTGAGATTCCTCTCTGTTTCTAACCGCATTTTCCTCTACAAACCAAGAGGTGATTTAGACTTGCCTTGTCTAAATCACCTCTCGTTAACGCTTATACTCGTATTATTTACTAGGCAAGAAAAGCCTAATTATCCGTCGGCGCAGTTTTCAGCGATTTGAAGTACTCTTCCACTAGATACTTGTAATAAGGCTTAAGTGAAGGAGATACAGTCTTATACATTTCTACTTCTGCTTCTCGCTTCTTAATGTATTCTTCCAAGGAAGGTGGAATCTTGCGATCCCTAGCCTGGGCTGTTTCCGCCTTTCTCTTTTCTTCATACTCTCTTTGCCTTTCTGCCTTTTCATGCTCTAACAATCGCGTCTCAATTTCTTCCACTCGAGACATCGTCTCATTCGTCAATTTCTTGTTAACAAGATCTGTCTCGACCTTATCCATTTGCTCAATCAATTCTTGCAATTGCTTATCGCCTTTACCCTGACGTTCCTTTTCTTTCGCCTTTTCTTGTAAAGCTTTACGGAGAGCAGCCTGTTTGGCGGCCATCTGAGCAAACTCTTTACTGGACCCCCCTTTGCCATTCTTCATGCGTTGCTGCATGTTTTGCAACTGCTTTTTCAGATCCTCTTGACCTTGCCCCGGCCGGTCCTGTGGCTTTTGGCCGTCCTTGCCCTGTTGTCCGTTAGGTTTATCACACATCTGATTTCCAGACATCATCCCCGACATCTGTTGTTGCATTTGGTTCATCACCTCACTCAACATCAAGGCTAAATCATTAACATTTTTCATGGATCTTTGCTGATGATCACCAGCTGGTCCCTTACGGCGCTCCTCTAATTCTTCCAAAGACTCCCGCATGTTATTTTTGATCTCAGAGACTTTCTCCGTCACAAAGGATTCAATTTGATAGACACGCTTACTCAAAGCCTGAAGGCTATCTTCAATTAGCTTAAAGTCATCTTGTAGCTTAAACTGATCCTGTACCAATTCCACATAACGTGGAGTATTGATATCTGCCCCGGCGAAAGATTCAATAAGATCCTCCTGATCAAATGAAAGTCCAACTAGGTTCTCTAGCAGTTGACGAAGCGCAGCCATATCCTCTTGCATCTGCTCCATTTCACCTTGCTGCATTTGCATGGCCATTTGCATAGCCATTTCTCTCATTTTCTGAGAGGCTCCTTTCTGTGATTCAGAAGCTTTATTATTTTGCTGCTGTTGAAGCTGCTCTTGGCTCTGCTCCATCTGTTCCTGGATATCTTCCATTTGCTCCTCAAACTCGCCCAGTTCTTTCTTATTCTCTAACTCCTCGTTTTTCTCCTGCATCTTATCCATCTTCTCCTCTAGCTTGTCCATCTCCTCATTCAGTTCCTCTTGCTTTTGCTCTAGTTCTTCTTGCTTCTCCTTTTGCTCTTCCTCGGACATTTCCTCTTTATTCTCCTCTGCCTCTTTTGTTTCTTCGGAAAGTTCCTCTTGCTCTTCCGCTAGTTCCTCCAACTTCTCAATGGTTTCCTGCATCTCCTGCTCCATCTCCAGTTGTTTGTACAATTCTAACAAGCGGTCCAGCTCCTTCTCCATTTCCTCATCGGAGTATTCCATATCCTCCATCATCTCGAGTGCATCGTCTTTCTCTAGTTGTTCCATCAACTCTTCGATCTGATCCATCAGTTCTTGCATCTCCTCATCCATCACCTGTTCGAACAATTCCTCGAGTTGTTCCTGTTTTTCCAGGATACGCTCATCCGTTTCTGTATACTCTTCTTGATTTTCTATATTCTCTTGGAATTTCTCTTTGGCTTTTTGCACATCCTTTTCCAACTCCTCCTGACGCTCCATCAATTTTTCCAGCTCCTTCTTGCTTTGCCAATCGAGATCTTTCTCCTGCAACAACTTTTCGCGCATTTTTCTCATGTCCTCCTGAATCTTTTTCGATTCCTCTAGCGCCTCTTTTAGTTCTTGCTTAATTGCTTCATCATTTTCTTCTGCCATGGCTTCGTACTCGTCAACCGTTGGTACAGAGAATACCATCAAGTTGGTACGGGCGGGCTTATTACCATTGACCCCATCGTTGTCATATACTTCAAAGAAATAAGTAACCTCATCTCCTGGATCCAATTCTAGTTCATTGAGATCAAAAGTATAGTCGTAGCGCGTTTCTTTGCTGGTAGGCTGTCCCATGGGTACGGTCTGTACTTCTCCCTCTGATCCGTCTTCCTTTTTAATTCGATAGTTGAAGGAAAGACTTACCAGACCATAGTCATCTGCCGCTTCACCAACGAAGAAGATTAATTTTTGGTCCGTACTATCCTGGAATTTCTCCGCCCCAATCGTTGGATATAGATCCGGAATCACGGTAATGGCGTAAGAAATACTATCCGCGTTGGGAAGCATTTCGTTAGATATATACAGTTTGTAGGACTCGCTTTTCATGGCCCTTTTCTTATAGGAAAAGAGATCATCCGAAAAGCGCTTTGTTTCTGTCAAAGATTCAGCTGAAGAAAAGGACAAACTGATATCATCCGTATTCTCAGCGTTGAAGATCCAGTCAATATTCGTCCCTACTGGCACTACCACATCCCCAATACTATTCAAACCTTCATCCTTTCTTTGTGTGTAGGCTGGATAATCCAGCTTTACCTCAAAGCCTAGGATATTCGGCTTTCTCATTACTTCCAATGTATAATTATCAGATTCTAAGCCACTGGAATACAATTTGAACTTCGTATCCTTCTGTACATTGCTGAAGCGGTATGAGAACAAATCATTAGCTTCCTTAATCAATCGGTGTTGAATTCCATCTACATTGATGAAAACTTCATTGGGAAGTTGATCTCCCTCAATCTTCACATTTAGTGGGAAATCTTCGTATTGAACAACAGATAAATCTTGTTCAGGTACGATAAAATGAAAAGGTGCAGGGCGTTCAAACTTCTCCCCATTTCGAATCAATCGACGTGTACTGTCCTTGATCATACTTGGTGCCGCAAATAACAGGACTAAGAGCAGCATCAAAGGAGGTAAAGCATAACGTAGATACTTTCTGTTTTGCGAAAGATTGATAGCCGCTTTGAAGGGCACGGGCTTAATCTCCTCTGATTTTTGATTGATACTCGCTAAAATTAGGTCCTTAGCTTCCAGTTGATCTGCCTGCTGCTTCAGCTGTAGCACATTAAGGAGTTTATCCTTCACATTGGAGAAATGATCTCCAACAATCGAAGCAGCCTGCTCGTGAGAGATAATCTTACCTAATTGGAAGTAATGTAACAAGGGGCTAAACACCCAGTAGGAAAGCGCCAATGCACTCACTCCGATAAAGGAGAAGAATAGAACCTTTCGCATACCTGTATCGAAAAAGAAGGTATGCTCCAGAAATGCAGCTACGAGGAAAAGAACCAAGATTAAGCCGACACTATACAATCCTCCTCGAATGAGTTGATTGATATAATATTTCCGGATAAATTGGTCCAGCTTTTCAATGAGTAGCTGATAGTTATTTTGTTGCGCCATCTTGTTGGGCTTTTTGTGGTAAACCGATTGATACTTTAAAGAACAAGATCCTTCACTAATGGTTGCTCATCAGTAAAGGATATACACAGATTGTTTTAGATACTTATACGTATTATGGACTATGGGGATTCCCAATCAGTGTTAAGACCTAGAACAACCGCTTTAATTGATAAAAAAACGCTATTCTTAGTCTTTAATCCGCTGATTGTTAATTGTGTGGCACAGGAATCCGAAAATTAACCAACTTTAGACGCAATGTCAAGTTCCCTTGGTATAAAAGCAATGCTAATATGACATTTGGACAACAAGTAGTCAAGTTTACCGAAAACCTTCGCCCAAATTGGACCTTACCGCCTCATGTGGAGCTATTATTCCCATATGAGAATGAAATGACCATGTCAACGCTAGGGCGATTTTACGAAATGTATTATAGTGATGCTGATCCTAGGATTTTTATTTTCGGCATTAACCCTGGTAGATTCGGTGCCGGTATCACCGGGGTCCCCTTCACAGACCCGATCCGATTAGCAGATATTTGTGGTATTGAAACCACCTTTAAACGCAAAGCTGAGCTATCATCCATATTCGTGTACGAATATATCGCTGCCTATGGTGGAGCTCGTTCTTTTTACCAGAAATACTACATCACTTCTGTGTGTCCACTTGGTTTTACTAAAGACGGTAAAAACTATAATTACTACGACGATAAGAAGTTGGAACGTGCCGTAGAGCCACATATAATCGACAATATCAATGATCAAAAAAACTTTGGTACCTCGGATAAGGTTGCTATTTGTATGGGGCAAGGAGCTAATTATAAATACCTGAAGAAACTCAATGAAAAGCACGAGTTCTTTGAACACATTTTGCCTGTCCCCCATCCTCGTTGGGTAATGCAATATCGAAGAAAAAGGCTGGAGGAGTTTGTGCAACTGTATTTAGATACCTTTAGAAAAGCAGAAGCTTTAGTAGCTTAGTGCACCTTAGGGGATTGCTTTTGAGAGAAAAGAGGCGTTTCCCGTCCAAGAGTAATCGCCAATCGCATACTTAAAATTTAATAGAATTATTCCAGGTTGTTCTTCAGTATATCAGCTTTCTCTTGCCGCAGCATAGCCAACTTTTTATCATGCGTATCCAATAGTGACTTCAATGTATTCAGAACGAGTCTCAAGTTGTCTTTCAAGCCTTTCAAGTAATTGAGGACACTCACAATTTTTTCCTGAATAATCCAGTCAGACACAAGTCGATCGTAATAGATATCATGGAAGTGCATAAATTCCTGAATCGGACTATACACCTTGAAGGGAGAGTCATTGAAAACATCGTCCATTTCATCCTTTAACTCAAGTAAATGCAGTTTTAACTGTATAGACACCTCATGCGCCTCATTCACGTATTTTTCCACCTTGGACCAAGCCGTAAGAACTCCAAAATCCTTTCCCCAGGCTTCCTGATCATGCGCTTTTTGCAGTAATTCAATCATTTCATTGAGACGGATCAGCGCCTTTACGCCTACAATATTGGCTTCGTTTGCTTCCCTTTGCGCACCCAAGGTTGCATCAGTCTCCTCATTGACTTGGATCAGTTGATTTCTGAAATTGAGGTATTTAGCTGAAATTTCTACATCCCTTTGGAGTAAGCGTTCATTCAGAATCTCTAGGGTTTTATCCTCCTTTGCTACCTTTTCTTCCAATACCTCTTTTTCATAGATCATCAGCTCTAGTGTCTTTGCATATTCCTTATACTTTAGTACCGCATGTAAATACTCTTGCTTCTCAATCTCATACTGCTCTTTCTTATTCCCTAAAATTGTTTGGAACAAAGACGTGACGGACAAAGTTTCCAATGCTCTTACCTCCTTATACTCCTTCAGTTTGATACGCTCTAACAGTTTGAGATCATGCTCTGTGGAGGCGATCCGCCGCTGCAACTTAGTGAGATGTTTTTTAGCAAGTAGAATGCTCCGATATTCTCCTATTAGTTGTTCTATTTGGTCGCTTTGTTTCATTTTTTAAGGTTTAGTCTATAACCTATAGTCTATTCATTCAGCCTCTTTCCCTTCCACTAAAAATCTGCATCCCTAACCACAAAAGAATTAGTACGCTAAGACTTCCATTGACCCAGAAGCTGATACTACCGGAGTCCTGCAGACTAGAGAATATCTTTTCGAGGGCTTTCCAAACATTGTGTAAGCCCAAAAAGCAGGTTACTCCCACAATGAACAGTGTGATTAAATTAAGGGCTGTCGTGTTTATATATTCAGCCGGTATAAGTTGTTTGTCATTTACTGTCAGCAGCAGAAAAATAGCAATAATGGGTAGTAGGGCTCCATTGATAGCTTGTGCCATAATGATAGCTGGAATGGGTTTCACATCCAATAGCCCGAAGAGCAAGCCTACTCCCAAAACGGCCAGCCAAACCGCCCTAAAATTCCGGGAGGTAGGAGCCCAGTCAAAGAGGCTTTGAGCTGTGACTGCTGCTGCCAACGGACTAGTAATAGAGGAACTCATGCCCGCAGCAAAAAGTCCGATACCAAATACTACTGCGCCCTGTGGTCCCATTTTATCAGACATGGCTTTAGCTATCGCCTCAAAACTAAATGTACCTTCCACTTGCGTTCCCACCACCATAATGGCTATTGATATGATCCCTCCAATAATTACGGCCAAAGCTAAGCCCCAACGCATGTCGCTCATAGCTTGCCCTTTGCTAATACCTGAGCCCAGAAAAAGATTGTAGGGAACGATCGTGGTTCCAATCAGACCGATAATCAACAAGGCATTTCCATTACTCACTGTGGGGGTGAAAGCGCCGTCCCAACTTCCTGGCCCTAAAGAGGAGCGTAAAGCGGCTAGAATAAACGCAACGCCCATTAGTGCAACAACAAGGCCTAATAGATTAGCTATCCGTTTATAGTTACCTGACCACAAAAAAACCGCGCAGATTACAGCAAGGACTACCGTCATCAACTTCAGTGACACCGAGGCGAAAAGTCCAATTCCACCTAAGGCTCCTAGCATATTACCAGCCTGATAAGCCGCACATCCAAAAGCTACGGCAAAAAAGAGTCCCCATTTGAGACGTGTCTTCCCCGCTCCCCCGTACTTAGTCGCCAGAATCTCTCCTAAGTTTTTGCCGGAAGCGATAGTAATCCTTGCAGCTGCTTCTTGCAAGAAAATGGTTGCTATAGTAGAAAATAGCAATGCCCAAAGCAAGCCCATTCCAAAACTTGCGCCAGCCTTAGAAGCAGTAGTGACCGTTCCGGGACCAATAAAGGCGGCGGCAATAATCGACCAAAAAAGAATGCTGAGTAGTCTAGTACGAAAGGTGGTAGTGGAAGACATTGTACAAGCTATATGGGTTAATGAACCATCTACCTGATTCCTCCTATTGAGGGGCAAAACACCTGCATTAAAATAGAAAAGGATGAGGCAGAAGGACAGGGAAGTTACAATAATCTTCTACATTCCTTGCAAGTACAAAGTCGGAATCTGGAAGTACGAAGTTAGCACTTCTTCCATAGCCCCTCAGAAAACCTTGGGAGTGAGATTCAGCTATTCAAATTATTTTCCAACTTACAATTTCGGACTTCCAGACTTTTTTAGAAGAGGCTCTCGATCACATTTTCCTCTGTAATACCTTCGGCCTCAGCTTTATAGTTGCGCACAATACGATGTCGTAGTACGTAATTCGCAATCGCTTGCACGTCCTCTATATCTGGGGAATACTTTCCGCGAATAGCGGCATGACATTTTGCTCCAAGTACCAGATACTGTGAGGCCCTTGGTCCAGCCCCCCAAGAAATATATTCATTTACATGCTTAGTGGCTCTATCGGTACCTGGGCGTGTTTGAGTTACCAAAGAAACAGCATATTCCAGTACGTTGTCAGCAATAGGAATTTTGCGCACCAATTGCTGGAAGAACATAATCTGTTCACTACTCAATACATGCTTTAGATCATGGTTTTGGATAGCCGTGGTACTTTTCACTACGGCAATCTCCTCTTCGTAAGAGGGATAGTCCAACGGAATATTGAACATAAAACGGTCAAGCTGCGCTTCTGGCAAAGGATAGGTTCCTTCCTGTTCGATCGGGTTCTGCGTGGCCAGTACAAAGAAAGGCGATGGTAGCAAATGACGTTGACCGGACACCGTAACGGAGCGTTCCTGCATGGCCTCTAGCAAGGCAGCCTGAGTTTTAGGAGGGGTCCGGTTAATCTCATCCGCCAATAGTATATTAGAGAACAAAGGACCTTTATTAAACTTGAAATGGCGATCCTCATCCAAAATTTCAGAACCGGTAATATCGGAAGGCATAAGGTCCGGCGTAAACTGAATCCGTTTGAAGTCTAGATCTAGTACCTCGGCAATCGTACTTACAAGTAGTGTTTTAGCCAGCCCAGGTACCCCTACCAAGAGGCTATGTCCATTACTAAAGAGCGAAATAATCACGGATTTAACCACCTCTTCTTGCCCCACGATGACCTTGGCGATCTCTTGCTTCAAATCACGATAGGCTTGCGCCATCGCGTCAATGGCCTCTACATCCGATTTATATTGTTGCATACTTAACTTTTGGTTCCTCAACAGCTGTTAAAGAGGGTTCTATATAGATTCTGGTACAGAAATGGAGACGCAATTTGTAAAAAACTTTGCTTAATCTCAAATCAAGAAACGTTCAAATATATCCTTTGTTTCGATGGCTTGTCGTTTTGGCAGCATTTTCGCCTCCTATTCACAGTTCCATAACATATCCGAAATCTCGTACCGCTTGCCAGAATAGGAAAAATGCCACCATTCGGTACGAATTCCAGCAAATCCTTCCGCCTCTAAAACACTTCTTAGTAATCGGCGATTGGCTAAGACCGAGTCTGGTAATTCCTGGTAGGTACTCCAAGCCCGAGGACCAAAGAAATCAAAGGTAGTGCCCATATCTAACTGCTTCCCCTCGGCGTCTACAATAGTGAGATCAACTGCTGCTCCACGGTTGTGCATAGAGCCTTTCCTGGGATCAGACACATATCGTGCATCGGGTATCTTTTTCCATAATTTCCACTGGATGGGACGAGGACGATAGCAGTCGAACATTTTCAACCCAAGTCCTTTCTCTTGCAAGGCTTTATGGGCTTTCACGATCTTCTGCGCTACTTCGGGCCTCAAAAAGCATCGACCACAGTCATACATTGTTTCTTCCACAAAGTTACTGTCCGTTGCGTATCGCATATCCAGCACAATACTTTCATCCAGATAATGTAGATCCGTCCATTCCAAAGTATCGTAATCAGGAATAGGGCGCGGTGGTGGTGGCGGGGTTACGGGAGAAGTAATGGGAGTAGTATCCAGTTTTGTAGTGTCAGAAATATTCTCTATCACCTCTGATGACTTATCATTCGAACGACACTGGACTAGCAGTAGTCCTACTGGGAGAAGCAGGATTGCACATAATCGCTGTAAGGATTGCATTATCTTTTCGACAAATATAAGAAGAGCCATGAAAAGGGGGTTGCCTCGTCATGGCTCCTATGGGGCCAGCTATGTCTTTGTATACTTTGTAAAAGTATTTCCTCCTCCGAGAATTTTCATGGTTCCGTCTGGCCGCCGGACAGGTCTATCCGGCTAGCTAGACGGGCAGCTTAAAGCGAAGATCATCAACGCGTCGACCTCCCTGTCACGAGCGTTTTGATTTAGGTTTCAGTTGGCTTACCACACAAAAATTATCAGCGCACCAGACCTTACGATGCTGCTGCGACATTCGCCTCGGTCTTACGCAACAAGGCCGCAGCAATCAAGGATATAATGAGGCCGACAGGAAATATCTCTAGAAAGGTAATGCCAATCTTTACGATGGGGTTCTTATACATTTCTTGAAACTGTTCCATCTCTGTCACCTTAGCACTAATCTCCGCTTCAGTTGCTCCGCTAGCTTTCATTTTCTCTACCGTTTGGTCAAGAAAAGCCGTCATCATTTCATCGGCACCTCCCCCGGCAGAATAAAACATCCAAGCGGCTACATAAATCGCTGAAGCGACGAGTGTGATCAACAACCCTACTTGGAAAGCTTTGCCAAAAGTAATCATCCCTCCAAGCTCATCATCCCGGTACTTCCGGATACCTACAAAGATAGTAGAGAGGGCAACGATCATGGAAGCATAACCCAAGATCTCTCCCATTTGAAAATCCTGTTCTTTACTCATTAGACCAATGAATAAAGCCATTAGTAGAACGATTATAACACCTGCTATCGGGCCGTAGGTCAGTACTGTTTTTTTCATCTGTATGGATATTTTAGTTTGTAATGTTTGATACTTCAAATGTAGGGGACTACTCCAGATGATGCATCACCTGAAAGTACCAATTGAGGTAGTACTAACGCTTTTCACCCGAAAGTACTAGTGGTAAAAGTGCAGTAAAAGCTTGTGTTGGAAACGACTAATTCGGAAATACTACTATCCTAGTAAAGTTAACTCTTTTGCCCTTTGGACGGCCTGAGTTCGACGCTTGACATCTAGCTTTGCGAAGAGGTTAGAGGAATGAGTCTTAACGGTATTGAGAGAAATAAATAGTCGATCGGCAATTTCCTGATTGGTGCAACCTTCGGCGATGAGTTCGAGTACTTCAAATTCTCTCTGACTGATTCCGATTCGAGCTAACAACTGATCCTTTGGCACAGCCTTATTTTCTACTTCAACGGTGTTTGTATTGATCGGTTGAACGACGGTTTTATTACGCAATTTAATGCCTACCCATAGCCCAATCCCAGTAAATAAGAGGGCAACTAAGGTTACATAGAACTCCATCGATAGATCACGCAACATATAGCGATACTCGATCGACTTCAAGGCTACCATCAGCAAAGCCAAACCAATACCGTAGAGGATAACCGTACGACTCATATGCTCAAAGTTAAGGCTCTTGATTGAATTTTCCAGTCCCCTCCATTTCATACTTTCAGATCAGAAAGAAGGGATCAAGATAATCTGGTATTTTTCCCTAATAGTGTAAAGAGGCTAGATCTTGACAGCGACCTTCCATCCTTCAATGAGACACATTCGCATATTCCGTGCCGAATTTTCGTTTAAAAAATCATGATGTTGGAAGTATTCTCCTAAACACTTTACGCCAAAATTCCGTTACACGATCACTACCCTTATTCACCCAAAACGCTATTCCATTATGTCACGCTGGATCGAAGAAAATGACCAATTAAACGCAACCTATACCTTCCGTGATTTCACAGAAGCTTTCGCTTTTATGACAGAAGTCGCCTTTCATGCGGAAAAAATGAATCACCATCCAAACTGGTCTAACGTTTGGAATACGGTTGAAATCCACCTGAATACGCATGATGCCGGAAACATTGTCACTGAAAAGGACCTAGTACTCGCCCGTGTGATCGATAAGATCTACAGCAAATTTGAAAATTAGTAGCCTTTTTCGACTCCCATCACTCGCTGCTGACAACTAGCCCAACTGCTCAAGAGATTTCTTGGCCAGGCCATTCTATGTACCCTAATACTAGCTGAAGATATCGTGGCCTGAGGTTCTTTATTTGTGCCTCTTTCCTTAATTTGGCCAAAAACAAATATTCCTGCATGCAGCTCACGTCCAAACTACCTAATACGGGTACAACTATTTTCACGGTGATGTCTGCCTTAGCGAACGAGCACAATGCTATTAATTTATCGCAAGGCTTTCCTAATTTCCCTACCGATCCTAAATTAAATGAGCTGGTTCACGCCTACATGCAAAAGGGGTTTAACCAATATGCTCCAATGGCAGGTGTCCCGGCATTGCGCCAGATTTTAGCGCATAAAGTCAATCGTTTATTTGCTTATGCCGCTGACCCTGACCAGGAAATCACCGTAACCGCTGGAGCAACGCAGGGATTGTTTACCGCCATCTCCGCCTTCGTTCATCCAGGTGATGAAGTTATCTTACTAGAACCTGCTTACGATTCCTATCGCCCTTCCATTGAAGTATGTGGAGGAGTGCCTGTGATCTATGAGTTGAAAGCACCTACTTACAGTGTGGATTGGAAAGAATTTGAGCAATTGATCACCCCTAAAACCAGGATGATCATTATCAATACCCCACATAATCCGACGGGCAGTATTCTGCGAAAAGCAGATCTTGAAAAACTGGAGCAATTAACAGAAGGAACCGATATTTTAGTACTAAGTGATGAGGTATATGAGCATTTAATCTACGGTGGCGAAGCGCATCAAAGCGTACTGAGGTATCCGAAACTACGCGAACGAAGCCTTGCCGTTTACTCTTTCGGTAAAACCTTTCATGCTACCGGCTGGAAGATTGGCTATTGTGTAGCGCCTAGTCATTTAATGAAGGAATTTCGGAAAGTGCACCAGTTCAATGTTTTCAGTGTAAACACTCCGATGCAATATGCATTAGCGGAATATTTGCAGGATGAAAGCACTTATACCTATTTGTCGAGTTTCTTTGAAAAAAAGCGTGATTTTTTCCTTTCAACAATGGATGGGAGTCGGTTGAATCCCTTGCATTGTGATGGCACTTATTTCCATTTGTTTGATTATAGTGACATTAGTGAAGAAGCAGATACTGAATTTGCCAAACGGCTTACTACTGAATATGGCGTAGCGGCAATTCCCGTTTCGGTCTTTTACTCTGATGGCAGAGACGATAAGATCATACGACTTTGTTTTGCGAAAACGGAAGAAACACTGGAGAAGGCAGGTCTTCTTCTACAAAAAGTCTGAAACCAACAATATGAACAAGATACCTACCCCCCATTTGCTACTAGGTTTACTTTTTTTATTGGCGACTAGTTTTGTGGATCCCTTGTTGGGACAATCCACTTACCCAGACACGGCAGAGATTAAGTTGACCTTCGTCGGAGACATCATGGGGCATGACTCTCAAATTGCCGCTGCAGAGGTAGTCAAAGATTCCATGTATGATTATACGCCTTGCTTCGAATGGGTGAGACCCATACTTCAAGAAGCTGATCTAGCCATCGGCAATCTAGAACTAACCCTGCCCGGAAAGCCCCCATATAAAGGCTATCCTCGATTTCGAAGCCCAGATGACTTGGCTTTAGCCCTAAGGCACGCTGGTTTCGACGTCTTGGTCACGTCCAACAACCACTCTAATGATGGCGGAAAAATGGGAGTTATCAATACCATTCTGACTTTAGACGACTACTATTTTTACCATACGGGAACCTTTCAGAATCAGCAGATAAGAGATGCCTACTACCCATTAATCGTCTACAAAGGGCCTTTTAAGCTAGCCTTTTTGAATTATACTTATGGGACAAATGGCCTTCGCACCGTTGCCCCCACCATTGTCAATGAAATAGATGAGGAACAGATCGAGGCAGACATGGAGGAAGCTAAAGCCTTAGAGCCAGATGCCATCATCGTGATGATGCATTGGGGACAAGAATATCAATTAATCGAAAGTCGAACTCAAAGAAAACTGGCGGAAAAAATCTTCGATTGGGGAGCGGATCTCATCATTGGCGCCCATCCACACGTCATCCAACCCATCAAAACGCAGGCGTTACCAAAGGATCCAAGAAAAACGGGTCTCGTTGCTTATTCATTAGGGAATTTTATTTCCGGTCAGCGAAAAACCAATACAGATGGTGGATTGATTGTGGAAGTCACCCTGAAGAAAGACTTGGTTAATGGGAGTACTTTCATGGATAGCCATAATTACATACCGGTGTGGCGCTATATAGAAAAGGGAGAGGACAAAGAAATGACCTATCGTTTAATTCCGATTTCTGCCTTTGAGCAGAACCCTGAGTATAAAGCCAAAATTCCGGCAGGATCATGGAAGGCCATGTCTGACTTCGCCCGCCGCATGCGCGCCCACCTTGGCAAGTACAACAGTTCCGAAAGAAAGCTATCTTTGCCGGGCTTATTTGAAGAAGCAGAAAATTAGGACCAGAACTTATGATCGTATCGGCCATAGTGGCGACTGCCAACAACAATGTGATAGGAAAAAACAATGATATCCCCTGGTATCTGCCAGCGGACCTGAAGTACTTCAAGAAAACCACCTTGAATCATCACATTATTATGGGCCGAAAATCGTATGAATCGATTGGCCGGCCGCTCCCTAAGCGGACCAATATCGTCATATCACGGAACCCATTCTTTATTGCTAGCAACTGTATCAAGGCTTCATCGGTAGAGGAGGCCTTAACGATAGCTCACGATAATGGCGAAGAGGAAGCATTCATTATTGGTGGTGGACAGATTTATGAACTTAGCCAATCCTATTGGGATCGACTCTATCTGACTACCGTTCATGCCGACATAGAGGGAGACATCTTTTTCCCGAAAATTGATGAAGAAAAATGGAAACTAGTTTCTCAAGAAGCGCGTAAGGCCGACGAGAAAAACGAATATGATTTCACTTTCAACATCCTTGAACGGATCAGCAGTAGTCGCGAACTTGAGTAGTATAGAATATTTATCTTATATTTGGATACATAACGCGCCCCGTTTCCTATCAAATTAAATAACTAACCATTACATTCTGTAAGCGTTTGAGGTAAGTTTTACTTGCCCTAAGCACTTGTAGATACCGTTGAACTCTACCCAAACAGGTGGACATTCCTCGATATTGTATTTTTCAAAAAACGTCGCTCTCATGAAAGAAGAACTACTCCACTATGTCTGGCGTATGCAACGCTTTGACTGTACTAAGCTTTTTACTACCCAGGGTCAGAAGATCACCATTATCCAATTCGGCAACCATAATCAGAACGCCGGCCCGGATTTCACCCATGCTCGGATTCAAATCGGGGACACCCTCTGGGTCGGTAATGTTGAAATGCACTTAAAAGCCTCTGACTGGACGAAGCATGGACACCAGCAAGATCCCGCTTATGAAAATGTTATCCTACACGTTGTTCTCGAAGAAGATACTCCCATTACACACCGAGACGGGACCCAGATTCCTTGCTTGGAGCTACAATCTCGCATCCCTGCCAAAGTCGCTGGATTATACAAGAGTATGCAGCACAATACGGATTGGATTCCCTGTCAGAAAATGATTTCGGGGGTTTCTCCCATTACCCGCCAACTTTGGCTGGATCGCCTCCTAGTAGAACGACTCGAAAGACGATGCGTATACATGAAGAAGGTTTTAGAAAGCAATAAATTCCATTGGGAAGCTTGCCTGTACCAGTGCTTAGCAAAGAGTTTCGGCATGAAGGTCAACGGCGATGCCTTCGAGCAGTTAACTAAGGTGCTCCCATTTTCCCTTGTACGAAAACATCAACACAATCTGCTACAGTTAGAAGCACTACTCTTTGGCCAAGCAGGCCTTCTGGAACGAAGTTTTTCAGGAGAATACCCAATGCGTTTACAGCGAGAATATCAATATCTAGCACACAAGTTTCAACTAAAGCCGATGTCAGCTGTCTATTGGAAATTTATGCGCATGCGGCCTGCCAATTTCCCCACCGTCCGCTTGGCCCAATTGGCCAAACTCTACCACCAAACGGAACACCTTTTCAGTAAAGTACTTGCCCTTCAAACCCTCAAAGAAGTGGAAAACCTATTCGAGATACAGGTCTCGGGTTATTGGAAAGAACATTATGTATTAGACAAAGCCTCGCCGCCCAAACTAAAATCACTAGGAAGAGGTACTATCCACCTTCTGACCATCAACGCGCTTGCCCCAATCCTTTTCTTATATGGTAGAGAAAAAGATTTGCCGACTTACTGTGAGCTGGCCGTACAATTAATAGAAAATATTCCTCCAGAATCCAATCACTTGATGGCCAAGTGGGAAAACGTAGGTTTTAATGCCACAAATGCATCTCAAAGTCAGGCCTTATTAGAATTACACGGCAATTATTGTCAGTCCAAAAACTGCCTGAATTGCGCTATTGGAGGCGCCATTCTGAAAAACTAGGATTCTATTTACTTTAGATCCCCAAAAGATTGGTAGTATTGCAATCTAATGGCAGCAGAAACATTCATACAACATTTGAGAACCTCTGTGGAGGAACAATCCTTTGTGAAGCTCACCCTAAGCAAACCCAGTAATAAAGGTGGAGCATTAAGGAACATCTTTGCCAGGTTGATCCAGCTAAAAGAAGAATGGGTTTTATCCTTTACGCTTCGGTATACCAATCGAGATGAGGTTAAGAATCATCCAGTCGAAGAGGCGATTACGCTAATCACTCTTTGGCTGGGGGATGAATTCCTGAATGCTGATCTTTTCACCACCACTCAAGATCATAGTCTTCAATACAATAGGAAGCGAAAGGCCAGATTATTCTCCAAAAAAGCCAGTCACGCCGAAGCTCCCTCCGCCAACCACGACAAGCAAAAGCAACGCTTAATTGATCCTAAGCAGGCTAAATATCTCCATCCGATGGGAATAACGGGGAAGGATGGCCAGCTGTTGAAAACGGGCCAAAAGAAATTCAGACAGATTAATAAGTATATCGAAATTCTTGATAGCTTGATTGATCAAGGAGTCCTTGGACCTACTCCACACTTGGTGGACATGGGGTCTGGAAAGGGCTATTTGACATTCGCTCTGTATGACCATTTGGTCAATAATCGGAAAATCCAGGCAAGTATGACCGGTATTGAGCTTCGGTCAAAGCTGGTAAACTTCTGCAATCAGCTGGCAGAGGATATCGGCTTTGATCGCTTGAAGTTCCTAGCTATGGATATAGAAGAGTACAAGCCGGAGAAGATCGATATGCTGATTGCTCTGCATGCTTGCGATATTGCTACGGACATTGCCATCGCAAAAGGTATCAAGGCACAATCTTCCTATATTGTAGTGGCTCCTTGTTGCCACAAACAGATCAGAAAGCAAATGCAATGTCAAACGGCCTTGCAGTCCGTACTACGTCATGGCATTATGGAAGAAAGGCAGGCCGAACTGGTGACGGATGGAATCCGGTCTCTTTTACTTGAAGCAAGTGGTTACAAGACCAAGGTTTTTGAATTCATTTCGACCGAACATACGCCCAAAAATGTAATGATCACCGCTACGCTAGGCACGGGTAGAGATGATGCATTAGAGCAAGTAGACCAGATCAAGAAAGATTTTGGAATAGAATATCACTATTTGGAGAAGCTCTTGTAGGTTAGAGTTGCTGTTTTTCCCCATTTACATATAGCGTGAATCGGTCCTTGGGTTCTCCATATGCCATGGCTTGGACTCGGGCTAACATGAAGGATTTTTTGATTCCTTTTCCTTCTGCCATTCCAAAATAGAATCCTTTAGAAAAAGCTATCGCCGCTGTATCTGCGACGGCATTACTGGTACCAATTACACTGATTCCAACTTCCGAAACGGCCTTAGCCTGACCTTCTGAATGGCAGGCATTAAAGATGACAGCCTCCAAAGGTATTTCCATAACCTCTTTTGCAGTGGAAAATAGCTCCTTCAACACACTTGCCTTAACAAAATGGGAATTGCGCTTAGACTCATCAAACAGAATGATCCCGGGTTCATCTTTTTCCTCTTTGACCTCCTCATGTCCTTTCGGTTTCCCTATCCCGCGCACCCGGTAGGCTTCCTTCACTTCTGGAGCTTCTAAATCACCATGTCCAGAAAAGTGTACAATCTTGGGTTCATGACCGTAGATAGCTTTGGAAAATTCGGAAAAAGAAACGGCTTCCTCACTTTTGACCTTTAGGGTAGTACTATCCTGCAATTCCGTGGCAATATTAGAATGCTCGTCCTTCAGTTTAAGCAAACCCGTTCTGGATGGATTAGCACTAAGAAAAAGAACAATAGCGGTATCCGAGGTTGCAGCATCAGTTCCTCCTGGCTCGATATCATTCTCATCCCCTGGCTCTGGCTCAACTACTACTCCACCTCGTGCTACAAGATCTTTAAGGTTCTGCGGAATATCACTATCTGCTATCTCTTTGAAATTGTCATCCAAAATATCGCTCAAATTTCCATTGAGACGGTTCTTGGTTGTATCATAGTGATCAGCTGTAAGTCTCCCGCTCTGCCGAGTCTTCTCATTACTGTAGAACTGAGCCGAAATATTATACAAAGTGTTTTCCACATCACTACTATTCCCATATTTCTCCACTAGATCTATCATTAGATTAATGGCTTGTTCCAGATAACCTCTTCCAATTAGCTGTTTGATAGTTCTTTTAGACATGAGCTAGAGTAAAATAAATCGTAAAGCAATAAACTGCGAGGCAAAGCCAACCAGATACCCCCCATAGATATCGTTCGGCGTATGGGCATCCAACAGCAAACGGGCTGTACCTACCAATCCAGCCATCAGCAAAGTGAATAATAGCAATGCATTCATACTAAATTCAAAGGTGCCAATAATGGTAGAATGCAGCACAAAGGAGTCGAAATTAGATAGGGCCATCGTAATGATTACCATGCCCAGCAATCCTCCCATTCCTACTGCATGTGCACTAATCTTGGAAAAGATATTAATAAAAAAAGCTATAAACAAACCAATCACCGCACCCAGCATAAAAGAGGTGAAAGTGCGTGGGATATTAGAATTGTTCAGGAAGTTGTAAAACAGCCAGAGATAGAAGATACCCGTAATGATGTAAGGGCCAATCCGCTCCTCTGTTGTCTTCATTTCCATAGACTGGATGAAGCCCAAAAACTTGAGCATGACTACCGCTACGGCAGGGATAAAGAAGGTGGATAGGAATATCCTCAGAATCAGCTCCTTGCTGTACTGTTCTCCTATACTATTTACCCCAAATCCAAAGGGATTTACAATAAGCAAGATCACCAACATATAGGTGGTGATCAACAGCGGGTGAAATATGAACGAAATAATCTGTGCTATCGATCGTAACATAAGCGCAAAGATAACATTAAAGCATTCTTGGAAGCGTCTAATTTTCGGATTCCCTCAATCTCTTCAAACCAGCATCATGGCGCTCATCCAGTCTTACTTTCGGTAATCCAGTGGCGGCTCTCGGTCACCTAGAAGCGCTTCATAAGTGAAATCTTTTCCTCGCCTTTTTAACAATTCTTCCTGGGCTTTCGTTGCCAATTCGGGATTCTGTATAATCTCAATCGCTGACAAAGCAATCGTCTTGGCCGCCACAAGCATTCCTTTATGACCGATACTCATGCCCCCAGCAGCTACCGCCTGCCAGCTGTGCGCTGAGGTACCTGGCACCCAAGTTGCGGCTGACATGCCCGCAGTAGGCACCACCCAGCTAATGTCTCCTACATCCGTGGAGCCTCCACTCCCCTTTTCTATAACTTCAAAAGGCGCAATCTCCTTAGCCAAGCCAGGACTAAGCGCACTCAAGCGGTAGGATGCCATGATTTTTTTAGCAAAATCTGTTTCTTCTGGCGTATAAGATACCCCTCCAACTTGCTCCAGTTTGCTATGCATAACCTCCCCTAATACTCTATTAGGTAGAAGGTTGAAAATTCCGTGGATGACTTCGTACTCCATCCTGGTTCCCGTACCGGTTGCAGCACCTTCTGCTGCTTTGACAACTCGTTCGAAAAGCTTTCGTACCTCCGCCATATCAGGGTGTCGGACATAGTAGTAAACCTCTGCAAACTCTGGGACCACATTAGGTGCTTCTCCGCCTCGGGTGATGACATAGTGGATGCGAGATTCTGGTAAGGAATGCTCACGTAACAAATTCACCATGTAATTCATTGCCTCTACACCATCCAGCGCCGATCGCCCATTCCAAGGGGAGGCAGCGGCATGTGAAGCATTGCCATAAAAACGAAACTTGGCCGATTTATTGGCCAGAGAGGATCTGGCACTTGCGCTATTCATGCTACCCGGATGCCAATGCAGAACCACATCCACATCCTCAAACAAACCCTCGCGAACCAAGTACACTTTCCCTGCTCCTCCCTCTTCGGCTGGACAACCAAATAGTCTAATTGTGCCTTCATGCCCACTTGACTTTAGCCATTCTTTCACGGCTATTGCCGCCCCAGATGAGCCCGCTCCAAAAAGATGGTGACCACAAGCATGCCCAGCAGTCTTCCCTTCGAGGACCTGCCGATTCGGAACAGCATCCTGAGACACTCCCGGCAAGGCATCAAATTCCGCGAGGATTCCTACCACCGGTTTTCCACTTCCATAGGTGGCCACAAAGGCCGTGGGCATTCCAGCCACTCCAGCCTTCACCTCAAAACTGGCATCTTTCAGCATCTGTTGCAATAAGCTAGAACTTTGATGTTCTTGGTATCCTAGTTCCGCCCATTCCCATATTTGATGCGCCACTTCAGCCAATTGCTCCTTTTTCTGATCCAAACTTTGGATTATCGTTTTCTCTACTGAGTTCCCTTTTTGAGACCATGCTGTCATTGAGCATAGCAATAGTAGAAGTAGTGTGTTGAGTTTATTCATTGGTTGTCTTATTGTTACAGGAAATTGAAGGTAAGGAGATTGGAGAATAAATGTAAACAGGAGTTATCTTTTTTGAAGATGAACGCTTAAACCCGGAAGAGAACTTGGCTTTTTTGTCTATCTAGGCATTTTTATAGCTGTTCGGTATAGCTTATCTTGAATCGCGTTGAAACCTCTATCCATAACAACGGGAAAACAGGTTCGAGCCAACACCATCCTCTAAAATTTACGTCATCCATGGATCTTAGAAACGCCATTCTCGCAGAACACTCCAAAGCCAATACCCTTTTGATCACCAATTGGATTGGAGACCAGCAAGATCGATTTGATCAATTGATGGAGCTTTTCTATACCGAAGAGTATCGGATCGTTCAGCGGGCTGCATGGATAATGAGTCATAGCGCAGCAGCACATCCCGCCTTGATCCAACCGCATCTAGGACGAGTGTTGGAAGCTATGAAAAACCCCAAACACGATGCCGTGATTAGAAATGGCATGAAGATATTAGCTGAAACAAAACTCAATACTGATCTAATGGGCGAGGCGGCTACCCTCGCTTTTGATCTGCTGACTAACCCTAAGTCTCCCGTAGCCATCAAAGTTCACTCCATGCAACTGATCGCCAACATTTGCCAAGTAGAACCCGATCTCGCCGGAGAACTAAGAATTTTGATTGAAGATCAGTGGGAAGAAGGTACCGCTGGCTTCAAATCTAGAGGTAAAAAGATCCTAAAACAACTAGATAAAATCCAATCTCAGTAAGCTTGCCCAGCTAGCATCTTCGCTAAAAATGTACGTATCTTTGTGCCTGCTGAAATGCCCTACGTGAATCGATTATTGTATTATAAATCATTAGAAGATAAGCTAGGCATGCGTACAAAGCCACCTAAACAGGTCTTACCTAAAGTGAGACTTAGCTACTCCTCAGTTGACGATCCGCTAGTAAAGCGGCTTCTGATCGGTACTATTGAGCACGCTACAGGAAGGAAACGCCTGGAGCGCGTGTATAGCGAAATCAAAGCACAGCATCCTACGCCATCCCAACTCTGGGACCTAATGTTAGAAAAGCTGGAACTATTCCCGAATTACGACCTCAATCAATTGAAAAAGATCCCGAAGGAAGGGCCGATTATCTTCGTGGCTAATCACCCCTTTGGTGTTGTAGACGGCGTGATATTAGGATATTTAGCTTCCCGGGTTCGTTCCAAGTTTTGTGTGTTGGTGAATGAAGTACTTTGCCGAGAAGAATTGCTTCAACCCTACTTCCTTCCCATCGACTTCCGAGATACGCGAGCAGCAAAGCAAACCAACATCAACACTCGAAATGAAACCTTGAATCGCCTCCAAGCTAGCGAAGCTTTGGCCATTTTTCCTGCAGGTGGAGTCGCTACCTCGCCCAAGCCTTGGGGGAAGGCCGAAGACTTAGATTGGAAACGGTTTGTAATCAAGATGATCTTGAAAACTAAAGCCACGGTCATCCCCATCTTTGTGCACGGTCAAAATAGTCGTCTTTTTCAAGTAGCTAGCCATGTCAGTATGAGCTTGCGGCTTAGCCTGCTACTTCATGAAGTGACCAACAAGATGGGCCGCCAAATCTACCTGGATATTGGTGACCCAATTCCCTTTGAACAATTAGCAAATATTAAAGATCGACAAGAATTATTGGACCACCTCCGTGCTGTCACCTTTGATCTCAAGCAGGAACATCCAGTAACAAAAAGAGGAAGAAGACTCAAAATAAAACGTAAAAAGAGGAATAAAAGTCCACAATTCCCTAGGGGATAAAGTCCACCGAATTCCTCCTATGCAGGTCAAATCCTGCTTTTACCGATCCACTCCAGCAATCCTGGCGACAAGTATTTGCCTAGCCGTGGGCAAAGTAGTACTTTCCGACATAACCCCACCTCTAGTCTAGATCAACTAAATTCCTGACAAGTATGAAAAATCTACTACTATCTCTTTCTATCCTCCTCTCGAGTAGCCTCCTAGTGGCACAAGGAGCAATGTCTGACAATGCTTTGGCCGTGACCAAGCACAGCCTTAACATCAAGGGGAAAACACTCAACTACACAGCTACTACGGGGTTCATGGATATGAGAGATGAATCTGGAAAACTAAGAGCCAATGTATTCTTTATCGCATACACAAAAGACAATGTCAAATCGCTAGGTCAACGTCCCATTACTTATACCTTCAATGGTGGCCCTGGCTCTTCTTCGGTTTGGTTACACATGGGCGGTTTAGGCCCTAAAAAAGTCAAACTTGCCCCCGATGGAAATGTGTTGCCCCCTCCATACCAATATGAAGATAATCCAGAGACCTGGCTGGATGAGACCGATCTTGTTTTCATCGACCCTATGATGACCGGCTATACGCGCCCGGGTGAGGGTGTCGATAAAAAAGAATTCTTAGGGTATCAACAAGACCTGGCCTTGGTCGGCGACTTCATCCGTTTATACACCACAAGGTACGAGCGCTGGAATTCTCCAAAATTCCTGGCTGGTGAGAGTTATGGTACGACGAGGGCGGCAGGCCTTTCGGGTTACCTGCAAGATCGGCATGGTTTATATATCAATGGCTTGATGTTGATTTCTGCCGTTTTGGATTTCAGTACCATCCGTGATTATCATGCCAATGACCTTTCTCCTCTATTGCGATTTCCCACCTTTGCCGCCACTTCCTGGTATCATAAAAAAACCGATCCTAAGTATACCGATCTCAAGGCATTTCTAGAAGAAGTCGAGGAGTTCACGCTTAATGAATATGCCTTAGCCTTATTGAAAGGAGATTTGATGTCCCCAAAGGAACGCAATGCCATTATTGATAAACTCCATGCCTATACGGGTCTTTCCAAGAGTTACCTTGATCAAACCAATCTACGTCTAACTGTGGGTAGGTACAACAAGGAACTGCTGCGATCAGAAAAAGAAACGGTGGGCCGATTAGATGGTAGATTTAAGGGATATGATTATGATGAAGCTGGCGAGCGATACGAATTTGACCCTAGTTATAATGGCGTTATTTATGGTCCTTTTACCAGTGTCTTAAATGACCACCTGCGCACCAACTTGCAGTTCAAGACTGACCTTCCTTACGAAATTCTCACCGGCAGGGCACGTCCTTGGGACTACTCCAACGTACAAAACAGGTTCCTAAATGTAGCAGAGACACTACGTAATGCCATCTCCAAGAATCCTTACTTGAAGGTGTGGATCTCTAACGGATATTATGATCTAGCTACCCCCTACTTTGCCACAGAATACGTAGTCAACCATATGTTCTTGAAAGGTGATCTGAAAAAGAATATTACCATGACCTATTACGAGGCTGGACATATGGTATATATCCATGAGCCTGCTCTTGTACAAATGAAAAAGGATCTAGTTGAATTCATTAATTCCGCTACTCCTAAAAGATAGTCCGCCCTTTTGACACAACAGCAGGAAAAAGCTTAATTGGAAAATATTGAGGGAAACACCCATTCCATATGGTGTTTCCCTCATCTATTTACCGGTCTTATGGTCTTCAGAAAGCTAGTTTCTTTTGTACATTACTTACCTCTACCTAATATAAAAAGGACGCATTTCGATGTTTCCTTTCCGATTCTTCCGCATATGTCTCCAAGAGGATTCGTCGTTCATGGCAATCCAACGCTTTTCAGCGGCCCTGTATTTCCAGTCCTTATCTTTCTGATAAAAAAGTTGCTCGCCTTCCATCTCAATAATCTTCAAGATTTCGTTGTCATGAGAATGTCCCTCATCATAATCGGTGCTAGCACGCTGTGCCATCTCGGAATACAATTCGTTCAGCTGTAGTAATTGATCATTGAGTTTTTCATCGAGCTCATTTACATGCAGGCCAATCTTTTGTGCTTCCATATAAGTGATCGGGTAGCTATGCGAAGGGTAATCCGAATTCAAATGCTGACTAATCTGGTGGGCCTTGTTCTCATCCTTCATGTGATAAGAAAGAATTTCCGTGGTTAGTTTAATAGACAATGAACTAGCCCGATCCACAGCACCGATGACCAGCGGATGAATGTAACTATACAGTTCCTTATACGGATTGGTATCATTAGGCTGTTTGGTTGCTTTCCACAGGCGAATCACCCGATCCAATTCATTCTGACTTACGCTAACCAGATCGTTATCATTATCTATAGGAGATAAATGATGGGTTATGGATGTATCAATAGCAGAAAGATAGGCCAATGGCCCCATATGTATCACATCCGCACCCAGGACCAGCATGGTAGCAGCAGAGGCACAATCCAGCGGAACCAAGGCAATGATTTCCTCATAAACATTACGCAGTAAATTGATGATACGAAGCGCTGACTTACTTGATCCGCCATAGCTCTTAATGAATAAGTACAGCCGCTTGTGCTTCGCGCTTTTTTGAATCACCTTATTGAAGGCAATGACATCATCAGATACCATACTGCTATTGTCAGAAATCCAATACACCAAAAAATCTCCTTGTAGTTTTCGCTGAATTTCCTTTACTATAGCTTGTGTGTCCGAGAAAAGTAAGGGTGGTTTCTTTGCGGCAGTCTGACGTGGTTTGCGATTCAACAAACGATCTTTCCCATCTTGCAATAACTTTGTCATCGATAGAGCGTTTTAGATATAAGTGAATACAGAATAGTGTCAGAAAAAAGTTCCCATCAACAGAGCATGATGTTTTTCTAAAGCCTTATTTTTAGTTTTGTTTAAGAATGTTTTTTTGAAGCGAAATTCGCAGGAATGAGGTTCTGGGAACTAGTTTTTTCAGTAGCACCTGTCGAGCCGCCAGGCAGGATAGCAGCGCTACGGTGCTGAAAAAGTCGTTTTCAGGTTCTTGTTCTCTCGAATTGCAGGCAATCAATCATTTTTAAACAACTTCTTTATATAAGGTAAAGACTCAAACACAATGTAATCAAAAAAATTATTAAATTTAAATAATTTGATTACAAAAATACGCTTAATATTTAGCCGATGAAAGTTGTCAACGTCAAAGAAAAATTAGCCTCCTTTTCGGAGCATTGGGATCCTAGAATTGCAGGTACCTTGAATGGTCAGATGGTCAAACTCGCGAAAATTAAGGGCGATTTTATCTGGCATAGCCATGAAAATGAAGACGAGCTATTTTGGGTGATCAAAGGGACTCTCCATTTAGATTTTAGGGATAAGAGTGTTTCCCTAAAGGAAGGAGAATTTATCATTGTACCGAAGGGAGTGGAACATCGTCCGTGGACAGCTGATGGAGAGGAAGTGCACATCATGCTCTTTGAGCCTGCTAGCACGATTAATACCGGTGAGATTGAAGGGCATGAATTAACTCGAAGCGAATTGAAAGAAGTATAATAGAGGTATGAAACTACTAATGAAAATACTATTGGGGACCATTTTTATTAGCCTCCAACTCTCATTCTCTGTAGAAAATGAGAGTTGGAAGGATCACGCCCTCTATTTAAGTACACTTCAGCTGAAGTATGATGATCAGTCATCAGAAGCTTTCCTCGATCTGAAAGTATTTTCAAATGATCTGCAAAGCGCCATCCGCAATGCTCATGCGTCCTTCCAACCTGGGCCGCTGAGCGAACTATTTACTCAAAATCAAGCTTTGATTGAGACTTATTTTGAGGAACATTTGCAGTTAGAGATCAATGATGTAGATCAGGTGCTTGAACTTTATCACAAGGAAGAAATCAATGATACATTTATCCTACAGTTCAAAATTGCCTGTCCAAAAAGCTGGAATCGCCTAACACTAACTGCTGATTTCTTCATGGAGCTCTTCCCCGGTCAGATCAATGTTCTGAGCGTCTCTTACCAGGAGAAAAAGCAATTTGCTAGATTGCACGAGAGAAAGCCCCAATACGAGGCCCAATTCTCCCCCTAACTAGCTTCCCTTTCCATTAAAAATATCAAGGAGCGCTTGACTAGTAACAGCCACTCCAGTCTCAAGGCTCTTGGCGGGATCTGGATAATAGTAAGGGGAATGTAGTCCTGGGAGATCTCCAGATTTCATACGCTCGTCTGGCACTGTTCCTAACCAGTAAAGTACCGTTGGAACCTTATGCTCGGTTTGACCAAATCGAGCAAAATCTTCACCTACCATTTGAGGTTCTGAATCCAATACATTATCCTGGCCAATAACTTTGGCGGCAGCCGCAGACATAACATCTACTAAAGCTGGTGTATTATAATTTGCTGGCGTAAATACCTCTGGAATCACCACTTCAGGCATTTTATCTTCAGGCAGTCCGGCTGCGATAGCCACTCCTTTTGCAATCTCCCTAATGCGTCGATGCACCATTGCCCGTACTTCAGGCGTATAAGTCCGAACTGTCAATTTCAATGTAACTTCATCTGGAATGATGTTATGCTTGATACCGCCTTTAATCGCCCCTACGGTTACTACGGCTGCATCAATTGGCTTCAGATTTCTACTTACGATTGTCTGTAATTCCATAACCATTAAGCTCGCAGTTACCACTGGATCAATTGACATATGAGGAGCAGCTCCATGCGCACCTACTCCAAAAACTTTGATGTCAACACTTTCTGTATTCGCCATGGTAAAACCTTTCCCAAAACCAACCTGTCCCGCAGCGATGGTAGGACTAACGTGTAGGCCAATGCCATAATCAGGCACCCCAAACTTCTCATATAGTCCAGCATCCAACATCATCTTAGCACCTTGTCCAATTTCTTCGGCAGGCTGACCGATCATTAACAGAGTCCCTTTCCACTGGTCTTTCATTTTAGCCATTGCCCTAGCCGTACCTACCCAAGTTGTCATGTGCATATCGTGCCCACAAGAATGCATGACACCGGTCTGTTGGCCATTGTACTCTATCGTTTTTTCACTGGCATAAGGAAGACCTGTTTTTTCCGGCATGGGTAAGGCATCCATGTCTGTTCTGTAGAGAATGGTTGGTCCATCCCCATTCTTCATAACTCCTACAACTCCATATCCGCCAAAATTCTCGGTCACTTCGAACCCAAGAGACTTCAGTTCCTTGGCTATACGAGCAGAGGATTCTTTTTCTTGCAGTGAAATTTCCGGGTTTTTATGTAGGCTTTTGTAAAAGTCTACCAGGTAAGAAATATCTGCCTTAATCAAGTCTTTATCGACTGCAGGCATTTCAGGATTAATAAAGGCTGATGCTACCAATAGGAAGCCTATTAATGTAAGGTATCGCATAGTAAAGTTTTTCTTATTGGCTTCTCACGGAGAGGAATCAATAAGAGACTTTAGCCCTCAGGATAAGGACAAAGGCGATTACTCCGGGAAACCATCTTCACAATAATAAGAAAAATGTCGCGATTTACCGGGATAGGAATCCCGAAATGACTAGTCCTAAGCAGATCCAGCTAAGGTAGAAGGAGATGTGCTTGAATATATTTTACTACATCATTTCTAGAAAGCTGGAGGGATTCTTTCTCAGGACCGGCAAGCCTGGTATAGTTCAAGTTCCTGCGGAACCGTTGCCAGCCTTTCCAGTATTCCCAAGCCGCCCAAGCTGCCAAAGGTAAGGTGAGCATATAAATCCATGAGATGGTATTATCAGTATACCATTCAACTGCTTTCGATTGCAGAAAATAGAATAATGGCAGGGTGAAAAGTCCTACAACGGCTTTAACCGTGGCCTTATATCCAACGTAGACTTTCATCGTTCGAGCTAAAAGAGCGGGAATACCCGCTGCAAAGAGGTGATTAAGCGCACCGTATAAGAAGAGGGGGAGGCCTAGTAGCAGGAATAAACCCTGTCCCAACAGATTTCCTCCTTTCCTAGCAACGGCCTTATCATCTATACCTTTATCCGTTAACTCTGTTTTGTAGGCCTGCACCTGGTCAGCAAAATCCTGGTAGGGACCCGCAGCTGAAATGGTTTGTTTTTTGAGTTGATTGGCTAGAATTTGTCCTCGTTTAAAATCTGCTACTTCATCTAATGGTTCATTGTTCCGACAAATTGATTCTACCACAGGATGTATCTCTTGTTGTTCATCCTCAGCTACATCAATCACTAACTCTCTCACGTTCTCTTGTACCTGCTCTGTAAATGCTCGAATGGACTTCTGAGGAGCACTTTGATACTGTTTTTGCCAGTCTTTCACTTTAATCGGCGCTCCAACGTTCACCACACAAGCAGAACCGAATTTACTAGGACGATCATAATGTACACCAATCGGCAGTATGGAAATATCTAAATCAAAATTCTTCTTCTCTGCTGCACTTAAGGCGATACGAACCGTTCCTGTTTTAAAGGGACGAAGACGGCGTTCCATCACACTTCCTCCTTCCGGAGCAATAAACAGAACCCCTCCAGCTCCTAAAAAAGCATCACATTTTGCAAAGGAGTCCTCATTACTTACCCCAGGCGCGCCTTGATCTTGTTTCCGTTTAATCGGTATGCAATACAAAGTATTGAAAAGCCAACTGGTAAAGGGCGTGGAAAAAAGACCTGCATTAGCCAAAAAGAAGACCTGCTTATGCACCCTAGAGGCTACTTGCAGCGGATCGATCAAGGTATTCGGATGATTACTGATTACTATCGCAGCTTCTTTGAACCGGAGATTTTCTTTACCAATTACAGTAGTCTTGGGATAGAATATCCGTAGCACAACTTGTACTAGAAACTTTAGAAATCGATATACTAAAGACATGAATGGACCCGAACTCATACAGTAAAGTTCAATAAATAGTCTTTGATCAACTGATCAAATTTCTCGCCTTCATTGAAGTGGAATTTAACTTCAACCGGCAACGCAAAGATAGGAAGTTGATTTTCAATTAGGTACTCTGCATGCAATTCCAACCGCATTGCATCTTTTTCCGTCGTCAGTACCATAACCTTTTCTACATCACTCATCCGCTCGAATGAGCCTCTTAAGTTCGACACATCGAACTTGCTGAAATAGTGATGATCTTCGTATTCTAAAAGGCGCACTGTACCCACTTTGTCGTTGAGATAACTCACCAAATAATCTGTTCTAGCAATCGCACAGATCAATAAGACCTCCACATCTGGCTCCAACACCGCAGTAATACTTGGATCAAAAATATAGTAGGGCGCGCCGTAATCATAATAAGAAAAAAAGACCTGCTGGTGAGGTAAAGGATCAATCTCCTGGAGGAACCGCTGTCGATCCTGCTCCGAAATCTTCGCTGGGCACTTCGAAACTACAATCACATCAGCTCTTTGGTAGGCTGAACGCCATTCCCTTAATCTTCCCGAAGGCAATAAATAATCTTGGGTAAATGGGCGATCAAATTCCGTCAACAGGATATTCAAACCAGGCTTAACAGATCGATGCTGAAAAGCATCATCCAGTAATACCACTTGCGTATCAGGATGATCTTGAACGATTTTTGGAATCCCAAAAGTCCGACTCTCAGATACGGTCACCAGCACCTCAGGAAATTTGCGCTTAAACTGCAAAGGTTCATCTCCGACATGCTCCGCCGTCATCTGAGGGGCTACTTCGATATAACCTCTGGTTTTTCGACTGTAGCCACGACTTAAGGTGGATAGATTGAGGTAATCCTTCTGCAAACGAATGAGATACTCTATATGGGGCGTCTTGCCTGCACCACCTACCGATAAATTGCCTACGGATATCACGGGAATATTGAAGCTTACCCCTTTCAGCAAGCCTTTACGGTAAAAGAAGTTACGTAAACTTACGCCCAATCCATACAGAAGCGAAAAGGGTGCTAGCAACAACTTGAAAAGTGGGTTTGAGATCATAGACTTATAAGTATTGCAGAAGTCGATGGTACAACTAGTATCTCTAAACGCCTTCTAACCGACCAAAAATACTAGCCTTTGTAAATAATTAACAATATTATACCAAACGATTTTGAAGGCCTAATCGTTTTATAGAATACCCGCTTAACGACGTAGGCGGCCTAACAGAACGTTAAATACTGACTTAGGCACACCTTTTGGTTGTTAAATGTGCATCATGTGATTAAAGGATGTCGTATTTTCGTGGTATATTATTATTTTCTATTTCAGCAGCTCGACGAGGTGAAACCAGTATTGGAGGAATAGGGCTCAATAGCATAGCGTAAATCAGAATTATATGAAGTGGTCATTTGCAGTATTATTGGTTTTGTTTGGCCTAGCAAATCTTCAAGGACAGGAGGATGGCTATGCCTTGGTGAACGGTAAGTACTTTCCTTACACCATTGATGAATGTGGAGATACATTGATCCTAGCCAGTCTGGGTGGGGTTTCCATTTCAGCTCCTCGTACTTTCACCAATGCAGAAGACCAAAAAAGATACCGACGCTATCGACGTTATGCTTTGAAGGTTTATCCCTATGCGGTAGAAGCCATTAAGATTTTCCGAGAAATGGAAGAGGTGACCAATGACATGAAGAAACGAGACCGGAAAAAGCATATTCGCCGCCTGCACAAAGAACTGAAAAAGGAGTTTACGGATCCCTTGAAGAAACTGACCAAGACGCAAGGAATGATCCTGATGAAAATGATCGAAAAGGAACTAGATAAATCAACTTTCAAACTGATTAAAGACCTTCGCGGAGGTTGGAACGCTAATTATTGGAGTATGGCAGCAGGTATGTTTGGGCACAAGCTCAAGAAGGGATATATACCCGGGCAAGATCCGGTCTTGGATGCAGTACTCAACGATCTAGATATTTCCTATCAGATTAGTAGGAAGTAAGCATGTTTAAAGACTCCTACTTATTTTACATGCTCAAATACAGTCCAATTGGAAGGCAGCTGTTAAGTTGGCGTCACCATAAGTTAAAGAAGACACCTCCCTGGGAAGTTCATTTATATCAAGAAATCCTGAAAGACGCCCCTCCAGGTGCCCTGGTCTTTGACATCGGAGCTAGTTTAGGTGATATCTCTGAGATTTTTGTTGAGTTAGGACACCAAGTGATCGCCATCGAGCCTGCACCGAGCAACATTCGCCGTCTACAGGCCAGGTTTAACCGCCATCAGCAAGTTAAAGTAGTAAAGGCTGCGGTAGGTGCTGAAGCCGGTGTAGCACAGCTATATTTGCATGATTTTGGAAATACGCTGCATACATTGAGTTCAAAATGGAAGAACCACCTCAGCCAAAGTCCTAAAGAGGAGATAGGAAAACAATTCCATTTTTCTAGGAGTATTACCGTCTCTGTCACTACAATCCAACACCTGGTGAAAGAGTTTGGACACCCCTACTTCATAAAGATTGATGCAGAAGGTTTGGAGCAAGAAATTTTATCTGCGCTACCTTATACCGTTCCATACCTATCCTTCGAGGTGAATCTCCCCATATTTTTGAAAGAAAGCATTCATTGCGTGAATATACTGTCCTCACAAAACCCCAACTACCGCTTCAGCTATGCAACAAATGTTAATGTTCTACCAAAGAGGTTTGTATCTGCTGACGAAATGATCCAGTTTTTGAAAAATACTGATCTTCAACATCTGGATATCTGCTGTAAAAACACCATCTAGCTTCTTGCCGGTGTCATACCAACTTACCCCTCCACTACCACCAAACGTACATTTTCAAACCTATTTTTCTCTTTAGGGTAAAACCTTAAAATCAACATGGTAATGATCATCATGTCGAATGATGACTCGATGCTTGGTAAAAGGTAAGGACCTTAGCTCTTTCCCGGCTTTGGTTGCTAATAATTGTGGGCGTAAAACAGGATCAAAAATCACCTTTTGAATGCCAAGTCCATTGGCTTTGGCCGCACGTTTAATGGCCAATAGATGAATGGCCATTGCCTCGTAGTCAATCTGCAAATCATCCTTCTTTCCCTTATTGTCAAACTCATGTGCATACCCCCATAGGTTAAAGGGATGGTAACGGTGGTAAGGACGTTCTTTTTTGAGCAAAGGAGTCATGAAATCTACGCTGAGCCCATTTTGATGCGTTCGGTGCGGAAGGAAGGCACCACCATGCTTTCTACCGGTCTCTCCCAAGATGAAATGGGTGGAAGAAGCGGTCTCCTCACAGGCTTGATAGGCCTCCAAAACAGCTACCTTTACTTTGTCATGCACAAAAGTGCGCCCAAAAAGATATCCTCCAAAGGAGTAAGTTGTGAAATTAGTCCCGCGATAAGGTAGACGCTTAGCGTGAACAATACTCCCCTTCCCTACACGCCCCTTAGCTTGACTGGGTTGACTCCCTTCAAACAACATTAAGATCCCTGGAAACACATATAGCAAGAGTAGGAAACCCATCACCGTAGCTAAGACATGCTTCCAGTATGGCTTCCCCCATAGATAGACCACCCGAAGCCCAAAACCTATAATCAGCCCGTAAGGGAAGACCAGCATATGTCGAAGGTTCTTCGAAAAATAGTCTCCAAACGGAAAGAGAAATCCTTTCCGAAGGATATTGACTATTCTAGGAGCATCGTGAACAGCATATTTGGCGTAAACAGGCTTGGCAGTCACCCATTCTGCAAGGGGCCAAAGGCTCATGTACAAGAGCGCCATTCCGATTCCAAAAAGATAGGGGAAAGGATGTAGAAAAATAGAACGCCGATTCATAATTCATGTTTGTGAATCCAATTTCACTACTTATGTACTTATGAAACGACTACTCCTTCTTACTTAGTCTTAAGCCCGGAAAAACATTCGGACTAAGCCCCGTCTTTCTATCGCCCATATAAAAGCGCCATAAACCCCAAGAATTAATGTATTTACCAATAGCCGCGAAGGGAGTTCTTCTAGAGAAGGGCGTAACCATTCACTGACAAAATACAATAGAATAGCCACGAATAGATAAATCAACATCCTAGAAAGAGGATAAGGAACAGGGTAGTATTTTCGCCCAATCCAATAACAAGCAATACACATTGCTAGAAAGCAAAATAAAGCAGACCATGCTGCTCCCAATACCCCCCATAAAGGGATGAGAAAGTAGTTACAAGTAATCGTGATGATGGCCCCACCACAGGCAATCCAAGCACCGATATGGGTTTTATCTTTTAATTTGTACCAGATGGCAAAATTATAATATAGGCCTAACAATAGATAAGCAATGAGTAGAATAGGAACAACGGCCAGACCGCCATGGTACGAAGGGGCTACAATGTATTTGGCAATATCTATATATAGCATTAACCCCAGAAAAGCGATACTTCCCACCAAGGTAAAGGCTTGTCCAACTTCGGCATATATTTTAGTAGCATCTGCCCGGGAAGCGTTTCTAAAGAAAAACGGTTCTGCTGCAAATTTAAAGCCTTGCGTGAAGAGATTCATGAGCACCGCAATTTTGATGCAGCCCACGTAAATACCCAATTGGATAATATTCTCTTCATAGGTACCTGGCAACCATTCTTTCAAAAAGTATCGATCCGACAATTGGTTAATCATCCCAGCAATTCCTACGACAACTAGTGGGACCGCATATCGAAACATTTTTCTCCAAAGACTCCAATCAAACCCACCACGTAATCGTCGATAGTAAGGCAGAAACAATAAGAAAGTCACCGCACTAGCCACCAGATTCGCTATAAAAACATAATGCAACTTTTTGCTAGGATCGTACCAATTTGCCCAGCCATTGCCGTTATCAAACCAACGAGGAATAGCCTCCAGGAGGAAAAGCATCACCAGGGCATTAACCAATACATTGATCATCTTGAAAATCCCAAACCGAATTGGACGGTTCTCCAGTCGTAAAGAAGCAAAGGGGATCGCTACCAAGGTATCCAAACCGATAATCAGCGCAAAGTAGATCACGTAGGCCCCATCCTGAGGTTCAGTCAAAAAGCCGGCAATAGAGGTAGAGAAGAGTATGATTAAGCTGACGAAGCCCAGTGTACTAACCAGCAAAGAAATGGCTGCTGTCGAAAATGCCTTCGCCCGATTTTGCTGTTCATTACCAAAACGAAAGAAGGCCGTTTCCATTCCATATGTTAAAATAACCAACAAAAAGCCCGCAAATGCGTACATCAAACCATGGATACCATATTCTCCTTGGTCATCCTCAAATACGCGCGTCAAATAGGGCGCAACCAAAATGAGATTAAGCACCTTGTTCAGAACGGTGGAACCCCCGTAAATGACGGTTTCTTTAGCCAGTTTTCGGATGGACATGCTGACGATTTCGCTTTGAAAGCTACAATGTTACTGAAAAGCCGAATGGCACATCGGTAAAACGAGCGCTTTTTTTACGTATTGGGTAAGGAGAAGGGAAAAAATTTTACCACCTCCTAAATTAGTGCTAATTTACCGCGCTTTTTTACCATTATAACCAGCAAGAGGACTATGATAAATGTAGATCTATTACGCCACATCTGTGAATTGCCAGGCGCGCCTGGTTACGAACAGCGAGTACGAGAATTCGTAATCAAAGAGGTTAGCTCTTTGGTTGACGAAATATCGGTAGATAATATGGGTAATGTGATCGCCGTAAAAAAGGGGAAAAGTCCCAAAAAGGTGATGGTCGCTGCCCATATGGATGAGATTGGTTTTATGGTAAACTATATCGATGACGATGGTTTTTTGCGCTTTGTCCCCTTAGGAGGTTTCGACCCAAAAACCTTATCCTCTCAACGAGTGCTTGTACATGGCCACGAAGACGTGGTGGGAGTAATGGGCTCTAAGCCTATTCACATCATGAGCCCAGAGGAACGAAGTAAGCAGGTACCCATCAATGAGTATTTCATTGACCTTGGAATGACAAAAGAGCAGGCAGAAAAACTCGTTCCGATTGGGGCACCCGTGACGCGATTGGGTGCCTTGATAGAAATGGGCGATTGCGTGAATAGCAAATCTCTGGATAACCGTGTTTCCGTATTTATTCTGATTGAGGCGCTACGTGCCCTGAAGGATCAAGAAGTGCCTTACGATATTTATGGCGTCTTTACGGTGCAAGAAGAGGTTGGCTTGAGAGGAGCTATTTCATCTAGTCACTTGATCGACCCGGACTTTGGACTGGGCTTGGATGTCACTATAGCCTTTGATGTACCAGGCTCGAATGGGCATGATGCCGTAACTTGCCTTGGTAAGGGAGCCGCTATTAAGATTCTGGATGGCTCGACCATCTGCGATTATCGTATGATCAACTACTTGAAAAAAGTAGCCACTGATAATCAGATCAAATGGCAGCCAGAAATACTTCCTAAGGGCGGAACCGACACAGCTGGTATACAACGATATGGTAAAAAAGGAGCCATTGCAGGTGCCATTTCCATTCCCTTGCGACATATGCACCAAACCATTGAGCTAGCGCATAAGGAAGATATCAGCCATTGTATCTCTCTGCTGACGGAAAGCCTGAAAGCAATGGATCAATACAACTGGGACTTCTCCAATACCGGCCAATCTCCACAAGTACCGGATAGTTTCGAAGGGCTTTTCTAAAAGTATGTAATTATGACTGCCCACGGGATTTATAGAAGAAGGTAAAAAAGTAAAGGCTATGCCTCTGCACAGCCTTCGCCAAAGTATATAGGGCTACAGTATAGATCTTTGTCGTTAGAAGGTCCCCTTTTGTCTGTAAAAGATGGAAGAGGAGCATAATGCTGGATATATTTATCCCGCTACGCAGCAAATAAAACCATTTATTGTAAACCCATTATTAAATAGGTATTAAGGAATGAGACACCAATAAAAAATCCACTAAGGCTTTTTTCATCTCTCATTTCTAAGGTTATTCTTAGCTGTCGATAATTCTATTTATCAGACCATTCAGCTGTTACAACTTACCAAAATCATCAATATGGAAGCACACGAAATTGACTATCGAATCTTCGGCGAAGAAATGCAATTTGTTGAAATCGAACTCGACCCCTACGAAACTGTCATTGCTGAATCTGGCAGTTTTATGATGATGGACGAGGATATAGAACTGGCTACAATATTCGGGGATGGAAGCCACCAAGAGCAAAACAAAGGCCTTTGGGGAAAAGTCCTTTCCGCTGGTAAACGACTGCTCACCGGAGAGAGCCTTTTCATGACTGCCTTCACGCATGCTGGTGAAGGGAAGAAGCAGGTATCCTTTGCAGCTCCTTATCCTGGTCGGATTATCCCCTTAGATCTTACTGAATTAGAAGGTAAGATCGTTTGTCAAAAAGATGCTTTTTTGTGTGCCGCTAAGGGGGTGTCAGTTGGCATTGAATTTAGCCGTAAACTGGGGCGTGGCTTCTTTGGCGGAGAAGGCTTCATTATGCAGAAAATTGAAGGAGATGGTATGGCTTTCTTACACGCCGGTGGAACCATTGTTAAGAAAGAACTTCAGATAGGTGAGAAACTTCGGATCGACACAGGTTGTCTCGTAGGTTTCACACGCTATGTGAAATATGATATCGAAATGATCAAAGGTATCCGAAATATGGTTTTCGGTGGAGAAGGGCTGTTCTATGCGCAGTTGGAAGGACCCGGAACCGTTTGGATCCAAAGCTTACCTTTCAGTCGACTCGCAGACCGGATCGTTTCAGCTTCTCGCCACTATGGCGGTAAGTCAAAAGGAGAAGGCAGTGTACTTGGTGGTTTAGGCGATTTGCTAGACGGAGATGGATGGTAGTTTTAATTGATAATGTTGAATGTTGAATGAAGAATGGATAATGGACAGTGTTGAATGATTAATGTATAATTTGAGTAACATTCTTCATTCAACATTATCCATTTTTCATTACAAAATTGATTCTTGCACAAAAGTGTTTTTACCTGGGTGATCGGTGGTATAATGTAGGCCACGACTTTCACGGCGCATACTTGCCGCTTTAGTTACCAGGTATCCAATCGTAATCAAGTTCCGAAGTTCACACAGTTGTGGAGAAAGCACGGTACGATTGTACAATGCCTCCGTTTCTGTATGGAGCAAGTGTAGGCGGTCCATGGCTCGTTTGAGGCGTACATTGGAGCGGACAATACCTACGTAACTCGACATGATTTCCTTCAATTCCTTCCAGCTTTGGGTAATCAAGACCATTTCCTTCGGCTGAATGGTTCCTCTGGCATTCCAATCGGGAATATCCTCTTGGAAACGGATGTCATCTACCAACTGGACGAGGTCTTGCGCAATGCGATTACCAAATACCAGGGCTTCCAATAGTGAATTCGACGCTAGGCGGTTGGCGCCATGCAAGCCGGTGCTCGTGCATTCGCCACAGGTATACAAATTGCGGATAGAGCTGCGTCCAAAATCATCCGAAATAACTCCTCCACACATATAGTGGCAAGCTGGTACCACCGGAATCATATCTTTCATCGGATCAATACCGATGCTCACACATTTATCATAAATCGTTGGGAAATGAGCTTTGAAACCTTCTTCATCCAGATGGCGGCAATCCAAAAACATGCATTCCTCCCCATTAATCTTGATCTCATTATCGATGGCTCGCGCCACAATATCCCTAGGTGCTAGGGATTCACGCTTGTCATATTTTTGCATAAATGGCGCCCCATCACGCTTCTTGAGAATGGCACCATAACCTCTCACCGCCTCCGACACCAAAAAATCTGGGTTTTCTCCAGCTGGGTTGTACAAAGCTGTTGGATGAAATTGTACAAACTCCATATTTCCTAGGTGCCCCTTAGCCCGATACACCATAGCAATACCGTCTCCGGTAGCAATAACAGGATTGGTTGTATTGCGATAAACTTGCCCCGCGCCTCCGGTAGCTACGACCGTCACCTTGGCCAAAATCGTCTCAATCTCGCCTGTCGATTTGTTCAAGACATAGGCTCCGTAACATTCAATATCTGGTGTTAATCGGGTAACGATATGACCAAGGTGGTGTTGTGTGATTAAATCTACGGCAAAGAAGTGTTCGTGGATTTCGATATTATCAAACTCCTTCGACTTCTCAAGCACAGCCCGCTGGATCTCCCAGCCGGTAAGATCCTTATAGTGAAGAATCCGGTTTTCAGAATGCCCTCCTTCACGCCCCAGGTCATATTTCTCCTTTTTGTCCTTGTCAAAACGCGCACCCCAGTCGATCAATTCTTGTACACGCTCAGGGCCCTCCTCTACTACAATTTTCACAATATCTTCATCGCAAAGTCCATCACCAGCATCCAGTGTATCCTCAATATGTTTACCGTGTGAGTCTACCTCCAGATCCCATACCGCCGCTACTCCTCCTTGGGCATAACGTGTATTACTTTCGTTGTCATTCGTTTTTGTTAAAACAGTAATCTTAAGATCTGGTCTGCGTTCAGCAATTTCGATCGCTGTAGACATACCGCCCACACCAGAGCCAATGATTAGTACATCTGTTTTGCTCATAAGTTACTTTTGTCAATGTTTTATTAGTGCTCCAACAAGCTTTGTTTAAACTTAAAACTAAGATAGCAAATTTTAGTTGTCCTCAATTTCATTTTTATCGTCTCCGCCAATGTTTGATCAGCTTTTACATACCCGTTTCTGCCATCCAAACATCGAGCTATAAGTGATCTCGGTTTATTTCTTTGCTAGCTGCAGCAAGCTTCCTACCTTTAGCGTGCTTATGAGAATTGCCATCAATACTCGATTCCTACTTAGCAACAACCTGGAAGGAATTGGCTGGTTTACCTGGGAAATAGCGAAAGAGTTAGTCGCTAATCACCCCCATGATCACTTCGTTTTTCTTTTCGATCGGCCATTTGACCCCAAATTTATTCCAGCAGAGAATGTAGAGGGCGTTGTAGTGGCCCCTCCAGCCCGGCATGCTATACTTTGGTGGTGGTGGTTTGAAATGGCTATTCCCTCGGTACTAAAGCGTCACAAGATTGATGTCTTCCTCTCTCCCGATAGCTACTGTTCCTTGCGAAGTAAGGTCCCAACGGTGATGGTTTGCCATGATATTGCTTTCTGTCATTACCCGGAGCAAGTACCGTTCCACGGGAGGGTATTCTATCGACACTATGTGCCTAAGTACTTGCAGCGAGCGGAACGAATCATTAGCGTTTCGGAGTTCACCAAACAAGATATCATTCGTACATATCAAACATCCGAGGCAAAGATTGCGGTTGCTTGTAATGGAGTACGTTCCGTATTTAGGACCTTGAACGAAGCTGAAAAAAAGGGAGTCCGGGAAAAATATAGCCAAGGTCAAGATTATTTCTTCTACCTAGGTTCTGTCCACCCCCGAAAAAACATAGCCCGCCTTATCCAAGCCTTTGACCAATTTAAGGTTAAAAATCCCTCTCCCATCAAGCTACTCATTGGCGGTCGGTTGGCATGGCAGACTACAGCCATCGAACAAGCCCTGACAAACGCCCAACATAGAGCAGATATTCACTTGTTGGGATATCTAGACGAGGAACAACTTTCAGCGGTTCTAGGAGCGGCCCTTGCCCTAACCTATCCCTCCTTGTTCGAGGGCTTTGGAGTGCCCTTGCTAGAAGCTATGCATGCTGAGGTTCCTATTCTGACTTCCAACTCTTCTTCTTTACCCGAAGTAGCTGGCGATGCAGCGATTCTGGTCGAACCAAAGGATGTCAAGTCCATTTCGGAAGGAATGCGAGCCCTTTATAACTCTCCAACTACTCGAAATAGCTTAGTTGAAAAGGGAAGATGGCAACGTCAGAAGTTTAGTTGGAGGAAAGCAGCTTCCATCATTTGGGATAATATTTTGCAGGCTTACCAATAGGTATACAATTCAGACTAGTCATAAGCGAAGGCTCTTAAAACTTTTGTTGCTATTCAAATCGTTATACATTCAGAGGCTTTGCTCAAAATGTTCCAATAAAATCAGCGCTTTATCTTCGTTAGTTCGAGGAGTTCGTGCTAATTTAGTAGCCTCGAAAAGTAACTTGCACATGGATCATTTATTCCATGGTTTCAGATAGATATCCCAAGCGCTTATACACCAAAATGAAAGCAAACTTCATCTTTTAAGTGAATCAATTGTTGAAGCTTCTGTACCAGAGGAGTGATCTAAAAAAACACATTCAATGAATCTTTATAAAATCATTAGCTTTCTCAGCTTGTCCCTTTTGCTCACCGCGTGCAGTGAGGACATGCAACGTAGTCTAGCTCCCGTTCCAAATGCTTTTGGGAAGTTGAATGAGATCATCATTATTGCTGATGATCGCATTTGGGAAGGCCCAGTGGGAGATACTCTCCGTTACTACTATGGTGCCGCCTATCCTATTCTTCCCCAGCCAGAGCCCATCTTTGATCTACGGCAATTCACACCAGGTGAACTAGATAAAGATCCCATCCGTAAGGAATTCCGGAACTATATGCTTCTGAGCAACCTTAACGAGGATGACTCACCGACCACTCAGTTAATGAAGGCAGATCTGAAGCAAGAAAGATTGGACAAGGCCAAGAATGACCCTAACTATACCTCTACCGTAGCCAGAGATAAGTGGGCAAAAAATCAGTTATTGGTATATCAATTTGCCTACAGTGATGATGACCTGATCGAAAATATCAAGAAAAACTTCCCAGCAGTAGCAAAGCGAGTGCAAGAGGCGGATAGAGCCAAGATTGAAGCTACTATCTATTTTGGAGGTGAAAACCCAGCGATCCAAGCAGAAGTAGCCGATAAGATGGGAACTAAGATTCGAGTTCCTAGTGACTATAACCTAGCCATTAGCAACGAAGACTTAATCTGGATGCGTAGAGAGATTGATAACATCAACAGTAACTTACTTATTCGGAAGATTGGTTATACTGATCAATCTCAGTTGTCAAAACAAGGCATTAAGGCCATTCGTGATTCCTTGGGGAGAGCCTATGTTTCTTCCACGCTTCCCGACACCTACATGCGGATCAATGATATTGATCTTCCCATGTTTACTAGCATAAAAACCTTGAATAACAAGTATACGCTAGAAGCAAGAGGGATTTGGGAAATGGTCAATGACTTTATGGGTGGCGCTTTTATTAGCTACCTCATCCACAACCCAGAGAAAGAGGAACTCCTTTTTGTAGATGGGTTCGTGTATGCCCCAGGTAAAGAGAAACGTAATTTCATGCAACAGTTGGAATTCATCATGTCCACGGTAGAATTCTAATCAGCTTGCCCTAGACTATGGAGTAAAATCAAATAGACCTTACTCCATAGTCTGGTACTGTGGAACAAAAGTTTTTTGGAAGAACCCCCATGCAAGACATCCGAAGTTTTGGCCCGTCATGTCTTAGAGAAACTTCAGATATTTGCCGCGCTGCTTTTTCCTTTATTGATGTTCGAATATAATAGCTCCCTGCCCGTATTTCACCCTCCTGTTTCTCGCGATTAAAGCCACTCCCACAGAAATTATCATCTAACAGAGATTATTACTTATCAATATTTGTTAATATTGAGTATGTCTTTGCGATGGCTAAAACCAAAAAAGGGCTTAGCCAATTGGTCAGATGAACAGCTACTAAGAGCCTTCCAGAAAACGAAGGAAGATCAGTACTTCTTCGCACTAATTGAGCGCTACAGCCACCTCATTTATTACAACTGCAAACAATACCTTTCTCAAGAGGAAGATTGTAAAGACATGCTAATGATCATTGTTGAAAAAGTTTATGAGCGTTGCCCAGACGCTAATATCAACTATTTCAGAAGCTGGTTATACAGTGTAATTCGCAATCAATGCATTAGTCACATCCGGGCACAAAATCGTCAATCCAAAAATAATTTAGACTGGGAAGAAGCGGGAAGCTCAGTAGCAGGTAGTGCTACCGTCCAAGAGGGAAGCCAAACGTATGGTTATTCCGATGAGGCCATAGAAGCTGCGCTGCAAGAATTGGATCCCTACCAGCGGCAATGTTTGCAGCTATTCTACTTTGAAGATAAAAGTTATAAGGAGATCAGCCAACAAACATCCCTGAGTCTGAAGAAGGTCAAAAGCTACTTGCAAAACGGAAAACGCAGATTAAAAATCTTATTGGAAGGCATTCAACAAGATAAGTCGTAGCCTATGAAAACTATATTTACCACGAGTGATTGCCTGAGTCTACATGAACTTCAATCCTACCGAGCGGGGAAGTTATCGAAGCGTGAAAGACGTAGAGTGGAGGAGCACTTGATAGATTGTCCATTGTGTAATGGTGCATTGGAAGGACTTGCGCAAAGCAAAGACCCTACCCAAGATGCTAGACAACTTCAATCCCTACCTTTTCGGAAAGGAAAAATAAGTCTCCCTTACCAAATAGCTGCTGTACTGTTGATTGGTTTGATTATCATAGCTGCCATTTGGCTGAGACCAAAACCTGATGCCCAATCCCTATTCGCTACCTACTACGAAAGACCACAGCCTACCAAGGTTCAACTTCGCGGAACCACCGAAACAGCAGCCCAACAAGCCCTTCAATCTGCTCTAAAGGCCTATCAGATGGGAGACTTTAGTGCTGCTTACACATTACTCGAGGGATATGTAAAAGACTTCCCACAAGAAAATCAGGTGTATTTATGGATGGGAGTAGCACAACTAGAACTGGGAAAAACAGAACAGGCCATTCAGCTTTTCCAACAACTGAAAGCCAGCAATAAGGAGTATGATGAGAAGGCCAGTTGGTATCTAATATTAGCCTCCCTTAAAGCCGAAGATTATGACTATGTCAGGAAGTTAGTCCAGGAGCTAGAGGCCTCTGATGGGCAAGAATTTCGGGCAGCGTTGGTGAAACTGCGCCCTAAACTAAAGCGCCTTCCAAAGCACTAAGCCATAGAAGACGCTTTTTGTATTGAATAATTGAATAAATTACTTCAAGAAGTCAAGGCTGCGGTTAACAAAGGCTGTCAAATCTGCACCCTTCAACATATTCTGATTGAGCAACGCCAAATCATACAGATACTGCACTAAGTTCTCTTTCTTCTCTTCACTTCTCATCTTCAACAGTTTGCTAGCCAGTAGAGGATGATTGGTATTGACTACTACATTGAACATATCTGGGAAAGCATCCATTGACATGCCCTGCATCGCCTGCATTTCTTTCATTCTTCGCATAAACTCAGGCTTGGTAATCATCACTGGAGGATCCTCAGGCGACATGGCCTTCATAACAATTGTACCGCCACCCTTCTCAGTCACTTTCTCAAAGCGCTCTTTCACTTTATTCTGCTCATCCTCGCTTAAGACAGATTCCGTGGTTTCATCTTTTTGTACCAAATTATCTACGGTATCTGAATCGACTCGGACAAAAGTGGTATCCCCTTGCTTTTGCTCCAAGTGTTGTAAGAAATGGTTATCAATTACGTGATCCAGAACTAGTATATCATAGCCGCGATTCTTACAAGACTGAATAGCACTGTCATGATCCACCGGGTTATTGGTATACAAATGGATAATCTTATCATGTTTATCCGTCTGCGCGTCCTTGATCTTTTCTTTGTATTCAGCAACCGTAAAGAACTCCCCTTCAGTGTTCGTCAGGAGTGCAAATTTCTCCGCCTTGTCGTTGAACTTCTCTTCTGAGATCATACCGTATTTCACAAATACACCCAGATCTCCCCATTTGGATTCGTAGTCCTTACGGTCTTTCTTGAAAAGTTCGTTCAACTTATCGGCCACTTTACGAGTGATATACCCCGTAATCTTCTTCACATTTTGATCTGCCTGTAGATAAGAACGTGAAACATTTAATGGGATATCAGGAGAATCGATCACACCATGTAGGAGCGTCAAAAACTCAGGTACGATCTCCTTGACATCATCGGTTACGTATACTTGATTAGAGTATAGTTGGATCTTGTTTTTCTGTACCTCAAAGGAGTTGCCCAACTTAGGGAAATACAAAACACCCGTCAGATTGAACGGATAGTCAATATTCAAGTGAATCCAGAACATTGGAGCGGGGCTGAAAGGATACAGCTCATTATAGAACGAGCGATAATCCTCGTCAGTCAGCTCTGTTGGCTGCTTTCTCCAAATTGGATCCGTATTGTTGATGATATTATCAACTTCAATTTCTTTAGTCTCAGCATCATCTCCTTCTCCCTCTGTCACTGATTCCGTTTTCGTTCCGAATTTAATCGATACCGGTAAGAAGCGACAGTATTTCTTCAACAACTCCTCAATTCTGCTATCCTCTAAATACTCCTCACTATCACTGCTGATGTGCAGGACTACATCTGTTCCACGTTCGGTCTTATCGTTTCCATCAATGGTGTAGGAAGGATCTCCCTCACAAGTCCAAGTAACACCTGTGGAACCTTCCTGGTATGACTTAGTTACCGCCTCTACTTTTTCCGCTACCATAAAAGCGGAATAGAAACCCAAGCCAAAATGACCAATGATATTGGCTTCGTCTTTATATTTTTCTAAGAATTCCGCGGCACTAGAAAATGCCACTTGATTCAGATATTTCTGTACTTCTTCCTCCGTCATCCCGATCCCTTTATCACGGATCGTCAATGTCTTATTCTCTTTATCCAGTATGATTTCGATCGTAGTATCTCCAATCTCACCCTTAAACTCCCCTTTCGAACTAAGTGTCCGTAATTTGTTAGTTGCGTCAACCGCATTGGATATGAGTTCCCTTAAGAATATCTCCTGATCAGAATATAGGAACTGCTTGATGATAGGAAAGATATTCTCCGTTTGTACAGATATGTTTCCTTTCTGCATAAAATTTGGTTTTTGAATTTATGATGAACTTTTAGACAGCTTTCACTGAATTGACAGGGAGTATAGACATTTTGGCTTCTATTTTGGTCCGTATTCCCTTTTATTTTCCGCCGTGATGGGCAGAAAACACAGTTACTTGGCCTTCAAAGGACATGCCATTGAAATTATTTCTGACAAAATGGCAACCTTTCCGAACTTTTAGCGTAAGATTCATCAAGTGTGGCCGCTTTTACTCGTGGCTTTTAATTTTTGAAGAGGCGAAGTTGAATTTATCTGAATAAATATTTACTTTCGCACTAGCGACGAATGAAGAGGGGAACACCAATCTGTGTCGCCACACTTCTAAGAGAGCTTGAGAAAATTGCATTGGAGAATATTTAATGATCTCCAATCTCTTCAACTACATTTCATACCAAAACAAAAATGACGGCCGGTTTTAGCACGCTAAAACCTTGAAGTGCTATGCACGGATCAATACTTAAGCTTAAAGCTGAGTATAATGATCTCGTTATAGCCACCCTAAAAGCAATCAATCGGGCAACTTGCCAGGACTAACGTGGGGGGATAGTTCGGCAGTTGCCCGTAAGATATACTGGCTCAATTGAGTCAAAAGAAAAAGCGAGACGTACTGGTTCAACAGGGGGGTAGAATCAAGTATCGACTCGCTTTGTAGAGCAGGCTGACGGACTTAGTTCGTTAGCCTTTTTTTATGCCCAGACCTGAAGTATTTCACGCTTCCCGAAGCGGACTTTAATCAGGGGGCTCATATTATTTAGCGTTTTGGCAAAACATCTACTTTGATACGATCGGCACGATTAGCTAGCTTCCAAGTAGTATGGAAAACCAACTGGGCAATATTGGCCATCTTCTCAAAATTAATCTTGTCTACTGTATCACTAGTCAGGTGATAATCATCATGGGTCCCATTAAAATAAAAGATAGCAGGAATCCCTCTTTCTGCAAAGTTGTAATGGTCTGAACGATAGTAATATCTATTCGGATCATTCTCTGCATTATACGTATAATCCAGCTCTAGCTGAGTGTAGGTAGTATTTGCAGCTTCATTAATTTCATGCAGCTCTGTACTTAGTCGATTAGAACCAATGACGTAGATATAATTAGGGTTATCTGCATGTTTATCATCTACCCTACCCACCATGTCTACATTAACATTAGCTACGGTGTTTTCCAATGGGAAGATAGGATGCTGTACATAATACTCAGAGCCCAACAGTCCTTTTTCTTCTCCTGATACTAGCATAAATAGGACACTGCGTTTTGGCCCCTCGCCCTTATTCTTTGCCTCCACAAAGGCCTGACAAACTTCCAAGACCGATGAAGTCCCAGAACCATTATCATCAGCTCCATAGTAGATTGCATCTCCCCGTTTACCCAAATGATCGTAATGCGCTGTAACGACTACAATCTCATCTTTCTTTGCAGGGTCTGACCCTTCCACGAAGCCCAATACATTTTCGCCTAATAACTGGCGAACATTCTTCTCCATGGCGATCGAAAGATTAGTAGGGAGCTTTACGCGCTTTGCTTTTTTCTTCTTATTTATCTTTTTCCGTGCTTTCACTACCTTCTTGAATTGCCCACTAATGATCTCCCTAGCCACTTTAGTGGAAATGAAAACATTGTTGGCAAAATTATCTGCAGGGTTTTTACTCCAACCCATCTTTAAGCGGCGGTTGAGGATGGTGCGGCGGGCAGTAGCTACGTTCTTTTTGAAGTCTGGGTCAATGATAAATACCATGGCCACACCTTTCTCTTTAGCCACGCGCAATTTCTTGTAGATATCTGTTGACCAATCGGTGACTCCACGCTTTCCCGAAACGTGGGATAGGCTGTCTTTACCCATGGGTTCCCCCGCATAAATGAGGATAGCCTTGCCTTCAACATCTACATTTTTGTAATCACTATACCGCTTATCATCGATGCCATATCCCAGGAAAAGCACCTCATCATATTGCTGCATAGGGCGATCTGCATTATTAGCAGGATAAGCATAGTAATCCCACATGTGGCGTTTTACTTCTCCGTTGACACTTAGCTCTATATTGTTCCAATTCTCCGCTATAAAGGATATTCTTTGGAAATAGGTATCCTCTTCCCCGATAGCAGGTAATCCCAGCTGTTTAAAATAGTTGGCGATGTAGTTAGCCGCTCTTTTTTGACCTTCGGTCCCGGTCTCTCTGCCTTCAAACTCAGCACTTGCAATTGTATTCAAATGATTTTGAAGATCAGGTATGGTAATCGTAGCAGCATAAGCCCGGGCTATTTTTTCTTCTTCATCCGTGGTATTTCCCGCAAACTGACCGTAGCCTAACACATAGGAACAGCATAGCAATAAACACAATACTCTTTTCATAATTTTGTTGATTTGTCAGCAGGAACCCGCTTATTGTGGCCGTCCTGATCGCTCAAAGGGTCAATCTCCTGCTAAAGTATATAATGAAGTTGTTCAAAAATTTCTCACTGGCCGCGATGAAGCGCTTTTTGACTCACTCTTCGGTTTTTTATCGCCACGTAGCGCTACTATCCTGCCTGGCGGCTCGACGGGTGCGGCTCAAAAAAAGCCTCTATTGAGCCAAAAATATTCTCCATTTCGACTCAGCAGACATTCTTGAACAACTTCAATGCCAAGATGCATAAGTGCATCTCACTCCAATAACGGGTGCATCTTCAAATTATTGGTCAGTAAGAATACACCTGAGATAGGTCAAATAAATTTATCTGTCAATGGCAGTATAAGGTAAGCTAAGAAGCTGGAGCTTTCTGGGAAAAGATTGCTTTTTCATCTGTCACGGTCATGAGGATCGGCACATATGCCCTCCACAAGCTTCGTGATGACAGATCAACTTGATGGTTCCTGTTCTACCTTACCATAAGGCAATTTAGGTTTTGCTGCTAAACACAAGCAATCTTCCCTACCCTCCTAGCATGTCTACCTCCTTCAAAAGCCGTATCCAAAAAGGTATTCACCATTTCATGCGCTTCCGATTCACTGACAAACCGAACAGGTAAGGACAAAATATTGGCGTCATTGTGTTGTCTAGCAAGCGCCGCAATCTCATTGCTCCAACAAAGTGCAGCTCGTATACCTTGATGCTTGTTAGCAGTCATCGATGCTCCATTCCCACTTCCACAAAGAATGATACCACAATCGACTTTTTCTTGTTCTACATCATCTGCAACGGGGTGGATAAAGTCGGGATAGTCAACAGATTCTAGAGAATTGGTACCATAATCTGTCACTTCGATCCCTCTTCCTTCAAGGAGAGCTTTGATACTATCTTTATAGGGAAAGCCGGCGTGGTCGCAACCAATGGCTATTTTCTTGATATTCATATCAGATGAGAAGGATTTATTGATCTCACAAAGAAACGGAATCCTCTAAAAATTAAAAAGTTTAGCCCAAGTAGTCTTGAGCTAAACTTTTCCCAATCAATCAATTTGACAATGCTGTTACTGATTCAACTGCTGCATACCATCTAAGGTACCATTTGGGTTGTTGTTCACTCGATAGGGAGAAAACAGAGGTTCCCATTTTTGCAAAAACTCGGTATCGCTTTGCCGTTGGGCTTCCTCTAATAATCGTTCCATATCGCGATTACGCAAACTATATTGATCGGCATAACTAGCTTGGAAATTCTTATTGTCTAGCAGGGAAGTATAAAACTCTAGATAGTCTAGGGTCTCCTGTGCTAGAATTTCCATGTGCGGCTTCGCCTTTTCATATTCATTCCCCTGGTACAACACGTCCAACATCATCATCGTACGATAGTCATATGGGAAATTCTTGTGCGGGAAGGATTCAAAATATTTATCCACCAAAGCCATCGCTTTATCTTTCTGACCATCTCTAAGTAGCTCAAAACTCACACGGCGCATTCCCAACTGCATACTTTGAATACTTGGCATATAACTATTATCTACAAACAAGTCCTCCTTATCAAAATTGCCCCACTTAAACTTATTCATGACGTTTTCGTAATAGGCGTCCTTATTCACTCGTCCTAAGCCAATCATACCATAAATGGATTCTCCATCCGAACGTACTGGAACAATTCGCAGTCCTAAGCCTTCCAATTGCATATAGTTATCGAGGCCCATCAACTTTTCTCTACGACAAGTTACAGAGAAATAGATGGGACGATCCCAAAGGTTAGACCCAATCACATCAAGAATGGCAATCTCATCTTTCAACAATTGCTCTCTATTGGTCAGGTTAAGCGGGATACGAGAAACAATGCGATTAGAGTCTGCTACGGTAGCAGCTCCACTACGAAGCGCTGCTTGCCGGTCAACCGGAATAAACACGTTCTTAGTTTCGTAGAATCCTTCCAAAGTTCTTCCTCCTTGCAACGGCACCTCTCGCGGTTGAGCAATCATTTTTAGGAATTGGTCAAGGCTTACTGCTTTATTGACATTGGCCGACTGCGCATAAGGATTGTACAATACCTGATTTCGTTTATTTCCTCTATAGGCCTCGCTAGGAATCGTAAGTTTCAAGGCAGGGGAGTCATTCTGTTTTCGACGTAGTAGATCAATATACCAATCTACTGCAATCAAACTCAGGTTCACCACCCTTACGTCCCGACGAATATTTTCCACCTCCTGTGCATACCAGAGCGGATAAGTATCATTATCCCCGTAGGTGAAGATAATGGCATTTTCTTCACAGGAATTCAAGAAATTACTAGCGTAGTCTCGCGCTCCCGTATGATGCATACGGCTATGGTCATCGAAATTCTGAAAACCCATTAGCAGAGGTGCGCTCAGCACTACCAAGGAGCCCACAATAGCAGCAATAGGGCCACTTTGCTTGGCTCTTTCCCTCAGCATATTGAAGAGCGAGGCAGCAGCCATACCTATCCATATCGCATAAGTAAAGAAGGAACCCACCAAAACGTAATCCCTTTCTCGCGGCTCTCGAGGAGGCTGATTGGAGTAAACAATGATGCCTATACCTGTGATAATGAATAAAGCCAAGAGGGCCAGTGCTTCATTATTCCGACGTTTGAAATGGAAGAACAGACCAATTAAGCCAAAAAGGAAAGGCAACATAAAATATGTATTCCTCGCCTTATGATTTCGCTCAGTGGCAGGTAGCTCGCTTTGGTTCCCCAAGCGCATGCTATCCAGGAACTTGATCCCACTAATCCAATGCCCACTTGATTTATCCCATGGCTCGTACCCCTGGTCACTGTTTTGTCGACCAGAGAAGTTCCACATGAAATAACGCCAATACATCCAGCCTAACTGATAGCGTATGAAAAAGCCGATGTTATCTGCAAAATTCGGTCGATTTCCAGGCAAGGGTCCATCTGGATTCAGCCCCATCCAGCGCTTATACAGGCGAGGACGTCCTTGGGTACCATCCCCCAAGCGAGGAAATAGCATTTTATCCTTATTGCTATACTCTAAGGAAATCTTCTGATCTACTACCTCATATCTATCTCCTACTCTACCATATCTATCCTCAGAGTCATCAATATTGCTATACCGTGCTGCGAAGTGAGGACCATACAACAGGGCTCTCTCTCCGTATTGTTCACGGTTGAGGTATGGAATCAGGCGCATCGCATCACTAGGAGCGTTCATATTCACTGGAGTGGAAGCATTTGCTCTTACGACCACAACACCCAAAGTGGAAAAGGATATAACCACTAAAGCCGATCCAACCATGATCAGCTGGATTAATTGATTTCCTTTTTTATGTGCATAATTTAAGCCGAAATAAAAGACACCTCCAATGATCAGTATCGTAGGAATTAAACCCGAATGGAAGGGTAGCCCCAGGCCATTTACCATAAGCAATTCCATTTTTGACCACAACACGGGAATTCCTACAATGATAAATTTTTGTATCACACCTAGAACCACGACCCCGATACCAGCAGCAGCAGCCATTCCTAGCAAGTTGTGATTCTTGTATTTTTTGAAGTAGTAGAACAGTCCCAAAGCAGGGAAGGTCAACAAACTCAACAAGTGAACGCCAATGGATAATCCCCCGGCATATACCGTAAATAGAAGCCAGCGATCACTATCTGGTGTATCTGGCAAACTGTACCATTTTACGGTAGACCAAAGCGTAAGCGTGGTAAAGAAAGTTGACATCGCATAAACCTCGCCCTCTACCGCAGAGAACCAAATAGAGGTTGCAAAAGCTGTAGTCAAACCGGCAATTAAACCGGCACCTGCCGTAGCCAGAGACTGGCCTTGATCTAATTCTTCATCTCTTCCTACAAATGCCAGCTTTGTGAGGTCCATCGTAACCCAGGCAATAAATGCTGCCGCAAAAGCCGTACAGGTACTGGACATCATATTCACGGCGAAGGCAATATTGGCAGGGTCATCAGAGAAGATGCTTCCGATCCACGCAAACAATCGCCCAACCAATAGGAAAAGCGGTGCCCCCGGAGGGTGAACCACCTGTAGCTTGTAGGCTCCTAAGATAAATTCTCCACAATCCCACAAACTACCCGTTCGTTCCGCTGAGAAGAAGTATACGGTCAATGCGATGGCAAAGACCGCCCAACCTGTTATTCTGAATAATTGCTTTGAAGATCCCATCAAGTGGTTTTGAATTTACAAACTTCGGATTCTGAGCGCCTTATTAAATCTACTGTTATCTTAAAGAACTGCAAATGTATAAAATAATTAGCAAGTTCCGCCTCAAACATATCCGCTATTACTGCTTTCCAGCGATATGTAATCCCCCTATTTTAGACGATCATTTACATTTACACCATTTCGTAAGACCCGTTCAATTGAGATTTCTTTTTAGTGGTGAAAAAACTAATTTTGTGTAAAGCAAGAATTCGTTATGATAAAACTACTGATCACCGCCGGACTAGTGTATTTCATTTATCGTTATTTTATCGCTCAACCCGCTGCCGTTGCCCCTCCACCAAGGCGCGAAAAGGTGGACCCCGCTCCAAAGCGGGACAATGATGATGAGGGAGAGTATGTAGATTATGAAGAAGTAGACTAATGGAGAAACTACAAATCGGGCATCAGGTATTGTACAAAAACAATCAACTGATCGCCTTTAATAAGGCAGCCACAGTACCCGTCCAAACACAGGCCACTGATACACTTTCGCTCTTGCAAATGGGAGAGAAATATTGCCAGCACCCCTTACATTTGATCCATCGGCTGGACCAGCCCGCCTCAGGAGTGATTCTTATGGCCAAGAACAAGAAAGCCTTGGCCCACCTTAATCGTCAATTTCAAGAACGAAGCGTGGTGAAGTCCTACCTAGCCGTAGTGAAGAATGCCCCACCGGAACCCAAAGGCCAGCTCCGTCATTTCCTTGCTAGATCCTCAGCCAATAAGACTAAGGCCGTAGACGCTTCCTACAAAGGCGCTAAGGAGGCTATCCTGGATTACGAACTCATCGGAAAAAGTGAATATTACCACTTACTAAGTATTCAGTTGTTAACGGGTAGACATCATCAGATCAGGGCTCAACTTGCTGCCATTGACTGCCCCATTAAGGGAGATGTTAAATATGGTTTCCGAAGAAGTAATAAAGATCGATCAATACATCTTCACGCCTGGAAATTAGAATTTACTCATCCTACTACAGGAGAAAGGGAGACTGTTGTAGCTCCCTTGCCTGAAGATCCCGTTTGGAATGCATTTTCAACAACACTCTAGGTAAAATAGCTTACCTTCGCCCCGAAAAATGTAGCCATGGAACAGATCTTACAATACTTTCCCGATCTCACGCCTCAGCAGATAAAGCAGTTTGAGGCATTAGGTCCTTTGTACCGGGACTGGAATCAAAAGATCAATGTCATTTCACGCAAGGATATCGATAATCTTTACCCTCACCATATATTACACTCTCTAGCCATTGCAAAGGTGATTTCATTTCGACCTGGCGCACAAGTATTAGATTTGGGAACTGGTGGTGGGCTCCCAGGCATACCTCTAGCGATTCTATTTCCCGAAAGTCAGTTTTTGCTCGTAGATGGAACACGCAAAAAGATCGGTGTTGTCCAGGAGATCATTCAGGCTATCGGTTTGGAAAATGCAGCGGCACAACACGTTCGCGCCGAAGAATTAAAACTGAAATTTGATTTCGTTGTCTGCAGAGCGGTGGCCAGTTTGGATAAACTAATCAACTGGAGTTTTCCGCTACTAAAGCTAGAGGAGCACCTACACGTTCTACCCAACGGATTGATCACCTTAAAAGGTAGTAATATTAAGTCTGAGCTGGCTGCTTTGGAGAAAGGTCACTACGTCGAAAACTATCCCATTTCCGATTTTTTTGAGGGAGAATATTATCTAGAGAAATCGGTCATTTATGCCCAGGTATAGTGAATTTAATCTAATAAATTTCTTATTCTACCGAAATCTTTCTATACTAACAAGCAGTAGAAAAAACTCACCCTTTACAAATTGAACGGCCATGCAGCCTATGCGCTAGAATGCAACAATAAGTAAAACATTCGTCAGCGACATAAACAGCATATATACGTTTCTAAACGTTATATTTTCGCGTTACCTCTCTTAAAGAATTAGCATTATACTATTTTGGTTAGCATAGCAGCCAGGCCATCCGTTTACCGTTTGGTCTGGCGTTTTTTATTTATTCCTACCTGCAAGCAAGTATTCATAACTGGATACCAATTCAAAATCTGGCGTATACTCGAAGAGTTGATCAAGCACCCATTTGTGATTAGCCCCAACGATGATCAGAATACGGTCTTTTTCTGTATCTACAGATTTCAAAACATTAGTCATCATCCGAATATTCCGCTGATAATACCTACCTAGCCAATCAGGTCCCATCCAATTCTTTTGAATTCCAACCCTCATCTCATACATATGCATACGTTCAGCATCCACCATCGTAGCTTCTGGAGAGTTTCTGAGTAATAGATTGTCGTACAAGTTCTGGGATTTGATCAGTTGCTCGTTATGGAGATAACGATCACTTATTGATGCCTCATGACGATCAAAGAAACCTGCATCATTTTGCTTGGCGTATTCTGCAAGTTTCTCAAAAGTAAACCCCTCTAGGGATCCTATATAAGGTGTTTTATCATCAAAAAGATAAATACTATCATTTCCCATTCTTTTAGCCATCCGAAAACCTAATTGAAAAACCTCGTTGGGTAAGGTATCTATCTTGAAGTCTCCTTGCAAAAAGGAGCGATAGGCTTGATTCACTTTCTCTGTTCTAGAAGGTTCCCATTCGATGACCACTTTGGTGGGCTCAAATTTCTCCAAGGCACTTAAAATGCGTTGGATTTGTGCTTGGTTCTCTGGCGAGAGTTCATCATAATGCGCTTCCTGGCGAAAATGATAGGTCCCTAAAACCATTACCTTCGCTTTGTTGGTTACCGCCTTAGTAAGTAAACTAGGGAGTGCAGCGTCAGACTTTTCTTGGGTAATTTTTTGAGTGTGGCAAGCGGTGATCAGTAAACAGATCATAAGTAGCCGAATACCGGCCATCAACATAGTATTCATATGTTTCAATTTTATACCTAAGCTACAGACATACCTTTTCCATCGGTACGGGCTAAGCATAGCCGTACCGGGTGTCTGGCCGATCATATAGTCGAACTAAAGGAAGTGTCCTATAGGCAGGTAAATAAGGTGTTCTACGCGGCATCAGACGATGCCGTTTATATCCCTTGTAGGACGAACAAAAGGATAGAAAAGGTTACAGGAAAGTACAGATTTACTTTAAGACCAGCTTGCCGATTGATACCTGGGTCTGGATCAATCGGCAAGGTCTTTTACAGCGCTATTTGAGCATCTATACACAGGTGGTTTGTACACTAATTCCTCAACTTTCCTGAAAAAACACTCACCTTTGGATTTAATGGATTGCCCGAGGCTCGACGGAAAGAAACCATCTGACCGACGTGCCAAATGGCATCGGCGATCGGGCCGTTCAATTGATTCCAAAAAGGGTATTCCGTTTTGTTATCTCCACGCTGAAAGATTACTTTAAAATCTTTCATTTTGCGCGGCTTGCTGTTTCTCAGGATATCACTGGCTTCCTTGAGGGCCAGCAAGGTTCGGCGGCGCTTTTCCTCGTAAGTCGTTGGTATATCTGTCATGGGTCGAACATTAGGTAACCCCTTAACGGAATTAACAATCACCATGGTGAGACCAAAGATATGATCTAGCGTGGCTTCAGCCGTACGTGCTGATTCACTGGGTTTATAATTTAGGTCCTCTGGTCGTAAGCCCTCCGTAGCCCAATAATAACGAAAGCCGAGCCCATCTACCATTCTTGCTGCTACTGTACAAGCGTTGTATTTCTTAGGTGCTTCAGGAATTTCAGCATATGGTAACTCGGTATTTTGGGCCATTAGAGATGTATTTTGGCTGCATACCGTTAGGCATACTAGAATGAGGAGTGCTTGTTGATACTTCTTCATAAAAGATTAAGGTTTTGTTGGAATGTTTATTCAAGCAGTATAACAATGGATACTAAACAACCTGCCCAAACCACTGAGCAGGTCGAAAGTATAACTAAACTTTGCACAATAAAAAAACTAGGTTCTCTGCGATGGTGCGCTGCTTGGAAGCAAAGCGCATTTTCCGATGATCATACTTTGGGGGATCAACGCTTTTTAATCTCAAAAGAAATGCGCTATGGAACAATGCTAAGGCCATCCATGTCGCCTAATTTCCCCTTTACGCCCCAACCTCCAAAGGCCTCAGTCACCAGAAGCCAAATCTCATTTTGTCCTTCTTGCAGGGGGAGGAATACAGTATCAAAGTAGCCAATAGTACCTAGATGGCGATAATCGCGAGTACGATAGGTATTGTCCCCAGCATATAGCAACCGGCCATTGCAAAATACATGCACCTTATCGCTATACCCAAAATGGAATGCCTGGATTCGTTCACTATTAGCATTAAGTTTGAATTTGGCTACTACGGCATTTTTCTCTTTTGTTCTCGCCCAAACTCTAGCCAAATTCAGTGTACCTGTATATTCAACCCCATGAGCTTTCCATTTCAAGGCCGAAAGATCCACTTGATTTTTCTCTGCCTCCTTAATGAAATCAGCCGGGGTAACCACCTCGGATATTTGCCAACTTGTAATTGTTCCAGGTTCAGGCGTAGGTAGTTTTGTCTCAGCAGTCTTTAGCTCAACGGCATCACTTGGCATAACTTTTAAATTGGCCAATCGAACAAAACTTCTATTGGTTGTGAAACCGATTTCGCCGGCCCGGGTAGCTCGTTTAAGCTGCGGGACATATATCAGCGGCTTCTCCATATCATCAATGTACACCTCCATGCGCTCTTCTAATACAATGAGCTTTACATGCATCCATTCATCAAATTTGTAAGAGTAGGGTGCGCCGTGGCCTTCACCATGATATAGTTGCCAGCCGGAAAGGCCATTGAATACCGGAGTATATTGATTGGCATCTACCTTACCTGATTGGTGAGGCCTTAGATAAACCTCTTCATAATTGGTATCATTCTCTCTACGAAAAACCACGCCTGAAAACTGACGAGTATTGGCGAAGGAAACATCATATTCTATAATCCCATTCTTAAACTGCAAGCCCTCATAAACGGTGAAGCCTGGCTCCATATACAAGCATTCTTTGCCTTTATAGGTTTCGATTCGATGCTTGTCGTTCCCAAAACGCCATTGCGAGCTGGAAAAAGATATTTCTTGAGCCTGGCCAAAGGCCATCGTCTGGAGGCCTAGTAGTAGGGCCATGATACTTGATCTAATTAGCTTCATGATAATAAGTTGAATTTTAAAGTTCTACTTGGAGCCTTACCTTAGTTGGGCAAAGGAGCTCCAAGCAGACACCAACAGTCGGACAATCCGAATGAGCAAACAAGACATGGGATGCCTCGCCCACTGTCACAAGGACAGTAGGTGGTGCATCAATCCATTTCACTTCTTTGACAAATCCCGTGTTGGAAAACAATCAAAAACGAAATGCAGCGGTTTCTTTGGTCGCTTTCTTTTTCATCGTTAATTATCCACGGGATTCATCGAAGAAGCTATATTTTCAATGTAGCTAATGTCTGTAGAGAAGAATCTTAGGGATCTGGAGTAACTGTGAGGTCCCTAGTAGATCGATCGAGGTCGAGGGAGAGGAAAAGTGCTCTCCTTTATAGCAGGATTAGGGCTCTATTTGAACGCAATTGGAGCGCTTATGTGAGTCTCACCCCAAGCCATATTTAAAGCAGAACCATCATCGCTAAACCAAATTGTAAAGGCTTCAAAAGCTTCCGGAGCCTTTTGAGTAGCGACTTCAACACGCAAAACGTCCTTATCTGCGCTGTAGCCATAACCACCCCATTGGCCCAAATCACTGTTGAAAATTAAAGTCCATTTATCTGCCTCTGGAATAGCAAATACAGAATAGGCTCCTTTTGCTAATGTTTTACCTCCTACTTCTAAATCAGCAGTGATGAATAATTCAGTAGCTTCGTTAGCACCCAATCTCCATACCTTACCATAAGGCTCTTTGTCTCCTAAAATCGTACGCCCTCTCAGATGAGGCTGATTGTAAACGACACGTGCATAGGCATCTCCCTTTTTCATAAAACTGGAACTCATTGGGCTCTTTCGGGCCTGAACCTCGCCATTACTTAGGCGCTTAGAATTAGGGCGAACTACGACATCTTGTGCCACGACAAATTGTAAAGCAAAGAATAGCAGACCAATAGCTAAATACACTTTTTTCATTAGACAGAATTTAGATTTGAAATGTAGTTTTGCTAGAATAGATTTTATCCACTCCTAGCTATCACAAATAAAAACCTCTACAGACTAAGCTTGTTCAAAGCATGATTCGTAAATCTTACGGTCCAAAGTTGCCCCAATACCCGCGAAAACGCCATTCATTCTCGTTCAAGTTCGTTCAAGTTCAATTGAATGCAGTTGGCAGCTTGATAATTTTTAGATTAAATTCGTAGAGACAAATCCCGACGTAAAATGGTAAAAGAAGGTAGAAATGACCATTGGTACCTGGAAGTAGCCCGGCAAAAGCTAGAACAGAAACTGGGCTGGGGCAGTGTGGATGAATGGTCCAGTGAAGATTTCCAAACACTGAGCGAAGCCATCTTGGCTTCAACAGATTTAAGCCTGAGCATTACGACTTTAAAAAGGCTTGTTGGTCGCGTAAACTACAATGCGACCCCTAACCCCACCACCCTCAATGCTATTGCTCGTTTCCTGGGTTCTGCAAATTGGCGAGCCTTTAAGCAATCACTGAGCACACCGCCCCTTAAAGAAAAAACGATCACCAATCCCGACCCCAAACCCAAAGCTCCTGCTGCTGACTCCTCCAGTCAAAAGAAAAATAAGTGGAGAGCATTTATTTTTCCTGGAGCTATCTTGATCGCCATTATGGTGGTGGCCCTTGCGGGCCGAAAGAAAGATAGACCTACTCCTATCTCGGATGCGCTTAAAGAACAGATAAGTTTCAGTACAAGCCGGGTGACCGATGGAATTCCTAACACAGTAGTCTTCAACTATGACCTTAAGGGTATTTCAGGAGAGAAATTTGAGGTTCAACAATCTTGGGATAAAACGAAGCGATTCGTGATAAATCCCCTGGAAAAGGAGGCAACTTGTACCTACTACTACCCAGGGTACTATCGAGCTAAAATTGTAGTTGATGATCAAATCATAAAAGAACATGATCTATTTGTCCCCTCTAATGGCTGGATGGCAGCCATTGAATTAGGTCCTGTTCCTCGCTATATTTTATCCAATGAATGGCAGCAGTCTCCATTTCTTTCGGTAAATAAGTCCGTGACGGAGAAGCTACGTGGAGAAGCTAACATCCCAAATCTTGGGTATTATCTGGTTCAAGATTTCGGGGCACTGAAGAGTACGGATTTTAGATTACAGACTCACCTCCGCCACACCTTCCAAGATGGTAACGCTCCTTGCCAATACAGTTCGCTCACCATCAACTGTACACGCGGTTTCATCCGAATCCCATTATCCGCCGCTGGTTGTGTGGGTGAACTAAAAGCCCGATTCAACGGCTTAACCTTTGATGGTAAAAAAACAAACCTATCAGGCTTAGCTTACCAGGAAAGAGAATGGCAAGAAATTGACCTTGAAATGAAAGATCAAGTTTTTAGGGTTAAGGTCAATGAACAAGCTGTTCTAGAAGGAAAGCTGCCTGCTGATGCTGGTCGAATAGTCGGAATTCGCTACAAGTTTGAAGGTGCGGGAGAGGTAAATCAGCTGATGGTCTGGGATCACCAAAGAGAACTGCTAGTCAATGAGCAATTTCAAAAATAGAAGCCGCAATTTCCTTCCTCAAAGGAGCCAACTCGCAGCTCTTGGGCTACAAGTTGACTCTACATTTGGTATATAAAAAGGCTAGATTTTCTGCTTATTGAATAGTAACCTCTTTTTTATCAAGGGCTGACACCTGAAAATATCCAATGGCTCCTCCCTCGAGATTGGTGCTGACATTAGCGGGTTGACTAGAAAACATACCGCCATCATTATTAATGTTGGCATTCAAATCACTATAAAATCGAAAGGCTTTGCGGCTCAAACTGTACAGTTCCATACCTGCGATATCTCCTTCCGCATAATAAACGGGACCAGGTAGGGCACTTAGATTCTCACCAATAGCAACATCGTCGAATACATACACATCCTCACCATCGAAATTCTCCAGCTGTCCATTGCGATAGAACTTTACGAGGTAGAAGTTCTCGGTTTCCTGTGGCTCTGTCATGAAGACCAGGATATCAAAGAATCGACCATCCTCATCCGGGTCCGCTTCTTCTTCCGGGTCAATCTGCGTAAGAAGGGTATCAATGGTGCCCATCGTATTCATCATCTCACTGGCAGTAAACAACTCTTGATTGTGCTCAATGGTCAAAGTGTAGGTCCGTCCGATTTCTCCAGCAAAAGCTTCCTTGGATTTGTATACCCCGGGTTGGGCTTCGGTAAACTCCATCATAAATCCCTGGTCATCCGTTACAACCACCTGCGCGTCACTCACGCCAGCCGACACACCTGCATCATTAAACCCCTGACTTCTGGAAACTTTGATCTGCTGTCGAATATTTTCATTGGTAATTAAACCTTCAACTACGTATAGCTCTGGTGTTTGACCAGGATCAAGAGGAATAGTTTTTTCGCAGGCAAGGCTGAGGAATACAAGGCAGCCGATATATAAAATTGATTGATTTTTCATCACATTTGAATTTTGAGGATTAGAAGGAAAAGTTCCAACTGAAATACGGCATGATACCAAAGAGGTAAACTAAACGAGCCTCTTTTTCTGTCCCATCACCGATAATGTTTCCGTCATCATCCTGTTTTTTCCGCGTGTAGATGGTATACGGGTTTTGACGGTTATAAGCATTGTATATACCTGCAGTCATACTCCGCTTAAATTTCCGATCCTTATTCTTTCTAGAGTTATAAGTAACCGAAAGATCTAAGCGATGAAAGTCCGGCAAACGATAGCCATTTCGTCCAGAGAAATAATCCACTTGATAGTTATCAAATTGGAATTTCCCAGTTGGCAAGGTGATCGGTCGGCCACTGGAAAATGTGAAATTTGTTCCAACATCCCACTGATCACTCAGGGCATAGGTCAGGGCTAAGTTTAGATTGTGACGTCGATCGTGATTGGCTACAAATTCTTGATCTCCATTTATACCAGGCACGTCCATAACGGCCTTGGATAAGGTATAGCTAGCAAAACCTTGCAGAGGCCCCTTGACCTTTCTTACAAATAGTTCCAAGCCATAGGACTCACTATCTCCCTGCCGGAATTCTGTAGCCAGATGTTTATTGAAAAACACATTGGCGTGATCGGCGAATTCTGTGACGTTCTCCGCTTGTTTGTAGAATGCTTCTGCCGAAAACTCGAAGGTGTTATTCTTAAAATTCTGGAAATACCCCAAAGCTACCTGGTCCGCCAATTGCGGATCTAGATAAGGTGAACTAGGTGCCCAAGTATTAAAGGGAATCGGAACCGTAGAATTCGATATTAAATGGATGTACTGTGCCATTCTCTGATAGGAGAATTTCACTGAACTACTGGGTGTCAAACGATAACGAGCATTAAATCGAGGCTCCAAATTGGAAAAGACCTTGATATTTTCGAAACTCCCGTAAACCGTTGAGTCCTTCACTACTACCTCGACATTATCGGTTCTATCTTCATACTCATAGATCGTTCCCTTTCCGATATTCTGGAAAATCGAGAAACGGACACCATACTGAAGACTGAGTCGGTCATTGACCTTATGCTCTGCACCGAGATATAGCCCATGATCCAAGGCACCCAGTTTCTGTAGTTGGGTTTCTTTGAAGATGGAGCCTTCATTATTGGGGGAAATCGTACCGGGACTAAATCGCCGATAGATTCCTTGGTACCCCATTTGTAGGGTGAGGTTGGGATTGGCAAAGTAAGTTAAATCTTCTTTGATCGACATTTCCCGCTGATTGGCATCCCAAACGAAACCATCGGCGACATCCAGGTCTTCCAATCGATAGTCAAAATCACTATAAACTAAGGTTGTATTTGAAAAGAGTTTTTCGTTGAATAGGTGGTTCCAGCGGAATGTAGCTGTGGTATTCCCCCAGCCCATTTTGAAGTCATCACTAAACTTCCAGATATCTCGACCATCATAAGCCGAAATGAAAAAGCGATTTTTATTATTAGGACGCCAATTAACCTTGGCATTGAGATCATAAAAACTTACCGTTGTTCCATCTAGGTCATCAATCTCTTTCATGATCAGATCAGCATAAGATCGACGCCCACTGACAATAAAGGAGGCTTTTTCCTTTTGGATGGGGCCCTCCAAACTTAGTCGGGCGGCCATCAAGCCGATCCCCCCTGCTCCTTCAATTTTTTTGTCGTTACCATCCTTGGTCGTCACCTCCAGCAGGGACGAAAGACGCCCCCCATATTTGGCAGGTATTCCTCCCTTGTAAAGTTCAGCACTCTTAATGATATCTGAATTAAATACTGAAAAGAGGCCGAATAAGTGCGACACATCATAGACCGGTGCTTCGTCAATTAGCACTAGGTTTTGATCCGCACTACCTCCGCGTACAAAGTAGGCTGAAGTTCCTTCTCCAGCACTTGTTACCCCGGGCAACACTTGGATCGTTTTGATTACATCCGGTTCTCCAAATAAAGCCGGTAACTTCTTAATCTGTTGAATAGGTAGGTCAATTCTGCTCATTGCAACTTCTGTTACCGCCTCATCCTCGGCCTTACCAGATACTACTACCTCCTGCAACACCTGTCCCCCTTCCTGTAGGTCCACATTCAGTTCCGTATCACCGTTTAGAGTAATCCGCTTTTCTATGGATTGGTAGCCCAGATAGGAAATCGAGAGCGTGTATTTGCCCTCGGGCAGAGTTAAAGAATAAAAGCCGTAATGATTTGTTGTTGTCCCTGTTTGAAGTTCTTGAACAAAGACGTTTGCAAAGAGTAGGACTTCGCCATCTGCTGCATTTCTTACGTAGCCACTGAGCGTAGCTTTGTTTTGGGCATACGTACTGCCCAGCACCCCTAGTAGCAGGGTACACAATAACAGTCTTTTCATCGGGTTGTAGATTGTTTTCGTTCTCCGATAATTTTTGTGGTCCTGTCCGGCTGGCCAGACGGGTGGCGTTTTAGCCCGAAGCATCACTTCCAGTGGAAGCAAGACTTTTAGCTAAAAGGGAGACTCCAAATCACAAAATTGTCAGAGAACCATTGTTTTTTAGTTAATTGAAGTCGATCTAAATCCGGATCATTTTCAACTCCTGGGAAAATTAAGGATCGAGTATGGAGCCTTAGCGTATGTTTGGTGATCACACTTTTCTCCTCCAAAAGCGATTACCTACCATACACTTAGTAGTTTCTCCGCTTAAAGAAACCCCTTACGTCGGCTCCAATCCTGAACACGTTCATCTCCAAGATGCAGGTTCAGGGTTCTCCCCCTATTGGTAATAGCGTTTTTTTCTTACCTATATTTTCGATTCAAAGTTGGAAGTTTCCAAACAAGCTTGCGTTCGGGTTTATATTCCCGAACCTGTATCCACCAAAAAATAAAATGCCCCTTGGCTGGTCCAAAACCAACCAAAGGGCATAAGTTCTACGGATATATTTAGTAGTGGTTAAAAAGTAAGGTTTAATCCACTGTAATATTATATGAATCAGCCGTCTTTGCTTCTTCTCGCTTAGGTAAAGTAACTTTTAGTATCCCGTTTTCATAGGTCGCTTTAATAGCGTTATGATCAACGGCGAACTTTGGAAAGTTAAACTGGCGACGAAAGGCAGGATAGGCAAACTCCTTCCGCGTGTATCGCTCTTCCTCCTCTGGGGCAATCGCCTTTTTAGGAACTGATATATGTAGGCGATCATCTTCGAATCGAAGCGTAAAGTCTTCCTTATCTCGCCCCGGAGCCGTTAATTCTAGCTCAAACGAGTTGGGCGTTTCCTTGATGTTTGCTGCGGGGATATAGATTCCAAAATTATACCAAGCATCAGAAGTCCAGTCTTTGAAGTCTTTGCCGAAGGCTTCTTCAAAGAATTTCGGAATATTAAAAAATGGGCGCTGATGAGACTTGTGGTCTGACATAACAATCGAGTTTTAATTTAAAAAGTCGGAGTATTTATCTACCAATGGCTCAAGAAGAATGCCATTTCTAATAATCTGCCAAGTCGGCTCTTGACCAAACAAAAAACTGCCATTATGTCAGCATCCCATTTTATTCCCTTCCGCTGATGCCTACTGCAAACTTATCAATAGCTTCCTGATCGCAGTTTCTAAACTTTGACTACCATCCAGATAGGGATCCAAGCTTTTGGCTAAGGCCTCTTGATACGCACCAAAAACGTTCTCTCGTATCATATATAGTTGGTAATCGATGCCATCTGCCACCAACAAATCTTTAATCACCGCCCCAGAAAAATAAAATAGTATACCATGCCAAAGTTGTCTAGGAATTTCCAAGGCTTCTTCTTTAGCTATCTTTTGAATTAGGGCCGAGACTTTGCCCCTTCGGCCACTAATTAACTTATGACTCGCCTCATGGAATAAGGTTTCTACCCAATCCCCTTCTGGGCCCACTTCTTTGGTACTTGTCACTATATGTACGGGATTCGTTGTCGTGTATGCTCCGGCCCAGTCTGCCAGATAGGTCACATCGACCCTAATCTTAGTCACAGGCCAAGTTTCTTGACTCAACTGGCTTAGGCGGGCGGTAGCTTGCTTCTCATAGGCTCGAATTCTTGGCAAGTTATACTGTAACACTTGTTCATTCTGCGCCTGGTGCTTTAGCCAGAAGAATCGCTCATAAATAGGCGCAAAGCGGCTCCAATATTGCGCTAATTCGGGATAAGCTTTGAATTCAACTTCTTTAAGCCTATTCGGCCACTGTGTAATTGTTCTCTTAATACTATACAAGCCCCTATTGAACAAAAGACTCTTACCAATCCAATGCTCCTGGTAATACCCCATCAGCTCTTCGGTAAGTTGTTGTTCTTGCGACGAGAGCTCTTGCCAATGAGGGAAGTCTTTGATCGTAGTGGTAGAATCCTTTGCTAGCCGCTTCGCAGTTTGGAATAGGAAATGATGCTGATTGAGCCATTTGTTTATGTAAAACTCAAAATGATCAGTGGTAGCTATGGTCTGTGCAAGCTTATCCTGGGCAGCACAGGAATTCATCGATAGGAAAAATAGGATGATGGCAAAGTGTTGAAAACGACTCATACTCAGGTGATTTTAAGTTACTGAGTCGCTAAATTACTGGCCAAGGAAGGCTTTGTATTGGAAAAATCGGAACTAGACGTCTCTACCTCTTTGCTATCATCTGTTCTGGTGAGCCCCCCAAGAGAGATTGAAACTCGTCAATCATATGGGATTGATCATAATATCCTTGTGTTAGAGCCAAGTCCGCCCAGCCAAACTGCCAGCCTATCCGAGCCTGTGCCAGTGTAGCCATGGCACGCTGTATACGGCAAAAGCGCTTAACGCCAATTCCAACTTGCGAGGTAAAGAGTTGATGCAAATAACGGGTAGAAACGCCATGGGAGGCGGCCAGGGAAGCTACCCCGATAGCCGGGTCCTGCTCTAGCCGACCGATACTGGTTTTTACAACAGGATGAAGCAGGCGTAGTTTTGTACAGTCGCTTATTTTCGAAAGTAAAAGAGATTCCAAAATCTGTACAGCAGTATCCAGCTCGCCCTCTAGTACTTTTTCTATCATTCGTTCTCTACATGCTATCACACCTTTCCCCCAAACCTCCTCTAAATCTACTGCCATATCAGTAATCTCTTTCAACGGAAAGGCAAAAAAGGGAAAAGCACCACCGGGGCGAAAACTGAAAATCAGGGTCAATAGTCGATTCTGTCGGTTGATTTCTTTAAAAATAGATCTAGGACCTACTACGGCTAGCCTAGAGCTGAATTTGCCCTGCTGCTGATTATTTTTGACCAACAAGTGGAATAGAATATGAACTTTCCCATCTGGAAAAATGGTGAAGGGTAGTACTTTATTACTGTAGCCCCTACCTATCATCATCCGATAGCCTAAAAAATAAGGCTGCAAAGATGGGTTAGGCTGAAAATTCTGCTTCTGCCACTCCTTAGTCAAAGGCATGAATACATATTGTTAATCTTTTTTCTCTTCCGGCTGGTCGTCTACCTTATCACTAGGTTCGGCAGGCGTTTCTTTCTGCTTTCGGCTAAAGATTTCTCGGCCTTTTTCAAACTGTTGTCTATAAAAAGCACGGAAATTTTCTGGATTTAGGTCGTATAAGGTACCTCCTTGATCAAGGTGCTCCTTAAAGACTTGTCCTACCGCATAGGTGGAACTGGCGGCGAAAGCGGCAAGTGACAAACCACCTAGTGCCCATCCCACTACAGGAATAGATTTTACAACGGATCGGACACTGTATCCAGGAATTCTACTCAAAATCGACCCTGTAAAGGACATTACAATGGCCTTTCCTTTTTGCTCACTGTAGGGAACATCGTAGAATTTACACAATTGCTTAACCATATCTCTTTGCACGGCAGATATACCTAGAATATCGATAATCGGAATAGGTACAAACCCTGGGACAGCCGAAAACCAGGTGTGATTGTTAATGATTGCATCTGCGGTGGTTACCTTTTCTGTTGTCATTATGGTGATTTTTAAATTTGTTCTTAAAAAACCGGAGCTTAAGTAGACCAGCTACGCTACTCCGGTTCAGATTGAAAGGCATATGTGAGCCCTTTCGGGCCCTGACGTTATCTTTGACTTTTTATTACTATCCCTAAATAGGCTGGGAACTCAATAATAGCTGGATTGAACTTCGAAGATCATAATCTAACACACCCTCATTCTCGCGAGCTAGTCCGACAGCTTCTTCATCAATCAATGAAAAACCGAGAACCCCTTGACTATCATACTTGGTTTCAACGGCAGCGTCTTACCGGAAACCAATCTCCTAAACCACAACTACGAGCCCGATCAATTATTTTTTTCTTGGTTCGATGATGCACATGGGGGCAGTTACTCTTCTTACCTCTTTTCACCTCCGGATCATCACAAGGACATTCTCCGAAACTGCGATTCTCATCAATGACGATGAAAGTCGTAGGATCGATATAGATGAACCCTTGTACGTGAAAAACATTATAACCATCCACCTTCGGATCACATTGATCTCCTTCTCTCTGCAAAACGGGGGCAGGATTCAAAACAAATTGACCCCTCAATTCTACTGCTTCTTTGAGCGGATTGTGCCACTTCAAGGCCGCTTTCTGCTTGAAATAATCGAAAGACTCGTTAGTCAAAATGGTCCTTCCACTGATTTCTTCTATATAGAATCCATCTTCATTTTCCACCTGTACAATTCGATCTATATTCTTTGCTTCCACTCGATAAGTTTCTCCATCAACTGTTGTAAAAGTCAGTGGAGAGAAGGCAGAGAAGACAAAAGCCACCAGCACCATTGCCAAGAGGCTGCTGAATAAGACCCTGGGTAATCTCTTGATTTTAGGCATTTTGAATGATTTCGTACGACATGAATGACTATACAAAGTTGGCCGAAATTCGAGCTGCTGTCAAGAATTTCCGATGAATGTTATGCTTTTTCTCAACACCAAATTAATGCGTGTTTTCGCCATCAAAAAAACAACAAAACAGTATTTTATTTCAAAAACAGGCTTTAGATCTAATTTTCATTGGCGCCATTTTCCACACTCGGTAACCCACGCCTTTGAAACCACAAAATATCCCGACTTCAAAGGCATATGAAGTCGGGATTGGGCCAAGCTTTTCCGAATAACTAACTTGATTTTGGCCAGTCTTAACTAGATCAAATAGCTTACTTCAGGTAGTTAAGTCTTAGAAAGGCCTTACCACTAGGTGTCGTAGCTACAAAAAAGTACACTCCACCAGCTAAGGATACACCAGCACTACTTTGGCCCTCCCAGCTGAAGGTAAATTCATTACTACCGGTGAGACTAGGTTGAGCAAAATTAAATACGCTTTGTCCCATCAAATTAAAAATGCGGAAATCGCAGTCTTCTGATCGGACCTTTTCGTTGAGTTGAATCCGAATATTTACTTTCTCCTTAAAAGGATTAGGAAACGCTTCTAGGCTTAGTAAATCCTTCAGGGCGCTAGGATCTTCCGTCGAAACCACATCTCCGCTTTCATCTACACACTCCAAGCAAATCTCTCCTCCCTGACTGGGCTCTAAGGCAATTAGGGCTGTATAAATCGATAAGACCCTGGCATCAATACTTTGATTGATAATCGCACTAATCGTTCCATTATCGCCACCGGACTTTTCCATCTGCTGTATCAATTGGCCCGTCCAGGCTTCGTTTAAAAAAGAATCACTTTGAATCAGTTCTCCTTCCGGAATAGATATCACATTTCCAAAGAAGGCATTTTGGTATTCGCCCGCCATCTCGATATGGAAAGGAAATTGACCATTGTATTTACCCAATTGCCGAACAGGTTTATTCAGACTACTTAAATCTCCAGTTTGCCCCAAGGTGTAACGCTGATAACAAAACCCCTCAGCCAAACCAGTGTAAATATCAACTTGCCCTTGTAGTCCAGTGGCCATACCAAATATGCTGACTACGTTTTCATCAAAAGTTGGAGTTGGGCAACAATTAAGTTGATTCACATATTCTCCTCCTGTCAATTGGCTTAGGTTTGTATACAAATATTCATTCCCTCTGTAGTACCTATTACCAATCCAGGTTCCTCCAAAATTCCTATTTTGGTAATCCAAGATATTGATTGGAATTTGGTTATCCCCTCTCAGCTCCAATAGGTCTTCAACCAATGTGTTAGCAGATTGTAGATCGTCAAAATCATCATTGTTAGCCGCCAATAACAAACTTCCGTTTCCTCCCGTTTCGTTGATGAACTGAATTCCTTCTGCCAGTAAGCTCGGCAGATTGCTATACTCCGCGATCGGTTCAGTTGATAAAGCATCGAAAGTAGCATCTATCGTTTCAGGATCTGCGGGTAGCCATAGCTCGCTCCACGGCTCGATGAAAAGATTAGAAAAAATTAGGTTAAAAGAGTCTTGTGGACTCAGGCGTTCCTTGAGCTGTTGCTTCACTTGATTTAGCAGATAAGCTTGACTCACTCCACTAACATTGTCGGAATTGTAGTCGAAAACCAGCATCATCTTCCGACCCATACCTGCTGGGAAAGAGGCAGCTTCTTCAGGAATTAAAACCATTTGGTAAATGGAATTGGACGGCTCGCCCAAGACACCAACATAAACACCATCTTTTGCAGGAGAATGGTTCACTAACTTTAGTCCTCCCGTAAGTTGGTCAGGACTTAATTTCTTTTCCCAGAAGTTTCCATGCTCCGAATCATTGATGAGATCGAGGGCTATACTTGAATTGCCTTCTAGTCTTGGTGTTCCCCATTCTTGCTCCTGCCACACCCGTAAATTTACTGTTTGCAAGGGATGCCAACTGCTGGCCAAAAGCTCCACCGGCAAAGCTGTGCTCACCTGCTGCGCACCCCACTGAGCCGGCATCAGATAAGAGAGTTTTACTTTCCGACTTGCAGTAGCTTCCATAGGAAAAATTCGTAGCTGATACTGGCCATTTCCTTCCTTATACAGGATGGAAGGATCCTGGTTACGACCAACAATTTCTTCGTATACCAAAGTGGCAGTCCAGCGGTCTTTCATTTCAGCTTTGATAATTTGGCCATTAAACCAAAGCCAAGAATCGACCATATGCGCATCAGAGGGCAGATGAAAGTCTAGAACAACTTCCAAATTCCTACCCGCACCAAAGCCTTGATCCCTAGCTGAAAAGGTTAGATAGAGGTCTACCAGTGTATAAATCCCCTGTGGCTTCATAACAATAGCAGCTTCCTCAATGGTCCCAGATCTTTGATCCCAGTTTCGCTGAGGATCCAAAACCTGGAGATGAGTATACTGACTGAAAGAGGGTAAGCTTGCCAGCATACAGAACAAAAGGGCAATGAATAATCTCATGGCTAATAAGGTTGTGTGTGTATGATGAATAGGATTAAAGCCTACTAATGCAAAGCCTGACCATTTGCAGGTTTGCAGATGCGATAGTAGCCCTCTATTTTTCACTGGATAGCTGAGCACTATGGTGGTCAATGATCTGTTGGAATGCAGTGATGTAACAGACCTAAAGAACTATTTTAGACGGTTTCTCTAATTTACGGATTAAGATATTTCTTTCATTGGCATTTAGAGAGTTGGTAAGGTGGATTGCATAATGAAATTACCCGTAGTTATTAGTCTAGTTCACCCGACTTAAGTTCCCTACCCTGTTAAAACCTGGTCCGTTGATGTGTAAGTAATATTGCCCAGCTGGAGTTGATCTACCGATAGCATCTTCTCCTCCCCATGTTACAATAAGTTCGTTCTCTTCCGATAACTGAGGATTAATCAACTCGATTATCTTTTGCCCGAGGCTATTATAGATTATAAAACTAAGCTCCTCCAAAGAGGTATTAGCAGGTAGCTTAAGTTTGATATTTACCTGATCTCTAAAGGGCATCGGATAGGCCTGAATAACACCTTCTTCTGCCACTATATTCTCCTCGTTTTTTTGTTCGAAGCCCCAAATGCTAGTATCCGTACACAATGCGCAAGTATCAGGCGGGGTACCCTGCTCCAAAGCAATCATCATAGAAAACTGGGTTAAGATCCCTGCTTCTTTACTCAGTCGCACAATTTCTTGCCTGGTTGAATAACTAGGCCATTGATTTGGACCAGCATTCTCCCATCTGTTGGTACTCACCCCTGCCCAAGCTTGAAATAGTGTTTTGGAATCCCCTAGCCAAGAAAGATCATTTCGAAATAACTGGGTAGTCAATAGGGTATCTGAGTTTTGGAAACCCAAGGTGATCCTAAACGGCCCCTCCCCTTCGTATCTCCCAATCTGATACATACTCCCATCGAAACCTCTAGACATAGAAGCAAAGTGTAAATTCTGATCTGAATAAGTCTGCCCTGTCGCGGGTTCAAGTTCGGCGGAGAGGATGGCTCGGGTCCCCCAGATAGCCGTCATCATGTTCGTCGCACTACATTCCAGGGTCCTGGTTAATGCACAGGCATATCGCTCACTGTTGTTCCCTCCAGTGAGGTTGGCAAGACTTTCATAGAAATAGGTATTCCCCGTATAGAAGGTACCATTATACCAAACTCCCCTTCTTTTGTCGTTCTGGTAGTCCAGCGCATGTATTGGGATAATTTGATCTCCCATTTCGTCCATTATTCTCTGTACTGCACGATCTGCTGCACCGATATCTTGGTAGTTATCATTTGCCGCTACCAGCAGGATTTCTCCATTCCCTTGACTATGGACAAATTCTAGACCCGCCGACAGTAAAGCGGAAATATCATGTTGATCTCCAATTGGATTCTCGGGTAGGCGGTGAAAAACGGAGTCTAAAGTGGCAGGATCTGCCGGCAGCCAAGTCGAATGAAGTGGTGCAATGTTAGCATTGGCTATAATTAAGTTGAAAGAATCTTGTTCTTGTGCATAGGTCTTCATCTTATCCTTCAACATTTCCAAGAGATAAGACTGCGACACCTCCTCCAATTTGGGAGGATTATATTCGAGTATCACCATCAGATTTCGTGCTGCTTGTCTTTCCGGTAGGTCAAATGCTGGACTAGGCACAACGACCAATTGATACATGGAATCCCCCACGGTATCGAAGAAAACACCCGACTCTGTCGGGGCCTCCGTTTCCAACTTAGCAATTTGCTTTGCTAGCACATTTGCTCCTAAAGCTATCTTCCAATGTTTAAGTAAGGCTGGCTCACCTGCTGGAATCAGTTCAGCCGGTGACGCTCCATCAACCTTTGGTATCCCCCATTCCTCGCCTTGAAAGACATTTAGAACTACAGATTCAAGAGGACGAGTACTGCTCTGCAATAGTCTCATGGGAAGTGCAGTATACACCCTATCCTGATGCCAGTTGGAAGGCATCAGATAACTCATTTTGATTCTCCTTGGCTGAGTGGGGCTGATCGGGTAAAGATTAAGACTAAAGCGCTCGGTAAAATATTCGTTTAGAATAAGGTGTTTAAATTTTGTAGAGTCTTTCTCTATCGGTCCCCAGATCACCTCATTTTTGCCTACCACATCGGCCTTGATGTCTTCACCATCAACTTCAATCCAAACACCAGTCACTTGCACTTCGTAGGGAAGGGTAAAATCCCAACTCAATTGATATTTTCGTGATTCGGGTAGACCTTCCTGCACCGAAAAGGTAAGGTATAAGTCGACAGCCGTGTACACGCCTTCTGGTTTCATGCTTATTTCAGCAAGATCAATATTACCTACATATTTGGTAGAAGGCCATTGTTGGTCAAAAACACTAAGCGAATACTGGCCACATAAAGAAAATGAAAACACCAGGCCTAGGAGTAGACAGCTAAGAGACTTCATGATTGACGGATTTAGGATCAAGTCAGATCGAAATCATTGATTCTAAAATGTAGTAATTGATAACTTGTTAGACTGTAGCGCTCGTTAATTGTGCTTCAATCAAAGCACCTAGGTTGTTCCCTTGAAATTATGAAATTACAGACAAGATTAGTTCCTATCTCCTGATAAAAAGCAAAACATATGACACAATTCACTTTCGATTAGAGTCACCGAATGCGTCGTTGGATTGTCCCTTTTTCATCCACCCAGCCCCAAGCCATTTTTTCCGTATTATAAGCGAAAGCATAATCTCCCTGAGCGTTGATACCAATTAGTCCACCATATCCTTTCCCCTTTTCGCGTAATACTTGAATCCCAAACTTGGCCGCCTCTAAAGCACTAGTACGCTCCATACGATCACAAACCGTCTTAGCTAAGAGTACTTTCATAATAGATTCGCCCCAGCCCGTAGTAGAAACTGCTCCTGTCTCATTATCTGCGTAGGCTCCCGCACCTACAATCGGGCTATCTCCGACTCGGCCCGCCATCTTTCGAGGTGTCCCTCCCGTAGACGTAGCAGCCGCGATATTCTCTTTCCCGTCCATTGCCACGGCACCAACTGTATCACTTGGGAAGGGCTCAAAAGGGTGGTGTGATTTGAAATGAGGATCTTCCTTGATTTGGTGATAGTAGGCTAGTTCGCGATCTGTTAGTAGCGCCCTTGGATCTAGTTCTTCCATGCCAATAAATTGAGCAAAGGCTTGCGCCCCCTTACCCACTAGCATGCTATGATCTGTCTTGGTCATGATTTCTCGAGCTAAGCTCACTGGATGCAATAAATTTTGCACAGCCGCCACGGCTCCGAAGGAAAGATCACGCCCATCCATAATAATAGCATCTAATTCAATCTCTCCTTGGTCATTCAGAAAGGCGCCTCTACCTGCGTCAAAGGTTGGATCCTCCTCCAGTATATTAACGGCTCGCTCAACGGCCTCCAGGGCAGAAATTCCCGACTGTAAAGCAGGATAGACTTCTTCCAGAGCTTTTTGGACTCCCTGCAAGTGAGCCGTATCCATTTCATCCGGAATACTCCAGGCGCCACCATGTACAATTAATCGAATGGGCATTTTGCTGAGTTTTTCCAAAACTAACAAATGATTTCACATTTCAAACCCGGACATTTATATTTGAAAGGTGCCAGCGGACTACAGGTAAAACTAAAACAAGACTGGCGCCTCTCAATCACCACTACACCCAGGTATGGAAAAAAGATCTAAGTCTAAGCTTACTCAATGGCTTGAAGTTTTACAGCAAGAAAGCTGGCAGTTGGAACTACTAGTTTCTGGTTTTGCTATTTTCCTGTTAATTGGAACCTATGAACCCTTAATAGATCTCGGGCGCAAAGCTCGACTTCTAGCTAGCGAATCTAGTACTTATGCCGCGCTTTTAATCCCCTATGGCATACTGATGGCTGTCTGGTTTGCCTTGGTCTTTAATCTGATCATACATGTACTCTTCCGCGGTTTGTGGATTAGCACGATTGGACTCCGTTACGTATCTGACGATATCGACTTTGATTATTTTGGCTTTAGCCCTCCCTTTGACAAATTCCTTCGACGCAGGATTCCCAGTTTTGATGCCTACATCGAGCGTTTAGAGAAGATTTGCAGCATCATATTTGCGTTTACCTTCCTAATCATTTTCATCATTCTCTCGCTTGGATTCTTCATGAGTGTAACGGCATTATTCAATATAGTATTGAACTATTTTGAAGTGAATGATGGTACCTTCTCGAACATCATAAACCTGATTATCCTCGTTACCTCCTTCCTCTATTTTCTAGACTTTCTGACCTTAGGAAACCTCAAAAGAGTAAGGTGGTTTTCTAAATTCTACTATCCCATATATCGGTTCTATGGATTCGTGACCCTGGCGTTTCTGTACCGATCCATGTACTACAATTTGATCGATAATAAATTTGGGCGTTGGGTAGGTGCCTTGATTGTACCTTATATCGTGTTGGCCATGATTTTGGCCTCTATCAATTTCGTCACACACACCTACTACCCTTCACGCCCCGGTAAACGGTTATTGTCAACTGTAAAATACGATGATACCAGATCCGAAACGGCACGGACCAATGCTGCTAGTATTCCATCAAAATACTTAGACAATGGATATCTAGAGGTATTTCTTCCTTACAACCCAGGCAGCGATGACAAATCCATTGAATCGCTATGTCCAGGACTTACACCCGCCAAAAATACAGGAGTAAGGATACAGGGTGTCGTCAATTTCAATAATATCAACAATCGAAACAGTGATGTAGACTCTCTACTCATGTGTATGAGCAGTATGCATCGATTGTATGTAAATGATAGTTTATTTTCAGATCCCACCTTCAATTTTTACAACCATCCCACTCGAGATAATGTAGGGCTAATTACTATTCTTGATGTAAATTATCTAGATCGAGGAAAACACGAGTTTCATATGGAAACCTTTCTTCCTTCTCGGATCGATAGACGTGACACCATGTTGTATGTGGAATCGGCTTCTATTCCTTTTTGGAAAGAGTAATTCAAGGGAATCTTTTCTATTAACTAAGGTGTTTTATTTATTCACGTAATACCGAACACCTTAAAACAGAAATCACCATGGGAAAAGTATTTCCTGTTATTGACGACAGATGGAAAGACTGGATCAACGAACAAAAGATGTTTTTCGTAAGTACGGCTCCTTTATCAGCTGATGGTCTGATCAATTGCTCCCCTAAAGGACTGGATTCCTTCCGCATCTTGGATGAACTCACCGTAGCCTATATCGATCTGGCTGGCAGTGGTATAGAAACAGTTGCTCATTTGAGAGAAAATGGTCGAATTACCATTATGTTTTGTGCTTTTGAAGGGGCTCCCAAAATACTCAGGCTGTATGGGGAGGGAGAAATACTAGAAAAAGGTACGCCTGGTTTTGAAGCACTGAAGTCCCTGTTTCCTCATTACGAAGGAGCTAGAAGTATTATCAAGGTGAGTTTGAAGCGAATTCAAGATGCTTGCGGGTTCTCGGTTCCTTTGTACACCTACGAAGGTGAACGAGACACGCTATTGAAATGGGCTGATGCAAAAGGTGGCGCATCGGGCGTGAAGGACTATGTAAATGATAGAAATAAGGTAAGCCTGGATGGGCTGCCAGGAATACAGTTGAAATAGGTTATTTGCTGTTTTACTTAAAAGAAGGCTAGCCCTTTGCCTTGCATAGATCCTAATGGATACCCCGGCTAGCCTTCTGGATAAATTGTGTCTGACTTCCGTCAAGTTTTCATTGGTTGAATGGGTCCACAGTAAATCACTTTATCTCTGCGCTTTTGGGACTATTTGATTGGGCGTGGATACTCCATTATCCTTTTCGAAATCAAATGTATAGTCTTTCTATTCCCTATTCTGGAAGGTTTTATAAGTGTCCCATCCTTTTACACAAGTGTATTGTATTGAGCTATAAGTGGTCGAGAATTCAATTTTGTTTATTCCCCTTGCTTGACGGAAGGACCAAAGGCCCACGACCCCGTCATTTTCCCGTCTTTTTTACGCCAGGAAATATTCGTAATTTTGTGCCCTCAACTAAATCAATTTGAAATTATGTTTGGTGACATGTTTGGTCAGGTTGGAGAGTATCAGAAAGCTCTCAAAGAGAAATTAGCCCAAATCACCATTGAGGCAGAAGCTGGAGATGGGTTAGTAAAAGTGACAGCTACAGCAGCAAGAACTATTACGAACATCTCAATTGATAAATCCATTGTAGATGCGGAGGACGTGGAACAGGTAGAAGACCTAGTAATGGTAGCCATCAATCGCGCCCTGGAAAAGGCGACGACGAAAGAAGCTGAAGCTACTCAAGAGGCCTTAAAGGATATGTTGCCTCCTGGCCTAGGCAATATGTTTGGTGGATAAAATATAGTTCAGCTACCAGCGTTATTTCCCTATATGTACCGCAGCATCGGAAGTGATTCCGCCCAGGTATCATACTGATTCATCAATAATACGATAGCTCAAGCTTGAAATAAGCACGGGGCTTTATAAAGATCACACTGCCGACATCGAAAATTCTTGTTCTTGACGACTTCTTTATCTTCTTCGGTGTTTGCTAAATCCTTGTATAAATAATCATTAATCCCCATGAAATATCTTTTCCCTTTAGCCTTCCTAGCCTTGGTGACCCAAACTTTTGCTCAAACCACGGTCGGGCTAGTAGGATACTATACTTTCGATGGCATTTTCACGGACATTACTGGCAATTCCGCCAACGAAGGCACCCCAAGCGGCAACCCGACTTTTGATTGCGGTGTCAGTGGTGATGCCTTGGTATTGGATGGGATTGATGATGAAATAGTAATTAAGGGTGACGCAGGCAGTATCAATGATGAGTTTAGCACGGAGGACTTCACCGTAAGTTTTTACTTTAAGCCAGTAGGGAAAGCAGGTACACCCTATATTCTGTCTAAACGTAGTGAGGACTGTATGTTTGAGCAATATTTCTTCATTCGATACTCTCCCTTAACCGAGACCATCAATGGTGTACTAACCGAGGACATGAAAGTAACCTCCGTAGCTCGAGGGTTGGACCCTGGTAACTGCTGGCAACACGTCGCACTCGCTAGAGATGCCAATCGACTAATCTTGTATATCAATGGTGCCTTTGCGGCAGAAATCGGAACCAGTAGTCGAGTAGATGTATTCAATGATGGAGATTTCAGTATCGGAGGGGGGAATTGCCGGAGTGGCAGCGAACCGCTTTTCAGTGGTTTGATTGATGAACTGCGGATATACAATCGAGCATTAGACGAAGAAGAAGTTGCTGGCCTGTATTTTTCTCCGGATAAGATTGCCATCAGAGACACTTTAATCTTCTTAGGGAGTGAGGTAGATATAGAAATTACCTCTTCTTGTGCTACAGCTTACCAATGGACTCCCGGTACTGATATATCTTCTACCACAGAAGCAGAGCCCACCATCACACCTTCCTTCCCAGCGGCTGATCCCCCGCTTACCTACACGGTGAATATGGTTGACCAGGTATATGGTTGTATTTCCACAGATTCTATCAATATCACCGTCATTGACCCTAATCAATTGGATTGCCGGACGCTCTACTTGCCCCGTGCATTTACCCCCAATGGAGATGGTTTGAACGACACCTATGGAATCAGTAATCCCTTTTCAGTGCAAAATCTAATCTCTTTTGAGATATTTGACCGCTGGGGAAGCAGATTATTTATTACTGAAGATGCTTTTGAACAATGGGATGGGACCTTTAAAGGAGAGAAGGTAAATTCAGGTGTCTTCCTCTACAAGCTGAGATATGTCTGCAATGATATTGAGCGATTCGCCTCAGGTAATGTGACGATTCTTAGATAAGGACACTGGAGTGTAGTTCGCCTACAAATAAGCCCGGGAAAGCATACTGATCTACTTGCATGTTTTCCCAGGCTTTCTAATTTGAAGCAGAAAAATCGGAAGCTCCATCATCCTTTGAAAGGCTTCCGACTCCATGATGTACTTACTAAATCGTTGCCAGTTGCTGTAATTCTTCCTTCACAGGAATACTCCTTAGGCGTTGTCCAGTAGCAGCATATATGGCATTAAGGACTGCAGGAGCTACTCCCGGAACCGCAGGTTCACCGATGCCGGACGGGGGATCTTCACTTTCTATAATATGTACTTCTACTTCCGGAGCTTCTTTCATACGCAACAGGTCATACGTATCAAAATTCCCCTGTTGCACCATCCCATTCATAACTGTAATTCCAGGCTTTAAGACAGCCCCCAATCCCCACATAATACTCCCCTCCACTTGATTCTTTACCTGACTTGGGTTTACAGCCAATCCGCAATCAATAGCTACAGTGAGCTTATGCACTTTTACTTGATAATCCTCAATGGAAACATCTGCCACCATGCTACAGTAGGAGGTATTGTAAGCAATAGCGGAGACTCCTTGGAAGATTCCTTCTCGAGGCTTACCCCATTCCGCCTTTTCCGCTACCACTTCTAAGGTCTTGCTTAATTTGGCAGGGTATAGGTCATCCCCAACCCAAGGCAAGAATTTCTGCTCTACCACTTCCGCTTCAGTCAGCAATTTCAATCGAAATTCCACTGGATCTACACCGGCTTTTACGGCCAATTCATCAATAAAGCATTCCAGTCCAAGCCCCCAATAGTGAGCGGCTACGCTTCTCCAAGAAGCCCTAGGAAGCAAATTCCCATGCTGGTAATTCAACCCCTGGTGAAAGGCCACAGGAAGGCTGTATGGATAGGGTCGATACCCCCCTGGCCGGCTTAACCTTCCTTTATAGCTCATCGCTATAGGCCAATTATTCGCATCCAAGGCTGCTTCCCAATACTCGGTCCATAAAGGATGATACTTGGATGTTCGTATAGTATCCTCCCTTGTCCATACCACTTTGACTGGGCGGCGCACCTGCGCTGAAAGTACAACGGCCTCTTCCACATAATCGCAGAAGTATCGTCGACCAAATCCGCCTCCAGAAGGGCAGTTATATACGGTAATTGCTCCTTCTGGCAAGTTCGTAATTTCGGCCACTCGTTCACGAGTAAGCTGTGGGGCCTGGGTACCTGCCCACACCTCCACTCTGTTCCCCTTGTGGTCAGCGGTAGCATTCAAGGGCTCCATGCAAGCGTTAGCCTGGAAAGGAACAAAATAAGAGGCTTCGATCCGGCTTTTAGTTCGCTGCATTTTCTGGTTCGCAGTCTTAAAATCATGCGTAACCTTGCGGGTTTTTATCTTACTCAAGTTTAGTTCCTCCACCAGGTCTTGACTCGATCTGGTGGCATTTTTGCCAAGGTCCCATTCCACTTCCAGTACACGTTTTGCCTGCATAGCAGCCCAAGTGTTTTCAGCCAAAATCGCCACCCCAGCACGGCGCCCTCCTTTATAGTCCATATTCTTGTCCGGAGCAACGCCTTCCATCTCAATCACTTCGATTACCCCTGGTACAGCCTTAGCTTGACTGGCATTAAAGGACTGCAAACTACCTCCCCATACCGGACAACGTTCAATAACTGCATAGAGCATATCTGGCAACTTCACATTCATACTATAGGGTGTAATACCTCTGGCTGCCTGATGAGTTTTAGGTCCAATCACCGCTCTACCTATATACTGAAAATCCACTTTATCCTTGAGTCTTAGATTCCGGGGGGCCGACAAGGTAGAAGCTCGTTCGACAAGCTGGCCAAAGGTCAATCTTCGCTTGGAATTACGAAGTAAGACCCGTCCTTCCTCGACGTAGCAGGACTCTACCGGAACACCCCACTGCTCTGCCGCCGCCATCTTTAGCATTTCTCGAGTGGTAGCAGCAGCTTCTCGCAAAGGTTGCCATAACAAACGCACCCCATTGCTTCCCCCAGTATCCTGCAAATGACTGTATCGCTCTTTGCTACCAGGCGCAAATTCGATCTTGATATCCTCCATTCGAGCCCCCAGTTCGTCTGCTGCAATCATCGCCAAACTAGTTGACGTGCCTTGCCCAATTTCGGATTGAGAGGAGATGAAGGTGATAGTATTATCGCTGCCAATTCGAAAGAAGAAATTTGGTTCCCAGTTCATCAGGACAGTTTCGGCTGAATCACAGGCGAAGGGAATAAAAGTGCTGAGGACTAGCCCCCCTCCATTCATCGCAGTGATCTTAAAGAAATGTCTTCGATTCATGATTGTAATGAAGATTGTATAGTGTAGAATGTGTAATGACCGGATGTCAACCTCTCTCCCTAGCTAAGAGAGGGCTTCAGCTGCAGTCTGAATAGCCTCTCTGATTCTCAGGTAAGTACCGCAGCGGCACAGGTTACCATTCATATGATTGTCTATTTCCTCGACAGTAGGTTGGGTGTTTTGAGCTAATAAAGCGGCGGCTTGCATGATCTGGCCACTCTGGCAATAGCCACACTGAGGAACATCAATTTGTATCCACGCCTTCTGTAACGGATGAAGAGTTTCCCCTTCTGATAAACCTTCAATCGTGGTGATTTCCTTGCCAACTAGATCACCCACTGGTAGTAAGCAAGCCCTATTGGGTTCGCCATCTACATGAATGGTGCAAGCCCCGCATTGACCAATACCACACCCGTACTTCGTACCATTCATTTCAAGGATATCTCGCAAGACCCATAAAACAGGCATTTGGTTAGGAACGTCGACTTGATGGGATTGGCCATTAATATGTAAAGTCATGATCTTTTTGCTGACAAAGAACGGCCGGAGCATGTGTTAAAATCCAGCTTTTCCCAGGATTATATTTGCAGATTTGGAGAATCCGAAAGAAATTTCTGATCGTTGCTACGTATTATGCTCGCAATTACGCATTGCTTAGTGGTAGCACTTCTATTTGATAATGAGATAGGAGTAAACATCTATCCTAACTTGAAGGACTGACTGTTATTTTCAATTGTCCGTAGCCTCCACTTAAGTCGGCAGAAGGGTGCGGCAAAACATTAGCTATTAACATGGATAACTGGACTATTTTCATTGCCCTCTTCTGTGGAATCGCCATTGCACAGGCTATATTCTTAGCTGCTTTTCTATTAGTCAAAGACCGCTTCAAGACGGCCTCTACGATTTTTTTGGCGCTCATGTTGATTGGTTTGGCCTTTCGGCTCAGCAAATCCTATTTCTTCTATGTTTTTGAAGGAGTTCCCCACTGGGTTGTAAATTTTGGAGCGGCAGGATTATGGGCGATGGGGCCCTCCTTATGGCTATATACTAAGTCTAGTCATCCCCAAAGAATCCAGGCAAGAGAATATCTACATTACCTTCCAAGTTTGTTGTGCATACTAGCTGTGATACTTGTGGACACTCATTGGATCATCAAGATGTACTATGGAGGCTCTGCAGTACTTACCCTCTACTTGATAGCTAGCCTTGTCCGATTTAAGCATTCGGAATGGTCTGGTAACCCCAATCGTTTTTGGTTGTTTTTTGGGGGAATGGCCATGATCTGGCTAACATTTATCTTTCAGATGCTAAGTCCGAGTATTCAATTATATACAATAGGATCTGCCGTTGCCTCTCTAGTGTTGTATGCAGTCAACTTTATGATTATGCAAAACCAGCAATTGTTCAAGATAAAGGGGAAAGATCCAAAGACGCCAAACAAGGCCGTGCAAGAAGATATTGCCAGAGAACTCGAAGCGCTTTTCGGTGAGCAAAAGATGCATCTGCAGAAAGGTTTGACGGTGGCTGCGGTCGCCAAAGCGATAAAGAAGCCTACTTACTTAATCTCACAGACTATCCGACACCACTATGGGTTAAAATTCACTGATTTTGTCAATAAGTTTCGGGTCCAAGAAGTCAAAGACCAATTGGCGGATCAAGCGAATCCTACCATAGAATCCATTGCTTTGCAAACCGGTTTTTCAAGTACATCTTCGCTTTATCAAGCCTTTAAAAGAGAAGAAAACCTTACTCCCCAGGCTTACCGGAAGCAACTTATCCGAGCCCAAGGTATTGCTAGCAAATAGGGCTACATACCTAGCTCCTTCTGGATGGCCTCCCAGCTTTTGTACTGTAGTAAATTTCGGTTCTTCAGAAAGTTGATGTGAGTAATCTCCGCTCCCAACCATTGGGGCAGGGGGAAGGTTTGCGCTTTTTCCTCATTCTCAAACTCGATTTCAGCCACAAGCAACCCCTGGAGGTTTCCTTTGTATACATCCAATTCGAATTCTTCGAATAGGTAGCGATCCTTCTCTAGGCGACGCCCCTTGGTACCCGGCCAAAGGGTTTCAAACTGGGTACTTGTCACTTCTACTTCAAATTCTTCTCTAACTAAACCTCCTTGTGATTTAACGGTCAAAAAGTACAGGTTTCCTTTTCTTCTTAATCGTACCTCATGGCCGCCCGGCTCCAAAGCTAAATATCCCTGCTCAATAGGTATGCAGGGATGAGTCGCCAAATCAAAAGGTAATTGGTTCACTAAAAACTTACGCTCAATTTCTTTAGCCATGGGAATCCGTTTTATTTTTTTGCCTCATTCAGGAGAAAGTTTTTGAGGTCACTTAAGTGATCTGTGTTCAAAAGATCAACCCCTAGTTCACGTAGTTTTATCCACACTGCTTCATTTTCTGGACTAGCCCAAAGTCGAACTAATTTACCCTCCCTATGAGCCTCTTCAATCCAAGCTTTAAGTTGATCATACTCTTCGATCTTTGGCCCTTCCTTCTTTCCTCTCCAGGAGAGATGGCGGCGATAATTATCACTAATTACAGGCATAAAATCTGCACTATACCCCTTCCCAATATCCTTAGGCCTTCCATCAATTCCCGCCAATTGTTTCTTTTCTTCTTGAACCATAGCAATAGGGCGATTTCCAGATAGGAAGACCCTTACAGGTCCAGGTTTCACCTTTCCATTTTCCACATGCCACAGCATTTTTTCAAATGGAGCTAAGGTCTTTTTCAAAACCTCGTAGGTCGGTTCTGCCTTTGTTTTAATGTCAATCATTAAGAAAATGGGAGCTTCATAATTAGCATATACCCGTCCATCATGTTCCGCAATCCATCGATAGAGCGGTTCCAGATAAAGGGACTGTAAAGTAGGAGTCTTAGCTAGATCTTTTGGTGGATCGTGTGCTACGTATAGGTTTCCGTTAATCAAATGAACATCCGCCTCTAGGCTAGTAAAGCCATTGCTCAAGGCATCAAATAAGGGCTTCTTGTGCTCGTAATCATTATGGGCATGGGCATTGGGTAAGGCAATGATAGTATCTGCTTGCGCAAGACTCATAGTCGTTAATGCCAGGTAAAGAAGAATAAGGTAGATCCTCATAAGTTGAAGCTTTGTTGTAAAGATCGGTGATCAAATATCAATCATCATGAATTTCAGTTTAATTTATTGTGTTTTTTACTGTTTCCGAGGCCTATTTTAAGCCCTAATTTTTGAACCTCCCCTTCTCTCGCTTGTTGAAGTTGAAATGTTAATTGTTAATCAAATTAGATTATGACGCATCTTAAAGAGGGAGATCAGGCACCGGACTTTTCAGGCCCCAATCAGAATGGGGAAACCATCTCCTTAGGTGATTTCAAAGGACAAAAATTAGTTATCTTCTTTTACCCCAAAGACAATACGCCCACCTGTACAGAGGAGGCCTGTAATTTGAGAGATAATTACGGCCTACTGAAGAAAAACGGCTATGCCATTGTTGGGGTAAGTGCGGATAGTCAACGTAAACATCAGAACTTCATCAAGAAGTTTGACCTACCCTTTCCACTCATCGCAGATACGGAACAGACGATGTTGAACGCCTATGGCGTTTGGGGAGAGAAACAGATGTTTGGAAAGAAATACATGGGCATCTTTAGAACAACTTTCGTTATTGATGAAAATGGAAAAATTGAACGCATCATCAGCAAGGTGACTGCAAAAGATCATGCAGCACAAATCCTAGCTGCCTAAAAAGAGCCTTCCAATAGGGGTAGTGGATTTCCACTTAGGGAATCCACTGACTCATACTTGCATAAATGTGGTCATGCCCATACATGGATGGCACCCTACCGATGCTTTTGGGAGGAGTCAAGCCCACATCAGCGGCAATAGCAAAGAACTGATCAAAAGGGATGGGATAAGGAATCCAAGGAGGGCGAGGCTGCTTGGTCTCGTATTCTACCAGCAAAAAGGTGCCGCCGGGTTTGAGTAAAGGGAGGAGCTTCTTTAGTAAATCTGCAGGTTGATCCACATAGTGCAAAGCATTGGCCATCAATATGCCATCCAACGGAGGAAGTGTCAGTGGCTTGGTAAAATCCGCATCCACAATTTCCATTGGGACGGCCTCATGGGTAGGCAACCGCCACAAGGCATGAGGACTTTTATCTACTGCATATACCTTACCCTTGGGAAGTAAATACTGCAGCGCTTGTGTAAAAGTGCCAGTTCCCGCGCCTAGATCAGCCCAAATGGCCTCTTCCCTGACAACTGCATCTTTAATAAGCTCCACGGCAACCTGAATGTCCATGCTTCTAAATTTGAATCTGAGGGATCTTTTTGTATCTACCGAGGAAGACTATGGTACATGACAATAAAGACTAATCCCATCTTGACCGGGAAACTCAGACCTTCGTCTAACTCATCCGTAATGTTCCATTCCCTCGGATCGCCATCCCATTGTGTGAACATCTCGAAAAAACCTAGCTCCTGGCTATCCACTTCCCATTCATCAATGACGTTACTGTATTTGCGTTTAAGCTTTAGTTGATTTCTACCGTCAGAGATTCTCCATTCCCTGAAATCGTTATTCCAAACTGTCTGTATGCTTATGATCTCATTATCGCCCCTAACTTCCCACTGATTAGGATTATTCCTCCATTTTTGCTTGATGTGTCCCACATAATCGCCAAGCCGGTAGTCCCATTCGGTCCAATCGTCTCCCAATGCCCACTTGACTCTCAATTCACCTGCCTGTTCATCTTCTGTAAACAACTCCCATTCATCAAATTTATCATTCCAAACCGCGGTCAAACCCGCTAGATATTGAGCAGATAAAGAGGTGGCCAATAACGTAATAAATAGGGTTAAGCCTAATGTCTTGTTTTTCATAATTGTCGTACAGTCCCAGAACTCATCTACCTGGAGTTCTTTGTTTGAATAAACTACGCTCTTATACATAACTCAAAAACTAGGCCAGCTGTTGTGCACGGCAAATATTGAGGGGGGGCGGGAGGGAGGCAGAAAATAACCAACTGGCGCCTGTCTCCATAAGAGAGACCAGGCGCCGTGGGGGGATGTCGGTTATTTTTCAGTCTTTCTGGCAATAGTATACCAGGTAGAAGCAGGCTGTTTTTACTTCAATTCGGGAATATCATTGCGGGTGATCCGCTGGCTATCGCCAGTACGGGACCAATGGACTATAATTTAGAGTAGTAATTAGTGGTATCAATGTTTATGATACCAAAGGGATTATAAAGCGTGAACGGGGCAGATGAGTTCTGGACCTTTTGATCAAACCTTAGAAGGGTAGATCATCATCTGCTGATTCTCCAGGATCATCAGCCATAGATGGGAAAGAACCATCATCTGATGCAGAGGGGGTTGTAGTTGGGCTTGGTTCCGGATTTTCAATCCTCCAAGCATTTAGATTTGTAAAGTATTTACCGTTCCATTCTCGACCGCGAAGATCGAAATGCACTTTTATGTTCTGACCTTCTTCATGGGGGTCCAAGAGGGCACATCGATCCTGAACCAACTGAAACTTGACGAACTGCGGATAATTTCCACTTTCTACTTCCAACACAAATTCTCGTGCTTGGAAAGTTTCAGTCTTGTTTTCAGTATCAAATTTCTTGTGTAGTCTACCCACCACTTCAAAAGACATGCTCGAACTTAACTTTACGTGATTAGATGTTCAAAAGTATGAAAAAGAAAAATAATAATCCATTCCCTTCTCGACTTTTTACGGAACGGCCATCAAAAAACGGTTTTGGGCAGGTATGAATTCCGATCTGGATACTATGCCTGAAATTTAATCCTTATTTATGCTTAACTGGCTTTGAATTGGTTAGCTAACTTATAAATATCAGTTGGTGTTTGACAAAGGATCGCTTTTTGTCCCCGAATCGCTATAGGAGATTTGATTAAATCTGGATTATTTTGAATCACCTTAATCCAAGATTCATCATCAAAATCACGCCCTCTGATATGTTGCTGATAATAAGGATGGGCCTTGTTCATCAATTCCCGAGGATGTACGTTCAAGGCTTGCAGGATTTGCTTCCAGCTCGTACTAGTAGAAGGAGAGCGAGCAAAGGCATAGGATTTGACATGTAGACCTGCTCCTTGAGCATAAGCCACTGTTTTACGGTCTGCACTTGAAGTTGGATTGTAGTAGAGGAGAATTTCTCGTTGATGTGTTTTCATGATCACTGTTTTTATGATAAGTGGATAGCTGCCTAGGGATGACAAGTAACAGCGGAATAATTGTTCACATCTAAGTCACATTTAACTTGGCCTAAGCCCTGTCTACTCAAACAAATTAACAATAAAACCAGATAAATCAAAATAAAAATCCGAATACAAGACATATTCAAAATAAAAAACTAAACCACCTCTTAAAGAGGCTATTTTGTTAAAGCTATTTTCAAATATGATCCTCGTCTTAACAATTTGGTAAAAGGGATCTCCTCCCCATTAACAATACTTTAAGCACAGAGAACTGCATTTGGGTTAAATCTGTCTTACATTTGTGGAATAGGTGTAAATAGCCTATTTGCTAAGGATTTAACTCAAAAACAATCAATATGAAGAAGTTATCTTTTCTACTCCTTATCGGTCTAATAGTATCTGTAGGTTGCAAAAAAGACAATGAAGAAAACTTTGCTTTCAGCTATGATGGTCCCAATCTGACTGGACCTATCCTAGAAGTGGGCTACCATGAAGCCGCTGCACGTTTCACCTCCAACGAGACCAACGCCTACGCTGGCCAACAATTGAACAGTGTTTCCTTTTTCATGGGTGTAGTGCCGCAGAAAGTTGAAGTGATCATCTATGCAGAGGGTAGTGACAATGCACCCGGGGCAGAACTCTATCGAGCGAATGTAACTACTGGTATCCAAGTGCCTGACTGGAATGAACACATTCTAAGCACGCCAATCGACATAGATGGTAATGACCTTTGGATTAGCATTGGACTGACACACGATCAGCAAAGTCAATCCATTGGCTGTGATGCAGGACCAAACATTGCCAACGGAGACTGGTTGTTTAAAGCTAGCGACAATACTTGGTCGCCCTTTGGCGTACGAATCCCAGGGGAAAGCGTAAATTGGAATATCAGAGGTAAGGTTTCGGAATAATCGTTTTCTAGGAAATCCCTACTCTATTCTTCTCAAATCCTTTTGACTCACGTATCTTTGCGCCTCATTTTGAACCAAATACGATGACAAGGGGTTATTTCCAAAGTAAAAACTGGGAACCCGAGGATTAGCGAAGTAAATGATCGAGATATGGCGACGCCAAAATCAGTTGCATTTTACACTTTAGGTTGCAAACTAAATTACTCCGAAACTTCTGCCATTGGCCGCTTGTTTGAGAAGGCTGGCTATTCGGAGAATAAGTTTGATGAAGGAGCAGATATCTATGTGATTAATACTTGCTCCGTAACTGACTTTGCAGATCGCAAGTGCCGGCAGATTGTTCGGCGCGCGCTGCGTAAAAACCCGCAAGCCTTTGTGACTGTTGTAGGGTGTTATGCACAGCTCAAACCTGAAGAAATAGCCAACATAGAAGGCGTTGACCTGGTACTTGGAGCAGCGGAGAAATTCCGCATCCTGGATTTCATTGATGACTTATCTAAGTCGACCGATAAGGGCATGGTACAAGCCGGAGAAGTCAAGGAAGCCAAAGACTTCGTCAACGCTTTCTCTTTCGGAGATCGCACTCGATCTTTCTTGAAAGTTCAAGATGGCTGTGATTATAAATGTAGCTTCTGCACCATTCCACTGGCTCGCGGTAAGAGTCGGAGTGATACGGTAGAAAGCGTGGTCGCCAATGCAAGGAAAATTGCGGAAATGGGCGTGAAAGAAATCGTCCTAACCGGGGTGAATATCGGCGACTTTGGTAATGGTACCGAGGTGATTGAAGGCGTGAAACCGAAAAAGGAGGCGTTGTTTATCGACTTGATTCGCCAGTTGGATGAGGTAGAAGGTATCGAAAGATTCCGCATTTCCTCTATCGAACCCAATCTCTGCACGGACGAAATCATAGCCTTCGTAGCGCAATCCAAGCGATTCGCTCACCACTTCCATATGCCACTCCAATCTGGCAACAACAAGCAGCTCAAGATGATGCGCCGTCGCTACAAGCGGGAGCTTTACGAACAGCGCGTGGCAAAAATTAAGGAGTTGATGCCGCATTGCTGTATTGGTGTAGATGTGATTGTGGGCTTCCCTGGAGAGACAGAGGAGGATTTCCTCGAAAGCTACCGCTTCATCAATAGCTTAGATATTTCCTATCTCCACGTCTTTACCTATTCTGAGCGGCCTAATACGCTAGCCTTTGAAATGCCAGACTCTGTGTCTATGCAGGAACGCCGCCGCCGTAACCAGATGCTAACTATCCTTAGCGAGAAAAAGCGCCGTTACTTCTACGAGCAGCATCTAGGGCAAACCCGCCCTATCCTCTTCGAAAAAAGCAAAACTCCTGGCATGATGTCGGGCTTCACCGACAACTATGTGAAGATTGAAACGCCGCTACAAGAAGCGCTACTAAATCAAACACATTCGGCGAAGTTGCAGGAGATTAATGAAAAGGGATTGGTGGTAGTTTAGTCTTAAAACGCCTCTCTCAATCGCTTAACCACTTCAAAGACCGCCGGGCAAACCGCCGTATTTTTCAAGGTAAGATCTAAGATTTGATGAAAATTCTTTCGGTCTGTATGCGGATATTCTCGGCAGGCTCGGGGACGGACTTCATAAATAGAACAGTAATTATCCTCTCCTAAAAAGGCGCAAGGGGACTCATTTAGTACATAGTCGCCATCCTCATCCAAGTGTAGGTATTGTTCCACAAAAGTAGCTGGACGCTGTCCCAAGTGGCGCGCGATACGGTCTATGTCTTTATCAATAAAGATGGGGCTAGTGGTTTTGCAACAGTTGGCGCAGACTAGACAGTCGATTTCCTCAAATACCTCATCATGCAGTTGGGATACAGTTTGATCCAATGACTTAGGCTTTTGCCTAGCCAACCGACTAAAGAATTTCTTATTGGCCTTACGTTCATCCTTGGCCCGTGCCTTAATCTGTGCTGGTGAGATCATGAGCGCAAAGGTAGGTAAGTATCAAGAAAAAAGGGTCTGAGCAACGCTCAAACCCTGGATTGGAATAAAATTATATGGAAGTGGTTCTTAAGTCAAATTTCTTGTGGAACTAGTCCTGGACCAGTTTTCCTTGGAAACTATTGTTGCCAATGGTCACTTTCACTGCTTGCACCTGGCCATCCTTGCGGAAGAATTCCATTTCCGCATCTACGGCCTTTAGGAAAAGATGATCCTTCGCTTTTGCAAACAACTGCTCTTTGCTTTGTCCCTCAGGCTGGCCAAAAAGCTTGTCTTCCTCCAAGGTGATGAATAGATGAAAGGGACCTAAATCATATTTTCCCACATATTTCTGCAATTCTTTTGCTTTGAGCTGAATAGCCTCTTTTTGGGCTACAGTATTCGATTGCTTGGCAGCCTCAGCTACTACTTTGCCTGCTTCGACCCGCTTCAAGCCCACGACTTCGCCCGCCCCGTTCCGCATGAACTCAATACTGATCAGGCCTTCCTCGAAAAAGAATTGATCTGTTGCCCCCCTGTAGAGCATCCGTCGTCGATCTCCAGTAGTGAGGCTATACAATTGCCCCTTCTCATGAAAGATCTCATGTTTCCTTTTTCCCTCATATTGGTATTGGCCCACGTATGGATCCAATGTATTGGGATCCAATGCTTCCTTAGTCACCAAAGGATATTCACCGATAGCGAAAGCCGCTAACTTGTTCGCCAATCCCACTGGATTCTTGCATGTACAGTTGGATAATACAGCTACGAAAAGGTCTTCTTCGGGTAAATAAATCATGTTGGACAAGAAGCCCTGAATAACGCCATCATGCCCTACTACTTGCCGTCCATATAGCTCGGCCAATTGCCAGCCGTAGCCGTAAGGCGTGAAGGCCCCGGGCTCAAGCTGAAAAGAGGAAAATGCCTTTTGTAAGCCCGATTCACTAATCACTTTGTTACCCTTTAGCGCCTCCATCCACTTATAAAGATCATCTACGGTTGAAACTAGACCTCCGGCGGCATAGGGTATGGCCATGTTTAAATAAGGAGCCTTCTTATAGTCCCCATTATTTTGCTCATATCCTTTTGCCTGCTTTGCCGTAGCTTCCTTTGCATCTCCATAGTGGGTATCATTCATACCTACAGGCTCAAAAATTTCTTTTTCCAGATACGCCTCATAACTCATCCCACTCACTTGTTCGATGATGGCTCCTAAAAGAATATATCCATAGTTGTTGTACTGGTAACGTTCTCCTGGCGTAAATTCCAATGGAGCATCTTCAAACACATCAATAATTTTCGCAGGAGTGACCGTCGTGTTTTGTAGATGAGCTACCTCCGCCATACCCGTATATGGCTTAATACCAGAAGTGTGGGTTAGCAAATGCTCAATGTTTATTTCCTTCTCATTGTTGGGATAGTTTGGCAGATAGACCTGTATGGGATCCGAGATATTGAGTTTTCCCTGCTCAGCTAATTGCAAAATGGCTATTGCCGTAAACGTCTTGGTGATTGAACCGATCCGAAATGAATGCGCTGGTGTGATAGGCTGTTTCAAATCAATATCTGCAGCCCCAACTCCTCCTCTAAATAGGGTTTCCCCCTGCTTTACGACTAGTGCGGCTGCTCCGGATTCAAAACCATCAAATTCTTGTGACAAGATAGTTTGATAGGGAGATTCCATTTGGGCTGTCTGCCCAAAAAGATCTGTGCCGTTGACCGCTGTCATCATGAAAAGGACAAGACCTAATAAGTATCGATTTTTTGAAGAAAGAGTATCTAACATCTTTTGTCGTTTAAGGAGTGGAATAATAGGGGGGATTTTTTTACTCTCTACTTAATCTTCTGTGCTACTATGGACTGCCCACTACTCATTTCCAGTTTAATCTCGACCACCTTCTCACCACTACGTTGGAAGGTCACCTTCACCTGGCCACCGTCCGGCGTGTCTACTTCGAAACTATCTTGTCCTTTGGGCTTCATTTTCTCTTTGGTATTACCGTCAGGCTGACCATACAAAAAGCCATTTTCTAAAGTCACCGTCAAGCGTCGTCCCTCAGAAGCATAAACTCCAGTATAAATCGAAAGGTCAGTAGTTCCCTTACTGCTCATGGCGACCTTCTTTGGTATGGCTTCCACAACTAAATTGCCCTCTAGTTGAGCATCTCCCTGCGTGACTTTCATACTTTGCACCTTACCATTTACTCGAAGAAATTTCACCGTGGCATCCACAACCTTTAAAAAGAATTCATCTTTAGCACTAGGCCACAATTCGGCTTTGCCATCTCCATCCGGCTTGCCATATAGTTTACCTTCTTCAAGCGTGACTTTGATCTTGAAAGGCCCCATGTCATAGGTACCGATGTATTCCTGCAATTCTGACTCCGACAAGGTAATGGCTTGCTTAGCTTCTACCTTCTCAGTCGTTCTTTTGGCTGTCCCCAAATAGCTACCTCTTTCATAAGCCTTGATGGCCACCACCTTACCTTCTGTGCCTCTTACAAACTGAGCGGTACGTAAATTATCATTAAAGAAAACCCAATCTTCACCCATCGGATTTAACTCATAGCGGTTCCCTCCTCGGCTCATGGTATAGAGCTGACCATCCTCCAGTACGATCTTGTGCTTATTACCCTCCTCATTTTCATAAACCCCAACATACTCCTGGAGCTTTTCTGCACTCAATTTTACCTTAGTGAAGACCTTAAGTTCTCCTAGAGCTAGAGCTGCCATCTTATTCGCTGCAGGACTAGGAGATTGGCAATTACAGTTGGAAAAAACCGCTACGAATAGTTCTTCTTCTGGTATATAAATGGATTCCGTTAGAAAGCCATTGATACCGCCACCATGCTCAACCGCTGGACGATCATAGATCTTACTTAAAGTCCAGCCATATCCATAATCCGATTCCTCTCCATCATTCAACTTGAAAGGAGAAAAGGCTTTTTCTAGGCTTTTGGCGCTTACTAATTGATGCGCGTGAACCGCCTTTGTCCATTTGTAGAGGTCCGCTACCGTAGACAGGAGTGACCCGGCTGCATAAGGGAGTGTCATGCTTAGATAATCGGCATTGCGGTAGTCCCCTTTCGCTCCCTGATATCCTGCTACTCTATTAGGGATAACTTGACTGGCACTACCATAGTAGGAAGCCTTCATCCCTACTGGTTCAAACAAGTGTTTTTGTACATATTCCTGATAGGTGAGACCACTAACCTTTTCAATAATCACACCTAAAAGGATATAACCGGAATTATTGTAGTTAAACTTTTCACCTGGATCGAAATCCATCGGTTCGTCTTTAAATACATCAACTAATTCTGTCGGACTCATATCCTTTCTAAACATACTTCCGAAGCTCTCCATATCCGTATAACTTCTAATGCCAGAAGTGTGCGTTAAAAGGTGTTCGATAGTAATCGTATGACCTTTAGTTGGGTAGTCCGGAATATATTTAGTGATGGGGTCTTGAATAGATAATTTACCTTGCTCTTCCAGCTGCATGATAGCTACGGAAGTAAATTGTTTAGTGATGGATCCAATACGGAAAATGTGATCCATTTGCATTTCAACGCCAAGTTCCATATTGGCGTGTCCAATGGCATCTTGATAAAGGATTTTTCCGGCTTTGGCTACCATGGCGGTGGCTCCGGACTCATGCCCTCCGAATGATTCCTCTAGAATTGAGCGGTAGCTCGTCCTTTGTGCCGAGGCATTCAAAGCCAAGGCCAAAAACGGCAAAGTCATGAGTATATAGAAGAAAATGAGTTTACCTACTTGTTCAACAGTCAATGATTTCATAATAGATTGTTTTTTTGGGCGTAGGATTCTCCTGCATGGCTAGTATAGTCATGTGTGAGAAAATCTTACGTACCCTTGGTAGATTAAGGAGAGTTCGTGATTAGAAATCGATCATTTTTTTGTTTCCTATTCTTGCTCCAGGAGAATTAGACGGCCATTCCTGGCCTTAAAATCCTCGGTATTAGCCGTTCCTTTCAGTCGAATATGACCACGACCATGCGTTGCTCCTTTCAAGGTTTCAGCAACCTGAATTTTAGCTCCTCCATTCCCTTCTGTATGAATTCCAGCAGTTCGAACCGACAGATCAAAAGCACTAAGGTCCCCAGATCCATATATACCTAAATCAAGGTGATTTGCAACGCCCTCTACATCCATATTCCCGTTTCCATGAATTTCTGCATCCAGATAGTCTACTTGCGCAGCCAGCATCATATCTCCATTACCGTACCCTCTGAGTCTCAATGTATCCCCTACTATCGTATCCGTTACGGTAATGAATCCACTATCATTGATTACTAATGTGTTCACTTCTCCCAAAGGTATTTTTATCTTCACGGCTTGGGTAGCATTTGCCCATTCTCCCTTTTTCCAATGGATGTGTAAGGTTCCCTCTTCAACCTTGGTAATTATGTTACCAAAGAGATTATCTTCAGCTTCCACCTGTACTTGTTCGAGCGAGGCGCTCATTTCAACATCCATGTTGGCATGCAAAGCAATAGAAGTATAATTAGCAATGGAGCGCAGGTCTACTCCCATCTGCCCATTTCCTTGTACTTGTCCGTGATCACGGCTAGCTCTTTCTTCTGGGCTAGCGACCTTTGCATTCATACGAGCAGTAATCAAAAAGCTCAGGATCATGGTCATCATTACAGCAAGTAATCCTACTAATAATTTACTACTGGTTTTCATCTTCCAAAATTTGATAGAGGAGTTAGAGATTAGGCACAAATCCAAAGAACAGAGCCCAGATTAGAGACAGGATAATTGAAAAAATAACAGTCATGGTGATTTGATTTTCTTGTACAGTTGGGTAATTTCCTTTTCATCTTATCACTGTGCTCCTGCTCCATTGGATTGTCGATGATAGATCTGTTGAATATCATCAAAGTTCATCCCTAGTAAATGCATCATCTTAAACAGTTCCGGCAACTCTTGTTGAATGAAGATTTCGCGCTTCAAAGCTTGGGTCTTTTCCAAGGCATCCTCCGCTACGAAATAACCAATTCCTCTTCGCTGTGTAATGATTCCTCGGTCTTGCAAGTAATTGAAGGAGCGTACTACCGTATTTGGATTGACCTGGACGGTAGCAGCCATTTCCCTCACCGATTGCACCTTATCCCCTTTCACCAAAACACCAGCAAGGATGTTTTCCAGCAGATAGTCGGCAATTTGTATGTAGATTGCTTTTTGTCTTTTAAAATCCATCTTACACCTCTTTTTCGGTAAGTTTAAAAAAGCCGATCACAAGCATTACAGGGGCCAATGCCAACCAGAACACATACTCGAGAATTTGTTCTAGTCGATTGTTTACAAAGTCTTTAAAGGTGTCTGTGATAGTATATACTCTATTGGGGGATTCTGGGGCAGTCCAGCCATCAAACATCTCTGGAAAGATTATTCGTGCACAGAGGTAGACAAACAACATCAAAACCAGCTGAACTACCATTATCGAGAATGCCGTTTTGAATATGGCGTAGCGATGAAAGAATACGGCTCCCGTCAGAAAGATGGTTTGGGCAACCAAGTATATCCTCATAAACAACCAAGTCGTTTCTCCAAATGCTGGTAGCTGAACAAAAGGTGTTCCTTCCGTGATCTGCATATTTACCTTATTGGCTAACCAGGAAAAGCTGAGATAAACCAACCAAATAGCCAAGGGGTAAATGAGTCCAGTAATCAGCCACTTAGCAGCATACTTCTCGAAGTTAGACGCGGGTAAATTGAGATAGAATAAACGTGATGTTTTCACCCCAAAATGAACAAACGCTAAGCTTGAGAAGAAGGCTCCGCCACCTAATAGAATAACGGCAAACCAGATGTAATGAAACTCTTCTAATTGTTGCTTCTCAGTTGAGAAAACCCCCGCCGCGTTAATCCACCAAATCATAGACAATCCCCCAAACACCACTCCTAGTCCTAGAAGGTACCGAAGATACTGTAAGCTCAGTTCCTCTTTGAGTAGCAAGCCTATACGACGCAGATCCAGTACGTTATTCGTTTGCATAATCGTAGTCGGTTTTAAATAAGTCAGTAAAATAGCTGGTCCTTTCGATCACAGCATTAAACAACACTTCCAGATCTGCTTCTTCCTCTCCTTCCCCGTTTTGCGGGTTTATAGTCATGAATCCTCCAGGTACTCGTTCCGCATAAATCACCTCCGAAACGTTAGGCTCCCTGAAGGATAATTGGAACTGTAACTTGGAATTGATGGATTCAATTGATTCTTGGAATATGATTTTGCCTTGATTGATGATAACTATGGGATCCATCAAATTGGCAAGATCTCTTACTTGATGTGTAGAAATAATAAAGGTCCGATCCTCAGAGATGGCCCCTGCTAGTATTTTACGTAGTTGCGTCTTGGATGGAATATCTAAGCCATTAGTGGGCTCATCTAAAATCAACAGCTTACAATTAGTAGCTAGGCCAAAACTCAAGATGACTTTCTTCTTCTGTCCATAGGACAACTTATTCATCTTTAACTCTTCACTCAATTTGAATTCAGATAGTAGAGTAGAAAATTGAGCCCGATCAAACTTTGGATAAAAGGGAGAATAGATATCTACAAAAGTATTTATCCTCATTGCCGGTATATGCAGTTCTTCTGGGATAAAGTATAGATCAGAGAGAAAAGAAGGTTGGCGCTTTCTAGGTGTATGTCCCAAGACTTCGCAACTTCCAGACTTTGGGAATAACAAACCAGATATCAAGCTTAGGAGCGTCGTCTTACCTGCTCCATTCTTCCCTAGTAGCCCGTATATGTTTCCGCCAGGTATGGACAATTCTAACCCCTCGAAGAGCATTGGGCCCTTGCCGTAGCTAAATGAGAGGTCTTTTAATTGTATCATAGTTGGTTAGTGATTTAGTGTACTACTTAACTAATACACTACAAATGTAAGACAAGAATCATTGCTTGTCAAGACTTTGCGTCAATTTTTTAGTTTTTTGTTAAAACTGGCGGTCCATTCCATCGTAGTAGAGGCGCCACTTTCAAGGGAGGTAAACTATACGATCTAAAGCGTTTGAAGGATCTTCCCAGTCCTACCAAACCGAAATTTTAATTTTCTATTTTTGCTATCCAAACACTTTCAAACCTATGTATCCTGATCTATCTTATTTCTTTCACGCGCTCTTTGGCACTCCCGTAGACAATTGGACATCTGTCTTCAAGACCTTTGGTTTTTTCTTGGTTTTGGCCATTTTGAGCGCCGCTTTTCTTCTATATAAGGAGCTAAAGCGGAAGGCCGAAGAAGGTATCTTCACACCTACTTTGGTACAGATTGATACAGGAAAGGGCGCCAGTGCCTGGGACCTTTTCTCCAACGCCCTATTTGGCTTTCTACTAGGCTTTAAAGGGTTTGGCATTGCCACAAATTTTGGAAGCTTTCAAGCAGATCCATCTGGCTTCCTGCTATCTGGAGATGGAAATGTTGGTATAGGTATATTGTTGGCTATCCTATTAGTTGGTTTGAAATATTGGGACGGGGTCAAGAGAGGTAAAGCCGGTAAAGGCATAGAAACGATAGAAGTCTACCCGCACGATCGCATCGGTGACATTACGATGATCGCTGCCATTTCTGGTGTCTTGGGGGCTAAGATATTTGCTCTAATAGAAGATCTACCCGCCTTTTTTGAGGCCCCCATCCGTACATTTTTCGCTGGAAGCGGACTGGCTATTTATGGCGGTTTGATTGTAGGCTTCTTCAGTGTCGCCTACTATCTACGTCTTAAAAAAATCCCCATCATTCATGCCGTAGATGCGGTAGCTCCGGCATTGATCATTGCCTATGGAGTAGGCCGATTAGGCTGCCATTTTTCGGGAGACGGCGACTGGGGTATTACAGCTGCCACTCAACCCGGTTGGTGGTTTCTACCGGATTGGCTGTGGTCCTATGACTATCCACAGAACGTATTAAATGAGGGCGTTCCGATCGAAGGATGTACTGGCAATTACTGTAAGCGACTCGATCCTGGTGTATACCCTACGCCTATGTATGAGTCTATCATGTCTTTTACCATTGGTGGTATTTTGTGGGGTATACGAAAAAAGTTAGCCATTCCTGGAATGCTCTTCGCCATTTATCTCATGTTCAATGGTGTGGAGCGGTTCTTCATAGAGAAGATTCGGATCAATGATGATTATCAAGTGCTTGGTGCAACCTTGACTCAGGCCGAAATTATCTCCATATGCTTATTCTTGATTGGCGCCGTTACCGCTTACTTACTTTGGCATACGCATCGAAAAAAACGATAAGGACGGTTTCATCAACTAGCCGAAGTACTTCCTAGAAATAATTCGACACCGTGAAAAAGGAATTGATACATTCAGCAGAAGGATTCTATAACGCCCTGGCAAAAGATTATCACCTTGTATACCAAAACTGGGATGCCTCGATCCAGCGACAAGCCAAAGTAATTGATCAATTAATCCAAAAGTACCTTGCTCAGAAGCCTAATAAAATACTGGATTGTACCTGTGGTATCGGTACCCAAACGCTTGGTTTGAGTGGGCTCGGATATACGCTGCATGGAACCGACATAAGCTCCGCTTCTATCGAAAGGGCGCAAAGAGAAGCAGAAAAAAGACAACTTTCAGCCACCTTCCAGGTAGCTGATGTAAGGTACTTACAGCTTGATGTAGCCGGGCGATTCGATGTCGTGATATCTTTCGACAACTCCCTTCCTCATTTAAAAGACAAAGGAGATCTCTTGCTAGCGGCGGAGGGTATCAAAGCAAAACTTAGTGAAACGGGGGTTTTCTTAGGCAGTACCCGGGATTATGATCTTCTTTTGAAAGAAAAACCTCGCTCAACCCAGCCAATTACAAGTACTACCGAGGACGTAAAGACTATCACTTTCCAGCTTTGGGATTGGCGGGAAGATAATACCTATATTGTCGATCACTTTACCCTAAAAGGGCTCAATGATGAATTTGAAACTAATGTCAGAAAAGCCGAGTATGCGGCCTTTACTCGTGCGGAGATGAGTCATATTTTTAAGGAAGCGGGGTTTACTACAATTCAATGGCTTATGCCGGAAGAATCAGGTTTTTATCAACCCATCTTCGTGGCTTTACCTTAAAACTACAACACCCCAGGACGGCCCATGCCGTTCTGGGGTGTTGTCTTCTCCCTAACACTCACTCTCTATCGTCCAATCACACCACTCGCCCAGTCGAACCCAAGCTGCGCTTTGTGCCAGGTTGATCGCACCTTAGCCAACTTAAGCTGCGCCTCCAGTAACTTCACCTGCCGACTATTCAATAGAAAGATGGAACTTTCACCAATATCGAGTTTGATGCCTTCTATCTCTAGTAGCGACTGATAGTTATCGACCATACTGTCCAAACGATCAATCTGCCCTGACATATTTTCCAGTTCGGCGAAATAGCTTTCCACTTTATTGCCCCATTCCAACTGCTTCTGCTGCAATTGAAGGGAGTTGTCACGAATCTTTAGACGAGCCAGTTCCAAATCTCCTCGCTCCTTACGCAAAAACAAAGGAAATCGAAAGGTAGCTCCTACCTTGTAATTTTCACCAAACAGTTCCCCCAATCCAAGCCCATTACCATTGCCGTTTTCATCGGGGGTGAAATCAAGCCCATTACCAAGTAAATAGTATTTTAACTGTAGGACGGGCTTTAATTTATCTTGCTTTAAGCGCCGATCTACATCTAGACTAGCTATTTTGTATTGATACATTTGTAGGGCTGGCTGAGTGTTCCCTAGGTTATCAAGATTGATCTGCACAGCTTCTTTAGTCGGTGTCAGTACATTCAGGTTTTCCAAAAGAGGGGGGCTTACTCGCTCGTTTACCTCCAGTGGCACCTCCTTATTTAACCAGAGAAAATTAGATAATTCTAAGGTTGCCTTACGATATTTAAGCTCAGCATCTGCCAGTTGATTCTCCCAATCTTGCACCTGTATCCAACTTTCTAATGTATCTACCGCAGCCTTATCTCCTTGAACAAAGCTTTCCCGAATGCCTCGAAATCGTTCCAAAGAGAACTCGTAAGCTTGTTCATATACTAATAGTTCATTGTACACTAATGTCCATGCCCAATAAGAATCACCAGCTGTCATGAGTAAGTCGTTGAGCCCTTGACGACGCTCTACTTCTGACGCTTGCTGAAAGATCTTAGCTTTTTGTAAATCCGCTCGGCGTTTATCGATGACCAAACCCTGTAGCACATTGGCCGTCACTCCGAAAGCAGCCTGACCAACCGCAGGTAAATTACGCTCTGGATTTAGAAAGATACCATCCGTCCATCCATACTCCGCTCCAACTTCCAAACCGTACCAAGTAGGGATCTTAAAGCCCCCCTGTGCGAGGTGATAATAGGATTTCCCATCAAAAAACTTTTGATCCCATTCTCCTTCTAATTTGGGATCAAACCCACCTCTTGCCTTCCGCATTACGGCCTCTGCCTCTTCTCGAATCAGCTCCGCTCTCATCGCAAGTGGGTGATGACGTACGATCCAATCAAAATAAGCTTCTTGGCTAAGTTGGATCTTTTCGTTGTTCGTCTGTGACCAAAGTTTCGGTGTGCTGAGTAGGATAAATACCCAGCCGAGTAGTAGCATCCGCCTCATTATTTTACAGATTTTAGTGGAGCTTTAAGTTTAGGCATATCATCTTCCATTTCCTCCTGATAGTAGTAGTCTGGCGGGAATCCATTTAATTGTCGCCATACCTCGTACCAAATAGGTACATCGTTCAAGAGGGTAATAGCCCACGCACCGGAACCAGGACGAAGTGCTTTTGGCCATTCTTTATCGGAATCATCTGGCGATACCAATACACGATATTTACTATCCTTCGTGGTGATCATATTATCAATCGCTACCACCTTACCCGTAAACGTACCAAAGGACACATCTGGCCAACCAGCAAAGACTATAGCGGGCCAACCATCAAACTGGATCCGCACTGTTTCTCCCAATTGGAGCAGCGGTAAATCCATCGGTGTCACAAACATTTCCACAGCCAAATTGAACTTGGCAGGCATAATACTCACCACAGCCTCTCCTTCTTTCACCGTTTCACCGATACCATTCACAATGGCTTTGGTGATGTAAGCATCCTGCGGGGCTATGATATAATAGAAATCTGCCCTTCTGGCATAATTGGAGGAGGCAATCCTAAGTTTATTGACATTAGCTTCCGTATCAAATTGCTGTGATAAAGTACTAAACCGATCAGAAGTTGCTTTGGCTAACTTTTGTCCGTACTCGAATTCAATTTGATTGAGTTGTAGCATAGCATTCTCCATCTCATTGCTACTCGTTGCTAATTTGTTGAAGGCCGCGACCTGTTTTGCCTGTGTTTCCTGCACTTTCAGTCGCTTGCCTTCCAACTGCGTTAAAGTCTTTATCCCCTGCTTATAAAGTGTATCTTCTCGTTGGAACTGTCGTACAGCGATTTGATAATCTATATCAGCTTGGATAGCAGCGATACTATCCGAGGTGATCTTTAATTGTCCTTGCGTAATCTTATTCCTTAATTGGGCTCTCTTCAAGGTCAGTTCCTCGCGCATGTTGGCCATTTGGTCGTTAAGGGCCTGAGCCTTATTACCGTAGGCAACCACCGCATCCTCCTTCGCTCTAACCTGATCGTTGGTTCGATCTACTAGCTGGGTATCAAAGTATTCTGCTTTGATTTCTGAGAGGAAAAGAATGGTATCCCCCTTTTCCACCAATTGTCCTTCCTGCACGTACCACTTTTCAACTCGTCCAGCAATGGTAGAATGAATCGTCTGGGGGCGATGATCAGGATTTAAGGTGGTTACCTTACCTTTAGACTGAATATTTTGTGTCCAAGGCAAAAAGCAAAGGATAACAATGAAAATCATTGTGCCCCATAACCAACGAGTGAACATCTTATTGGCTGGTGACAAGTTGAGATTATCAAGGGCCTTTATTTTATCTTTTGAAAGCCTCTGTTGAATACTGTTAGAAGATACATTTAGCATGACTTGTTGCTTAAGCTTTTTTCTACAAATAAAGGATCTCTCTCGCCATAATCACATGAATTAGGCAATGTCTGCTGCGGATTTAAATACCTTAGCAAAATGCTCCGTCTGCTTGATTTCGTCGTAAGTCCCTTGTGCCACAATTTCTCCATTCTTCATTACTATGGTACGATCACATCTGCGAGCCAAAATTGGATCATCAGTCACAGAGATCATAGACCAATTGCTGTCACTTGCAGTCAAAACATCAGCAATTTTTTCGCGATCAGATAGAGACAAGTGTGTGAAAAATTCTTCCATAACAAGTAAGCGAGGTTGCTTCACAATCCCTCTTGCCAAAATTACCTTTGTTCGAATACTACGAGGGACGTTCGTCCCACCTGGGATCAACACGGATTGATATCCCTTAGGCAATTGTTCTATGTACTCCGCCAGACCTACCTTCTCACAAGCTTCGACAATGTCTTGCATCCCGATCGATTCGTGTCCCAAACAGATATTTTCAACAAAGGTTCCTTCGAAGATATCCTCCTCTGGGCTATGATCTCCGATATGCTTCCTCAGATCTGCAATCTGCAAACTACGCATCGGAAAACCATTATAATTAACCATACCTTTGAAAGTGGTGTAGAATCCACTTAGAATCTTGATCAGAGTCGATTTCCCTGATCTATTGTAACCGACGATACAGACCTTCTCATCAGGCTGTACATGCAAGGATAAATCTTTAATGGTAGGTGTTTCTGAATCGGGAAATTGGAAGTTCAAACGGTCAATCTTTAACTCCATACCTCTTCCAGTATCGATTTGATCAAAAGCTGTTCCTCCGGATTCTTCCAAAGGCAAGTCAGCTACAGCACCAATTTTTTCTGCTGCAGTCAACACATCATAGATGGTCTCCATCGTTAGAATCAACTTCTCTACGGAGTTAAGGATCAAGATGACCACAATCTCTGCCGCGACAAACTGACCGATGTTGATTCTATTCTCCACTACGAGGTAGCTACCTAAAAGCAATAGTGCTCCTGTAACAATGGTCTTGAACGCAACGATATTACCATACTGAATCAATAGGATACCAAAGTGATCCTTCCGTCTATCCAAATAGCCTTCCACCAACTTATCCGTATGCTGGATAGAAAGATCACTCCCCCCGGCTAGCTTGAATGTGGTCATGGTTCTGGCAATTTCCTCCAACCAGTGTGCTACCTTATACTTGTACTTGCTTTCCTGCAAGCTAGTATTCAAACCTCTTGGACCAGTGACCCGCATAATAATTATCACCAGTGTAACCAGAATAAGACTGAAGAAAACAAAGAAGGGGTGATAAAAGGAGATCAGGATTAACCCAAATAAGATCTGCAAAACAGCCGTTGAGAAATCAACTAAGATCTTGGGAATACCTTTCTGTAAGGTTAGGGTATCAAAGAAGCGATTGACCAATTCTGGGGGATAGTCTTTTAGCGTACCCTCCAACTTTAGGCGAGGAATACGGAAAGCGAACTCAAACGCTGAACGCGCAAAAATCCGCCGCTGTAAGGTCTCCGTCACCACCAATTGCATCACCTTCAGAATGCCGGTCAAGGCCGTACCTACGGTGACGATTATAATTAAGATGATCAGTGAAGTGGAAACAGTTCCACCGGCGATCAAACTAATAATGGCTTGTATACCTAAAGGAAGAGAGAGGGTGATTAGTCCCGCGAAGATAGCGTAGACATATATGTAAGTGATATCTTTTCTGTCTAAGCTCAACATCCTGAAAAACCGCTGTACAGGAGTCCAAGCTGGCTGATTAGTGATACTTGTATTCATTACTCTAAATTGCGTTTAGATAGTAAAACTATCATTGAAACAAGTAAAGCAATTGTTTGTTCTGGATTTGAAGCTTGCTTGAGCTTTTTTTATCGAAAAAACAAGGGAATACAAGGCAAGAATGAAAGGATAGCTAGCTTACAAGGTATGAGAAGTTTAATATTTCCTTGTAAATCAAGGACAAGGCAAAATATTCTACGGACACAAGATACTGAAATAGACAATAATACGCCAATGGTAGAATCACAATATTTGTCCTAAAAAAAGAAGATTTTTTGACACTTTTTATAGAAAATGCCAATTCCTTCCTAATGGAATTGGCATCTATGTCTTTGAATTAGGGCTAGCTTTTCTTCAGTAGATTTAGCAGATATTCGCCATATCCACTCTTGATATACTTATGACCTAGTCTCTCCAATTGTTCAGCATCAATGAAGCCACGCTCATAGGCCACTTCCTCAATACAACCGATTTTTAGCCCTTGGCGATCCTCGATCACTTCAATAAATTGGCCGGCCTGCATGAGGGATTTGTGCGTACCCGTATCCAGCCAAGCCACTCCTCGTCCCAAGACACCGACCTTTAATTGCTTGGCGGCTAGATAGTGTTTATTAACATCCGTTATCTCATATTCTCCCCGAGCACTTGGCTTTAAGTTTTTGGCTACATCTACCACAGTATTATCATAAAAGTAAAGACCGGGGACGGCGTAATTAGACTTGGGTCGACTAGGTTTTTCTTCAATGGACAAAGCATTAAAACCTTCATCAAACTCTACCACACCGTATCTTTCGGGGTCGGCTACCCAGTAGGCAAACACTACTCCACCTGCTGGTTCCGTAGAAGCCTGGAGTAGATCATCTAATCCAGCGCCGTAAAAAATATTATCTCCCAGTACCAGGGCACAAGCGTCTCCGTTGATAAATGATTCTCCAAGGACAAAGGCTTGGGCGAGTCCATTCGGTTCGTACTGTGGGATATAAGAAAATGAACAGCCGATATCGCTCCCGTCTCCTAGTAGTTTTTCGAAATTGGGTAAGTCCTTCGGTGTACTGATGATTAGGATATCACGAATACCGGCGGACATTAAAGTAGAGAGCGGATAATAAATCATGGGCTTGTCATAGACAGGCATTAATTGCTTACTGACAGCCAGGGTTAGGGGGTATAGGCGAGTGCCTAGGCCTCCTGCCAGAATTATTCCTTTCATATTAGGGTTTCATTATGGGTTAACGAGCTTTTTTTCTTGAAAGACTTTTTGAATGCGAAGAATAAGTTCAACGGGTTTAATAGGTTTGATAATGAAATCATTAGCCCCTAGGTTAATCGCAGATAATACGAAGTCGCCATGGTCAAGACGGCCGAGTAGTATTATTGGAACTTCCTGCCGTTTTCTTTCCTTTATGAAGGTCTCGATTTCACCTTCTGAAAAACCGGGCAAGTCTACATCCAAAACGATTAAATCAGGGACCTGTTCTATGATTTGGTTACCAGCATCGCTTTTCTTCGTGGCCAAAACCACTTCAAAACCTTTCTTCTGTAGTCTAAATTTTAACGCGGAAATCAACATTTCTCCACCCTCACAGATGAGAATTCTCATATGTCTCAAATATATAAAGTTTTACAAACAATTAAATGACCACTTGCTTGCAACGCTTGCCGGCAATGCGCACACTAAACAAGTGATTAAACTTTGACTATCAACTTTTTAGCAGACATAAATTCAGTGTAGTTGGGTAGTAGAGGTGATCAGGTCATGGGATAGAATGCAAATGTATGCGACTTCAATTCAGTGTGGTATTCCTGGTTCTTTCCTGCTCCGATGAGGCAGCTTATAGAGCTAGGACTTGGTGTAGTTCTTGTATGATTAGTGGTGTCAGTTCTTCAATTTTATGGATCAGTGCGGGAACCCGGTCTAAGTCGTTTTGGGTTCGGGCTGATTCTAATATTTCATCATTGGACTTCATTATATCTGAATTGCCAGAAAAAGCCAATGAGGTTTTCAACTTATGTGCTACCTTTTCCAATTCTTCCATCTGCGGTGTCTCAAAGTGAGTCCGAAGTAGCGGACAAAATTGCTCAATGTCGGTCAACAGCATTCGCAGTATGGTTTTTTCCGTCTCAGTGTCTCCTGCCGAAATCGACTCCAGATAACTTAAGTCAATGTATTTATAAGGCTTATCAGGCATTAGAGGGCGTTTTGTCCAAATAGTTTACGATTTTTTCAAACAGTTGTTGTGGATCGAAAGGTTTTAAGAGATAATCGTTCATCCCAAATTCCTTATACTTTTCCCCTTCAGAAATATGAGCATGTGCTGTCATCGCTAAAATCGGAAGACTCGCTACCGGATCTGACATTTGCTCTCTTATAAACTTTGCCGTTTCAAAACCATCCATGACGGGCATCTGTAAATCCATCAAAATGATATCAAAGGGCTCCTCTTTCTGTAGATATTCAATAGCCTCTTTACCATTATTGGCGATCACTATTTCAATCTGGCTCCATTGCTGTTGTAAGGTCTTTTTCACCACCACCTGATTCATCAAGTGGTCTTCAACGATCAATGCGCGAAAAGCAAGATCCTTATCCCATTTTACGCCTTCCTGCTCCAGTTTTTTGTGAATTACTCCCTCATCAATCTTACCAAATGTCAAATCCACAAAAAATGTAGCACCTCCACCTTCCTCGCTTTGTAAACTTATATGTCCACCTTGGGCCTCCACCAATTGCTTGGTGATAGTCAACCCCAATCCCGTGCCTTCTGTAACCCGTCCTTTTTGATGTAACCTGGTGAAAGGTTCAAAAACATGTTTTTGCTTGTCAACCGGAATGCCAATCCCAGAGTCTATCACGGTAAATCTGAGTTTTTGACTATTACCCTGTTGTTGGATAACTTTTACACCCAGGCTAACCGCCCCTTTGTCCGTAAATTTAATGGCATTACCTACTAGGTTATAGAGGATTTGACTTAGTCGAGTTTTATCCCCAACCACCTGCTCATTCAAGGACTCTTGGACCTCAATCGTAAATTGTAAGCCCTTCCGCTCAGCCTTCTCCTCCATCACCTCTTTAAGATGAGCAAGCAATTCATGGATCGAAAAGGGTTGAGTATCTATCGATAGAACTTTGTGATGAAGCTCCGATATTTGTAAGATATCATTGATGATTCCCATTAATAACTCCGAGGAGTGATGGATGGAATTCACGAAACTTTGCTGTTCTTCACTCAATACGGTGCCTCGTAACAAATTACTCATCCCGAGGATAGCATTCATCGGAGTCCGCATCTCGTGGCTGACACTAGCTATAACCTGTTCTCTCACCTTGGCTGTTTGTTCAGCCAATTCATGCTGCTTCTTGAGTTCTTCGGCCTGTTTTCTTTCCGTTAAATCTTGAATTACTCCATGGAAGACATAATCATCTCCCTTAATATGGATGGGTTTGCAATGTAAAGACACAAACCGTTGTTGTCCATCTACCCTTTCTAAAAGAATATCTCTATCCAACTCCCCTTTTTCAATAGCTTCTGCGCCTACGTCTAGTAAAATCTGCAAAGGCGTTTCTTCACTGGTCAACTGGTCAAAATTGAAAGGCTCATGAATATCCAAGCCAAATATGCGATATACTGCGTTGGAGGCATAAAAATGTCCCTCTGAAGGATTGCACTCCCAATGCCCAACCTGAGCAATCTTCTGTGCTTCCTCCAAACGACTTAGAATCGAACTTCTTTCAATGGAATACAAAAGAGATTTGGCCAATTCCTTACTTCCAAATTCACCTTTAATCAAGAAATCTTGAGCGCCAGATTTAACGGCACGCATCCCCAGCTCCACATCCATTCGGCCGGTCAAAACAATAATATTCAAATTTGGATGTCGATTGATCAGCCTTTCCAAAGTCACAAAGCCATGACTATCAGGTAAACTTAGATCGAGTAGTATAGCATCAAAACTACTGGCCTGGTCTAGTTTTTCAAACCCTTCCGCTAAGGTAGCAGCATTAGAAATTGAAAAATGTAACAACTCTGATTCGCTCAACCAAATTTCCACTAGGCGCGCATAGCTATGGTCATCCTCTATAATTAGGATGTTTGCTTTGGCTCCCAAACCGGATAGGCGCTGATGCATATCAAAGATTAAAGTAGTTACAATTAGGAATAGTCCTTTCTTACTGCAGGGAAAAAACTACACTTAGTAGACTAGAACGGTTTAATTTACTTTAGCCAAATACCCTATTTAGGGGTGTAATTTCTCATTTGTCTCAGCCATTTTCCGGACTCTTTCCCATTGTACGGGGCAAAAAGATAAAGGTTGCTCCCATTTCACTTAATGTAAAAAGGCAGAGGTGTTCTCTAGGATCCTTGTAAACTTGCCGGAAATTATCCACCTTATCCATTTGTATGACTTGCTTCGTAACCAACTCCTCCAAGGTCGAAGCATGGATACTCCATTCCGCCTTACCCTCTTCCATCGGAACTAGTATCACCCCAATTTCAACGTTCAACTGGTGGATAATAAAAATCGGATAGGCAGATACCTCTTGATCTAAAATGGTATCCGCAGCTTGCTCCATTAATTCTTGATAAGGAGCTAAAGCCTTTTCAATCGCTTTGTATTGATTCTCTTCGTTCATAAATCGTTATTCAAGTACTAGCCCAAGCAAGGCACCAAGGTCTTATTTGAGCTCTAACAAAGCCACACTCTCAATATGATGCGTATGCGGAAACATATCAACTGGACGGATTTTCCGCACCGTGTAGCTGGATTCCAACAACTGCAGATCTCGAGCTTGAGTGGCCGGATTACAACTTACATAGACGATCCTCGGAGCAGCCAATTCTTTCAGCATCTCCACTACTTTCGGGTGCATACCTGCACGAGGTGGATCTGTAATAAGTAAATCTGGTTTCCCATGTTTCTCAGCAAATTCCGTGGTCAGGATATCCTTCACATCTCCAGCGTAGAAAATAGCGTTATCTATCTTATTCAAACTAGCATTTTCTTCCGCATCCACAATGGCTGCTGATATCTCCTCAATACCAACTACCTGCCCACATTGCTGTGCCACATACAAAGCGATGCTTCCAATACCTGTATATAAATCATAGACATTCTCTGTACCTTGTAAATCCGCAAACTCTATGACGGTATCATATAAAACCTTAGCCTGCTGTGTATTGGTCTGAAAGAAGGACTTCGGTCCAATCTTAAAGCGGACATGCCCTAATTGCTCTTCGATATAGCCTTTCCCATGAAAGCAGATCATGTCAAGGTCAAATATATAATCGTTCAGTTTTGTGTTCACACAGTAGGTGAGCGTGGTAATCGATGGGAATTCCACCAATACTTCAGCTAGGAAAGCTTCAATCTTCTTCGGATTATCCTCTCCGAAACTTAGAATCACTAAGACCTCACCAATACTAGTTACTCGAATGAGTAGATGCCGAAGGAAACCTGTATTGGCTTTAAGGTCATAGAAGCTATCCCCTCGTGCATGCGCCATTTCTCGAATTCGATTCCGAATCTGGTTCGATGGTTCTCCTTGCAACCAACAATGCTGTATGTCAACCACCTTATCAAAAGCACCCGCACGGTGAAATCCCAAAACATCTGCTTGATTAGAGATATCCGTATCAATCTCTTCCTTGGTTAACCACCGCCTGTTTGAAAAGGCAAACTCAAGTTTATTGCGATAGTAGGTCGTAGATGCTCCTCCTACGATTGGCTCTAAACAAGTAGTATCTATTTTGCCGATTCGCCGCATAGCATCTTCCACAACCTTCTGTTTGTGCCGCAGCTGAGCTTCGTAGCTAAGGTGTTGCCATTTACAGCCTCCACACACTCCAAAGTGCTCACAGACCGGATCCACCCGATCTGGTGAATAGGTACTTATCTGCTGAGCTACACCTTGGAAGGTTCCTTTACGCTTACGCAATACCAGGACATCAGCGACATCCCCTGGAACCACTTCTTCCACAAAAATCACTCGCCCCTCTTCATCTCTACCAACGCTTTTCCCTTTGTCCGCAAAGCCAGTGAAAGCTACATCTTTAACCAGTCGCGGCTTCTTTCTTCTTCCCATCTATGATATTATCGTGTTAGGACAATGTAGTCCCGAATTAAGGTTTTCAAAAACTTGATCTTGTCATTGGGTACATCCACCACATCCAACTTCCTGCAGACCGTATCCACCAGTTCATCCAAAGCCTGCTGATGAGCGGGGTTTTGGTATTTTGAGCAACGTGCTATCACCCCTTTTATTAACAGCATATCTTGTTCATTAAACTGTCGGACTTCTGGGAATTGTGGCTCATAGTTGCTTAATGTATTGATCCGAAGTATATCCTCTAGCGCAAATTGCACCTGATGCTTAGTCCGGATCACGGTCGTATTAGCCGTCATATCTCCTAGACGTTGTCTTTGTCGAGTAGAGCTAATCAACAGTGCACCTAAAATCCCGACCGACAATAAGGTGTCTACAATATGAAAAACAGCACGTAGCAGATAATCACTCAAACCAGGCTCCTCACCATCCAAACGAACCACTTTTAACGACATGATCTTCTTTCCCCATGATCTTCCATCCGCCAATACTTCCGAAAGCAATTGATAAAACATGAACAAACAGATGGGTAGTAATGCGTATACAGCCCCCATCAGTCCTCCTCCTCCAATAGCTGAACTGATCAAGCTAACCAAAAAGAAATCTAAGGTGGCTACAATAACTACATCAATAATGAGAGCGACCATTCTTTCCCAAAGAGAGGCTAATTCATATTCAATCGTTACATTTTGGGTGGTCCGGATATCAATCGTAGGCATCCAAGTATTGTATTTGTACAAATATTTTCATAAAATGTGGACTTTCCCAAGCAGGAACTTGTTTTTCTCCCCATTTATAGGGTCCACGTTCTCAAAAAACCATATTTCACTAAACATCCTCCATGCGCGAGACCAAATTCATCGAACAGAATAAAGATAAGTGGCAAGAGTTCGAGCGTGTTTTGGGAGGACAGTATCAAGACCCCGATAAACTAAACGATCTATTTGTTCATATCACGGATGATCTTTCCTATTCCCGTACCTTTTACCCGAATCGTTCCGTCCGAGTCTACCTAAATGGACTTGCCCAAAGCATCTTCTTTAGTATCTATAAGAATAAGCAGTCTCAGTTTGGAAGATTAATCTCTTTTTGGACAGATGAGTTGCCAAGGCTGATGTATGAGGCCAGGACAGACTTTAGACTTTCCTTTCTAATCTTTCTACTTTCTCTGCTAATTGGAGCTTTGTCCTGTGCCATGGATCCTGACTTTGTGGAAGTAATCCTTGGCGAGCAATACGTCGAAATGACCATGGAGAATATTAGGTCTGGGGACCCTATGGCGGTGTACAAACAAAAAGGAGCACTGGGTATGTCGGTAGGTATTACCGTCAATAACCTCTACGTGGCCTTTCTCACCTTCGTATTGGGCGTCTTCTTCTCGGTTGGCGCCATTGTAATGATTGTGAGAAATGCCATTATGGTCGGGGCTTTCCAATATTTCTTCATCCAGGAAGGATTATTCTGGGAATCGTTCCTTACGATCTGGATTCATGGCACCTTAGAAATCTCCGCCATTATTATTGCTGGGGCCGCTGGTATTACCATGGGTAGAGGCTTGGTTTTTCCTGGCACCTATACCCGACTACAAGGCTTCCAACGATCCGCTCGGAGGGGAGTCAAAATCATGTTTGGTATTGCTCCGATCTTTATTTTGGCGGGCTTTATCGAAGGCTACCTAACCCGGCAAACAGAGACACCTGACGTCGTAAGAGCCATTTTCATATTAGTCTGTCTGGCCTTTGTACTTTTCTACTTCGTCTGGTATCCGAGACACAAAGCGCGGGTGGGGTATCAATCGCGGTGGAGAGAAACTCGACTTCCTCCCGATAAAGATCAAAGCCTAGACTTGAGAATCATATATAGTTCTGGGGAACTCTTTTCTTTGGTATTTGTCTTTTTGCGGAAACACATTTCTGTTTTTGCTTTCATTGCCCTAGCCACAAGTACCTTATATACCATCTGTTTCTTCGCTTTCAGTTCAGCATTACCATCGGATCTATTGTATTATCGTATGGGCTTATTTGAATCTGTTGCGATGCTAGACGATTTGTTGACTACCAAACTCCTAGTGTATATCCCTTTTTTGAATGGATTTCTATTTGGCATCCTCGCCTTTTTCGTGGGACAACGGATTCTACGGGAGGAAAAGGACATAGCTATTAATTCCCAGCGATCAAGCACAACTGCTTTCCTCAAAAGCTTGCTAATGGGGATGGTTTTTGGCCTAATGATTGGCCTGAATCAGTGGTTTAGCATTCTTCTGTTCTTTCTTGCGGGGAATGTCGTTTTACTCTGGATGCAGGTAAGTCAAAAGGAAGTCGTTTCTCCCACCAAGGGCCTCAGTAGAACATTCGCCTTACTGGGCGGAGGATATTGGCGAGGACTGGCATTAATCTGTTTGTTGAGTTTATTAGGAGTGACTTTTATGGGACTTCTGGATACGGGGATTAGTTGGTTCTTTTTTCAACTACTTTCCTGGTTAGTCAATTTCGAACAAGATACCATGAATGAAATCACCGTAATTAGTCTGACCTTCTTGAATATATACTTTATCCATCTCATATTTATCATGCTAGTAGCTGGCTTTGCACTAGAATATTACAGTCTAAGAGAGATCATGGAAGCCCCTTTCCTCAAAGAGCAGATTAAACAAATAGGGCACAAACAGACCATTAAAGGCTTGGAAAAAGAATGAATGGACAAAGCTACATATCATTCCAGTGGGCAAAGGCTATCCCATATGTATTATTGCTGCTATCTTGCTTTAATACGTCGCTACTTCTAGGTCAAGCTGATGACAACAACTCATACTTACAAGAAGACCGGAGCACCAGCCTAATAAGTGATCAAGAATGGGAAAAATGGAGCGAGAAGCGAGCGGATTCGAAATATTGGGAGAAAATCCAAGCAGCTGAAAAAGAAGGAAAAAAGGAGGAGGAAGAACCCGCTGCTGAATTCGATCCTAGTTTAATTAAAGCTTTCGCTACCTTTCTACTCATTATCATTGGAATTATTGTGGCCTTTTTTGTAGTTCGGCAACTAATGGGCCTTCAGATCCGACCAAGAAATCGAAAGATCAAAAGACAAGGAGATCTCACAATCGACCTGGAAGAAATCGAAGATAAGTTAGAAGAAGTGGTCCTGGAGGATTTTATTCAGGAAGCTATCCAAAATGGCAATTTTGCTTTAGCTATTCGATTATACTATTTGGAAGCATTAAAGAGCCTATCTCTTCAGCAGCAAATCAAATGGAAAAAGGATAAAACCAATCGAGATTACCTGTTGGAGATGAGCAATTCTCCATTCTACCATTCTTTTCAGGAGATCACGCGGCTCTTTGAGCGTGTTTGGTATGGTAACCGAACAATCGACGCTGCTATTTTTCATGACATTGCTCCCACATTCCGGAAGTTTATCACTGAAGTCAGCACAAAGAACCTAACAACTACTCCATCATGAAGCGAAGAGGTATCCTGTTCATAGCGCTTGGGGTAGTCATCCTCTTCTTGTTGTACTTAAACATTCAGCAACAGAATTCCTACAGTTGGAAACAACACTACCTACAGGATAGTATGGATCCCTATGGATCATCGTATTTCTCCGAATTAACGGAGAAAGTACAATGCTTGGATTCACTCACAATTCTCAGAACACCAATTGCTGAGTCACTGCCTTCAGCGGCAAATGGTTCCAATTACATCTTTATTGGAGAAGGGATGAACTTGAGTACAGAAGATTTGGATCAATTGCTAGATTATGTAGACTTCGGTAATACAGCCCTGCTCACCTGCCGTATTTTTCCGGTGGAACTCATTGACAACATTTATCCCATGCCTTGCGACAGTACGAAGTGGTATGGCCTTTCTTCAACTTGGGATACTACAGCTCAAATGAGCTTAAATCATCCCGATTTGCTATCTGATTCAATTTTTCTATTCAGCTTTTATAATCGAGAACGGATTAGTTACTATGCTTGGCAATTTATTAGCCACTTACATATTTGCGATTCCCTTGAAGGCTTTACGGAGTTAGGCAGGCTCAATAATGGATTAGCCAACTTTGTGCGCATCCCTTATGGAGACGGATATTTTTACCTACATACCAATCCGATCGCTTTTAGCAATCTTTCTTTATTGGAACGCTCAGGTGTAAATTACAGTGAATTGGTACTCACCCACCTTCAAGATGGCCCCGTCTATTGGGATGAGCAAAGTAGAATCAGCCTAAATGTAGGGGAACGATTAAACGGAAATTCCTTGCTCGACAAAAATCTTGATAGTAAAAGTCCACTCCAATTCATCTTGAGTCAGCCCTCCCTAGCTTGGGCCTGGTACATCCTGTTGGCAATGGGTTTATTATATTTGATATTCCGCGCTAAGAGAAGACAACGCGTTATTCCGATACTTGAGCCCAATAACAATACTTCATTGCAATTCATCTCTACGATTGGCCGACTGTATTTCATGCAGAGCAATCACAAACAGCTGGCCTTACAGAAAATGAGACTATTACAGGTGTTCATCAGAGAAAAATACAATATGAATTCCCGCGAGTTGGATGAAGATTTAGCCACTCGCTTAGCCGCCCGGTCCGGAGTGGGAAGAGAACATATTCAGCATATATTTAACATGCATAAAAATATAGCTTCAGGCAGCTTTGTATCGGAAAATACCCTCATTGATTTCCATAAGGCCCTGGAAAAATTCTATCACAATTGTAAATAAGAGTACGACCCATGCAAATCGATGAAATCAACGAAAATGAAGAGGTAAGCCCGACACCAGAAGAAGAACCGAATACTCCTGCACCTATCACCCCAGACATCCCAGTTGAACAAACTCAATGGGGGCGCAACCAATTGGACCTATCCCCTATCCGGTCAGCTCATGAGCGTATCAAAAACGAATTGCAGAAGATCATTGTTGGCCAAGCGGAATTTATTGATCTACTTCTGGCGGCCGTCATGGCGGGCGGGCATGTGATGGTAGAAGGAGTTCCCGGCATTGCCAAAACCTTGACCGCTAAGTTAATGGCTCAAACCCTGGAAGTTGACTTTTCCAGAATCCAATTTACCCCGGACCTAATGCCTAGTGACGTAATTGGCACTACGGTGTTTAACATGCAGACCTCCGCCTTCTCCTTCAACCAAGGACCCATTTTTGCCAATTTTATACTGATAGATGAGATCAATCGTGCACCAGCAAAAACACAGGCTGCCCTTTTTGAAGTGATGGAAGAGCACCAAGTTACAGTCGATGGTCAAACCTACCCCATGACCTTCCCTTTTTTCGTGATAGCTACGCAGAATCCAATCGAGCAGGAAGGAACCTATAAATTACCAGAAGCTCAATTAGATCGTTTTATCGTCAAAATCAACTTGGAATATCCAAGTTTGGAAGAAGAAGCTGCCATTTTGCATCGATTCCGCAATGATTTCAAAATATCGCAAGGAAGTGTGGACAAAGTATTTTCTGCGGATGAATTGAAAGAGTGTCAAGATCTGGTAGAGCAAGTTCATATCAAACAAGAACTTCTACAATATATCGCAAGGATTACCCACAACACTAGAAACAATGGGGATCTCTTTCTTGGCGCCTCTCCGAGAGCTTCATTGGCCATGCTAAAGATGGCTAAAGCCACGGCTGCTCTTGCGGCGAGAGATTTCGTAACCCCCGATGATATCCAACAGGTGGCCTATCCTGTCCTGAATCATCGGATCATTTTGACTCCTGAGCGAGAGATGGAGGGTTTTACCACAAAGGAAGTTATTAAGGACATTATCGAAAAAATCGAAGTCCCAAGGTAGTGGTCTTCGACCCTATAAAAAGCAAAAGTGCAGTCTGATTGTCAGACCGCACTTTTGCTTTTTAGCTGTTTACCACTGACTAGTCAAACTCTATATTTCCAATATTGGATGCGATACCTATTCGGATACCGAAATCGTAATACTTACCATTCTGGAAGGCCGTAGCCGCCTCTATTCTGAAAATACGGAAGATATTATCAATGGAATAACCAACCTCAAAGTATTGTTGGGAGGTAGGTGTATACAAGTGATTAACAAAGATATTTTCCTTAATGCCTAATAGCCATACCTCCGGTATGCGAGTAACCAAGAATTTACGGAATTGATAGTGAAGTTGCGTAGCTACAAATTCTTCCTTCGTACTGTGGCGATAATAATCCAACAAGCGGAAACTCCCCGCAGGATTGATAGTAGCTAACACCGTTCGATTACCTGGAAAATGCTTGTAGTCTGCAAATCCAACGTAATCATTATACAAGAATGCGCCCGCATTCACTTGTAAATGCAAATGACTTCCCGCACCCACCTTGAAGTCGTGTTCAAAACCTGCTTCAATCAAGCCAAAATCTACCTCACTATCTAGAATACCCGGTAAGCCGCCTCGGTACTGCAAAGACAGCTGGGGTGTGGAGTTATCCAAACGTTGTTTTTTCCCATTGTAAATTCGATACTTCTGCCAGGGTCTAGCCTTTAGACCAATTCGAAAGTGAAACGCTTTCTCTCGATTAGGTAAAGGATAGCTCACCTCCTCATTAATAGGAACATTTTCACCGTATGCACGATCATCTCTATTAAACCAGGTTTGATTCGTGTTATTAAAGAGTAAATGCCTATTCTCAAAAGCTACACTGGCTGAAAAATCTACATCTCCTTTGAACCGATGACTAATACCCACACTGCCATATTCCTTCTCATACAAGCGGATGAAGTTCTGTTCGTATAAGAGGGTAGAAAAAGTATTAATGAGCTCACTAATTGCCTCATTAGGATTGTATTGAGAAATGTATCGTCCACCCTCAATTGCAAAAGTACTACGCCTCAAACGAGGACCGTAATTCAAGCGATACCTTCCTTTTAGAGAGAATTTATCCCTAGCAAAGGAATACCTAGGTGTAAAGGTTAAACGCGAATTTGTTTTATCATTCCAGGCTCGATAAGCTAGGTCCGTATGAACACTATATCCCTCTACTGGGTTGAAGCGGAAACCTACCAGGGGCGTTTCGTAAGTTATCCGCTGTTTTTTACCAACTTTATAAGAACTCCCCATCAAGATATCCTCTACCTGGAAACCTCCTCTTTTTTTCCTTTTCTTCCCTCCAATAGTGGCGGTGGAATCGCGCTGTTGACTTTCTTCACGATCTTTTCGCTCCAGGCTATCCATCATTACATAGCCTTTCACCTCATATTCGGTTAGCGGCACCGGCCTGATTTCTTGCCAATAGGAGGCATCTCTTTTTGAAGCCATGGAATCTACCTTGTAGGTTCTCTCCATTACTACTTCCGGTTCTTTCCTTTCTTTACGTTCTTGTTTTTCGTAATCCCGAATCATTTTCCGGAGATCCTTCCGAGTAAGTTCTTCGCCTTTGGTGAGGCGCTCCTTGATGTTTCCTTTTTCTTTATCCTTTTTCTTGGCAGCAGCCAGTTCCTTAGCCAATTCTTTTTCAATCTTCTCATCAATAACCCGGAAATCTACATCTAAATCTGGATTCAGTTCGATGGCATAATCGCTAACCGTGGCCAGGTAATTATACGTTAAGCCAATACCCAAAATACTACCCTCTACCCCAAACTGATGACTGACTGGCAGCCAAGCTTTGTCCTGTATTGGAGCGTATACCTGATTAATATTGAAGGTAAATCCAAACTTATAGGTTTTTAAAGCTAAGCTGTGGATACTCCACCAATCCTCCACAATATAGATGGTGCCTTCGAACAGGTTTTCCCCACGACTGCGCGGAATCACTCGAATCTGATTTACCCCATAGTCTCGATCTATAAAGTATCCTTCCAGTTCAAAGCGATAGTACGCGAAAGCTTTTGGTGCTAAAGGTGATATAGCCTCTCCAATCTCCGGTTCGTAAAAACTACCATTAATGTAGGCGTTGGGACTGGAAGAATTGGCATCTCCTTGGGTGTAGACGGAGATAACAGTCTCGTTAAAAGTATTGGGTCGCTTATACTCTACTTTACTTACTGATTCGGAAACGAAGGCGAAGGAAGTGTCAATCCCTTCCTTTTTCATGGCCCGTCTCAGATAAAAAGGAATCTTCTTTATCCTTCCCGCGCCCTTAATATAAACCTGAGCAGAATAGGTTTCAATTTGTTGGCGATGGTAGCTGGCCTTGGCGATAGCCTTACGCATGATGGTATAGGCTGGGTCTTCATCAGTGTTGCCAATCACATCTACCGTCTTCAATTGGAAGGCCTGTTCTTTCAATACAACATTGATTTCTTGTTCCTCAGACCCTAATGTTATTTCTTTCTTTTGGGCCTCGTAACCTAAGTGTTGAAAGATCAAGGTATAGCTTCCTGGTCCCAAGGCTACCCGATAGATTCCAGCATCATTGGTTGTTACTCCAGTTCCTGTCTCCTCCACATATATTGTGGCATAAGGAATAGGATCTCCTTTTTCATCCTTGATGGTACCGAAAATTGTATGTGCCCAAACGGTTTGAGAAAATAAAAGTAGAAAGAATGAAATGACGAAAGTTTGTCTTTTATTCATATGCAGAAGTGTTATGGCCATTAACTAGTAATCTCCATTTTATATGTATTGTAGATTGTGTGCACTAGATACAGATTAAACGATTTCCTCCATAAAAAAATAGTCTAATCCCTTGATTTAACAGACTTAAAACAAAGTTTGACTGATCTAGTAAGCGGTAGCGCCCATTCATAAGACTACGTCCATAGCAAATCGGTTGCACATTGGCCTCCTACTAGGACAACGTTGTAATGGATAGGTAGTTTGATGAAAAGAGATTTTATTCGTAAATTTGAATGCACGCCTAAAGTAACCTGAGAAGGGAAGTATAGCTTCGTAGAGGTGAAGAAGTCTTTTCTATACGGTAATGCTAAGCTACATGTTCTAATCTTGACGGTGACCCGTCTTTATACTTAGTTTTTGCATCTTTACGATTGGATGTAAGATTTCATCATGACGTATTAATTCAAAAATTATGTTTTTAAAGTTCTTGAAGTTGCCCAAATACCAACGCTATGAATATAAGCCTCGTTATTGGGACCCTCAGAAGGAGGAAATGGAAAAGCGGGTTCAACAGATCAAAGACCGCCAAAATGGTGTGACAGCTGAAAGTGTCAGGGCTAGATTTGCTTCCGGTGGGATTAGAAGAGGATTTGAAGCCACAGGACATCGCCGTAAGCAACAAACTATGCGGTCGAACTTCATCTTAATAGCAGTAATTCTAGCACTTTTGTTCTTGGCCTATATGCTACTTAATGTATATTTGCCTGAGTTTGAACAAATGCTGAACGATAAGCAGGGCGGAAGCCAGTTCTAAATTCTCTATGAATAAAACAAACCTTCCTCATCAACCTATTTCAGTATATCACCAGTATCATTTGAACGAATAGATATACAAAATGATTAGAGGAACAAACAAAACAGATTCGATATATGGCTGATCTTATTCAGCTATTACCCGACGCAATCGCTAATCAAATCGCTGCCGGCGAAGTAATACAACGCCCAGCCTCTGTGATTAAAGAATTGATGGAAAATTCCATCGATGCGGGTAGTACTAGTGTCAAGTTGATAGTCAAGGATGCAGGCAAGACGCTTTTGCAGGTGATTGACAATGGTTGTGGGATGTCAGAGACAGATGCTAGGATGGCCTTTGAGCGTCATGCAACATCTAAGATTCGAGCATCTCAAGATCTTTTCGCCATCCGTACCATGGGTTTTCGCGGGGAAGCTATGGCTTCCATTGCCGCCGTTGCCCAAGTGGAAATGCGCACGCGCAGACAGTCGCAAGAACTAGGGACTAGATTAGTGATCGAAGGATCAGAAGTGAAGTCCCAAGAGGCTTGTCAATGCACTTCTGGAACCAACATCTCCGTTAAGAATCTCTTTTTTAATGTTCCCGCCAGACGAAATTTCCTAAAGTCCAATACGGTTGAAATGCGTCACATCATTGACGAGTTTCAACGGTTAGCAATTGCTAACCCCGATATTTTCTTTTCTCTTCACCATAACAATGGGGAAATCTTCCACTTACCTCCGGGTAACCTAAGACAAAGAATTATCGCTTTGTTCGGTAATGCCTATAACAAACGACTGGTCCCTGTCTCTGAAGAGACGGATGCTTTGAAGCTGTACGGGTTCGTAGGCAAACCGGAGTTCGCCAAGAAAACCAGGGGAGAGCAGTATTTTTTCGTCAATCAGCGATTCATCAAAAGCGGTTACCTCAATCACGCCGTGACCACGGCCTTCGAGGAGTTATTGCCTACTGATACCTACCCTTTTTACGTAATTTTCATCGATATCGACCCTGCTCGGATTGATATCAACGTGCATCCTACTAAACAGGAGATTAAGTTCGATGACGAAAAACTGGTCTACAACTACCTAAAAGTAGCCATTCGACACAGCTTGGGCCAATACAGTATTATGCCCACCCTGGATTTCGATCAAGAGACTAGCTTTTCTACTAATCGAGTACAGCCTGTTCGGGAGTCTAAATTCACTGTGGATTCCTATACAAGAGAAAGTAAAGCAACTGCGGGAAACAATAGCAGTAGCAGCTATACAGACAGTGGAATGAAATTTGCCGGTGAGGAACAAAGGCAACAAAACAACTTAGCCAATTGGCAAAAGCTATACAAAGGGATTGGAAAAGCCGATGAGGAGGAATTGGAAGCAGGGGAGTCAGAGGCTTCAGTAACTATTGAAAGCGAATGGTCGAAGGAGAACACCCTGGATGACCAAGCCAAAAGCTTTTCAAAACAACAGCGACCTCCTTATCAAGTACACGCCTCCTACATCGTTAGCCACATAAAATCGGGGTTCCTCTTGATTGATCAGCAAGCGGCTCATGAACGAATACTCTATGAAAATTATCTGCAAGTGCTAGAAAAGCAAAGCGCTAGTACACAAAAGCAGTTATTTCCTAAAACCATAGATCTTCCTCAAGCAGATGCTGCAGTCTTGCGCGATATAATTCCCCAAATCAATCTCTTGGGGTACGACATCCAGGAATTTGGTCAAAACACCTTTGTCATTAATGGTATACCTGCCGAAATGGCTGGTCATCAAAATGAGGAAAAGGCTATCGAAATTCTTCTGGAACAATTCAAATCCAATTTAGAGCTCAGATTAGACATCAAAGAAAACCTTGCCCGATCCCTGGCCAGGAGTACTTCAATCAAACGTGGACAAGTCTTGAGCGTAACCGAAATGCAAGCGCTCATCGATAAATTATTTGCCTGCGAGATCCCATTCTCCAACCCAACGGGACGGAACTGTTTTATTACTTTTGAACTAGATGATCTAGCCAAACGTTTTGAAGGGTAATGTCCTTATTTTGTCGAAAACCTTTGTAGGTTGACCATTCTTCTTTTACCTTGTAGGTTATGTTTAGAATTACTGATGTTGTCCGCCATTTGTTGATTATCAATGTCATGGTTTTCATAGCTGCGGAGCTATTGAGTCCGAGTTTAGAGATCCTAGCATTGCGCTATCCACTGTCTACGGAATTCTATCCCTTTCAATTGGTGACGCACTTCTTCATGCACGCCCCTTTACCACAGATTTTCCATATTTTCTTCAATATGTTTGCGCTGGTAATGTTTGGTAGTGCCTTGGAGTCCTTATGGGGCCCGAAGCGTTTTCTATTCTATTACTTCGTTTGTGCTTTTGGTGCGGCAGGATTACATCTTCTAAGTAGTTACTGGGATATAGCATACTTGCAAAGTGCTATGGAAGCCTTTCAAAACAATCCCAACTATTCTACTTATTGGGCCTACTTTAATGAAGTTCCTCTAGAACGACTTACCAAAGCTGGACAGAATCAAATAGCACAATTGGGAACAGCCATCGAGATGAGCCCAAGTACTAGAAATATTGGCGAGGCGCTTGGTGCAATGAATGATTACATCAACATCAAGATGAATGGCCAAATTGTGGGTGCGTCGGGAGCGATATATGGTCTTCTCCTGGCCTTCGGCATGCAATTTCCAAATGCCGAGTTGATGTTGATCTTTTTACCCATCCCAATCAAAGCAAAGTACTTTATCCCCATTTTAATGATCATTGAACTATTCTTAGGTTTCAATCAGTATGCTTGGGATAATATTGCTCACTTTGCGCACTTGGGTGGTGCCATCACGGGATTCTTTTTAATTTTGTTTTGGCGAAAACGAGGGGCAGGTTTTCAGTAGTTAGATCAGCAAAAAGGTGCTGGTCAAGAACGATATATTCGGAGAATTTTTAGCGTAAAAGGAGTAAAGACAACAAGTCGTCAAACCTTCATTTCGCCACAAATAATAGAAACAATATATCTGTTCAAACCGTTAGTTGTTGTAGATTATTGCTTAATTTAAAGCATCCGTTTTAATTATAGACCGCTTAGTTTTACTTGACGGGTTGAGGAAAAGAGGCGGAATTCAATTGTAATCAATAAAATGTTTAGATCAATTTGGGACGACGTAAAAAGAGAATATAGTTATGGTAATATGGTGACCCGTATTATCATTATCAATCTTGCTTTTTTTGTCATCGTCAAATTGCTTTGGGTCGTTCTCATGATCGGTAATGCTTGGGTAGAACCTGATATTTACCGTACCATCAGTAGATTTTTCATGATCTCCTCAGATTGGATGCACAATCTCACGCATCCCTGGGTGATCTTTACGCATATGTTTTTCCACGAGGGCGTATTCCACATTCTTTGGAATATGCTATTCCTTTATTGGTTTGGTCGAATCGTAGGAGACCTGTTGGGGAACCATCGCGTACTCCCGCTCTACCTATTGGGGGGGCTTGTAGGAGGACTTATCTATTTGATCACCGCCAAGCTAATGTTCAATGGAACAAGCTACGCCTTGGGAGCTTCTGGAGCAGTTATGGCTATTGTGGTAGCAGCGGGCACTACTTCGCCCGACTATATCATGCGATTAATCCTACTGGGCGATATTAAGCTGAAGTACATCGTTGGAGCCTTGGTGTTTTTTGATGTCGTCGGAATGGGAAGCAATATTAACACTGGAGGGCATATTGCTCACTTGGGTGGCGCTTTCTTTGGCTGGCTCTTTGTACGGCAACTTAGAGAAGGCAACGATCTTTCCATGCCAGTCAATAAGTTATTGAATAGAATACAAGATTTCTTTAAAGGTCTGACCAGTGGAGGTGGCGCTAGATCACGCAAGGGACCAAAAGTAGTGTATCGAAATCCAAATCGAAAAAAGACCACCCAGCCTCGAGGAAGAGGTCGGGGAAGAGGCAATGCGTCATCCGACTATAATGACCTGTCTCACCAGGAACAGTTAGATCGTATTCTTGAAAAAATCAAGAAAACGGGCTATGATAATTTGACAGAAGAAGAAAAAGAATTTCTGTTCAACGCTAGCAAGAAATAGCACTTGACTCTTTATTAGCTGTGAAACAAATAGAAAAAGTTGTAAGATGGACGAATGTCCTTCTTGTACTAATCACCCTCATATCTTATCTATCACCTTACTTGGATCCTGGCACTTTTTGGCCGATCTCAATACTAGGTCTATTCTATCCTTGGTTGCTTCTATCGAATGTGCTTTTTATTCTGTATTCTTCCCTATTCCGAAAGCCCTATTTTTGGTATTCGGCAGGCTGTTTAGTGATAGGGTGGCATTTTCTGACAAACTTCGTTGGCTTTCACAGTCCCTCTCCTTTACCTCCTCCTAAAGAAAACATCCGCGTACTCTCCTACAACTGCCATGGTCTTTACCCGACCAATGGTTCTCAAGGAAGCTGGAAGATTGAGGATTTCACCCAAATGATTAAAAAACATGAAGCAGATGTAGTATTATTTCAAGAATTCCCCATGCGCAGGCGTGTAGCCGATAAATTAGCTAAACAATTGATCGAGGATTGTAAGCTAAACTATACACACCGAATACGCGGCAAAGGCTTAGCCCTTTTCTCTAAGCACCCGCTTGGTAAAAAAGAAATCAAGTACTTTGCCAATGGTAGCAATGGCTTTCAGTATGCTGATATCAAAATTCATAAGCGCACTGTACGGGTATATAACCTTCATCTCCAGACTAATGCCTTAAGCAGAATGGCTCGTCGGGTAGCTAGAAGAGGAAATTTGCAAAAGAAGGAGACTTGGTCGCAAATACGAGGTATAATTGGACGTTACAAAAGCTCTGCCAAGACCCGAAGCGCCCAAGCTAAGGAAATAGCTAGTGGTATAGCCAAAAGTCCAAACCCCGTCATCGTAGGGGGAGATCTCAATGATGTTCCCTCTTCCTACACCTATCGTCAACTCGCCAAAAACCTACAAGATGCTTTTCAAACTAAGGGACGTGGCTTAGGCAGCACCTTCAATCGTATTCCTGGTCTTAGGATAGACTACTTAATGGCAGATTATAGACTCGAAATTTTAGACCACAAGATCCTACATGAAGGGCGATCGGATCACTATCCGATCATTAGCAACTTCAAATAACGGCAAGACTAAGGCTCCGGTTTTTCCATTTCCTAGTAAAAGAGCTGTAAATACCTAGGGCGTCCCTGAAAATGCCATAAGAATCAGCCTTTCGGAATAATATTCTGGGAGGCTGATTTTGATTGTAGGGTAATTGTAGGGTAAAGAACTGGTGTTGCAGTGATATCGGTCCCCTTGGAA
>JABSSL010000074.1 GCA_013214355.1 Saprospiraceae bacterium | reverse complement strand
AAATGACAGGTTATTCTGTAAATCTTATCTCTAGCAAGTTATCAAGGCAGATGTAGAGTTAGCCGCTTCATTTCTGCGGAATGTCGGTGAGTTATTACCGATGAACACCTCCGTTTTCAATTCAAATTCAACATCAAAGCTCTCGTTCTGGGCGTAAAAGTGTTCCGGGTTTACTGTAGTAGTCTGATAATTAGAGAATTGGCTTTAAAAGTGCCGTTCTCAAGACACTTGTTACTAATTTTTTACTGCAAAATGGGCGGAAGGTTGCAGTGGAGGATTAATATTTTTTTGGAAAAGTGGGCGGTGAGAAGGGGCAGCTTTCTTTTGAGAAAATTTGGTGACGAGCCGCTCATTTTGCTATGATAATTCAGCCTCTACAGATTATAGAAAACCTACAATCGTACCCGGATTCCGGGGCCTAGCAGCACAAACCACTGTTGCTCAGAAAGGAAGTAACCACCGCCTATAAATAAAGGGAAGGAAAGGCGACTACTGTATTTGGTGCGAATGGGATATAGGCTGGCTAAGCCCACCAGGCCCATGTCTCTAGAGCTATTTTCGCTGAAATTGAACGCATTAAAAGCGAGGAACCCTGCTCCAAATTTGTAGGGCTTTGCCTTAGCCACTTTGTTTTCATGATAGAAGCTAAATTGAGCAATCATGGCCATACTTATCCCCCCCAAGTTGCTAAAGCCCTGTTCTCCAATCCGTTTCGTAATTAAGCCGGCGGGGAAGGAGACGTCGATGTCAAAGGTGGTGGAACGGAATAAAACAAACTCCACATTTCGTCGAAGGCCCCGCTTCCCAAAAAACTGTTCATCGTGTTCCAACGTTATCCGGATGGTAGACCAGGGGTCTAAGTCATAGATCTTTTTCCGGAGATAGCGATTGATACTTACGCTTCCGTTGTAGCAATTCTGTGGCGAGTAAAAGGCATGACGGGGTGAGGCATCCGAAGGACAAGCCTTAATCCTGGGAATCGTTTTCTGTTCTACCAATTGATTTCGCCGATCTCGGATCTCGACCGTAATATTGAGCTGCTGCGGGCCGTGAAACTCGGTGTGGTCAAGGCGCGCGTAGTCAAAATCGATGATGATATCATCCATAGAGGTGGAGGAGAAAATGAGTTTATCTATTGCTTCCACTTCATAGCTTTCTTCTCCGTACCTGAATTGAATAAAGTCGAAAGGGCGAGGACGCTTGTATTCGCGGATGCGTAAACGCTGGCCAATCGGTTTTTGATGATTTAGAATATTGATGTAGCGATCCTTGATATCGATGGGGATGCTGAGGTCATATTCCCTTGCGTTTTCTCGATTGACACTAGAATCTAACTGTACTTCCGTTAAACCCTCAAATTGAAAATCGGCTTTGTAGAGGGCGGTACCTTCAAGCCGTACCGAAATTTTTTCACCGGGATAAATGTCTCTGCTAGTTTTCCAGTCCTGTCCCTCCCGCAGTATGCTGACCTTGTTAACTTTAGTGCTTGGGGTGATGTCGAAATTAGTGATGAATTGGGCGAGATCACCATCCTTTATATACAAGTACCCTTCATTCTGTCTGTGGTAATCGTAGATACGCAACCAGCAAAGTACTTTGCCATTGGCTAATACCCTTCTCGTAAAGATCTCTGCCATGAGGTATCCGCCGGCTTCTTCCTGTGATTCTAATCGATAAGTCTTTTCCATTTGCAGATCCTCGGCGAAGTCCAATTCGATTTCTAGCCCTTCTCTTTTTGCATCCTCGGTAAGTGTTACTTCTCTTTGATTGGAGCGCAGGAAGCGCAATTTGGCTGGTTTGACGACGAAGTCATGCTGTAAGGGAGGAAGCTGATAAGATAGCTTACCATCAGCTCGCCGATAGGGTTTTTTAACCTTCCAATCAATTTGTAGGGATTGGAGACCTACATCGGTGGCCTGTACCCGGGCTCGTACTCGATTGTTGTCTCGAAATACGCGGTGATTGATTTCCTTGTTTTGGGTCCAAGTCTTGGGAAAGATAAGGTTATTAAGATGGTTGGTTTCTATACTAAGGGTTTGTTCTTCCCCAACATATAGGGCAGCAGGAAGCTCCAGAAATTGAACCTGAGTTTGAGTATATGGAAGCAGTTTTAACTCATAAATCATAGGTTCTGGGAGGTACTTGCTAAAAATCTTGAAGTTGAAGGCTAAAAAATTTCGATTTGTGATTCCATTGAATCGGACTTTAGCGCGAAAATTGGATTGCGTGACCCAACGAAGGGAATCGACCAGGGTAAAGTCCTCGGAAGGCAGCAGGAAAATGGAGTCAATCGGGAAAATTCCGGAGGGATAAAGTCGTAGCTCAACAATTGGCTGTTCTACCGTGTATTCAAAAGGGAGTTGAGGTTCTCCTTGCCAGGAAAGTTTATCCTTAGACCAGGTGAAGCGATTCGTGTCTACCGCCAGGATAATCTCTTCAAAGAAGTTTTGGGTCTGATCCTGCGCCAAGATAAACTGGGGCAAAGAGAGAAAGAGGGGTAGTACTAAAGCTGAAAGAATGAGTATATGTGGTATACGGTTTGATTTCATAGCAGATGAGATGTACTTCCGTTGGATTAGCGGGATATTTCTTGAGCGGTAGGTAGCAAAAATAAGAAGGTTTTAAATCATTTTTTTATTTCCAAGCCATGATAACGTTTACATCCTCCGCTTCGCGATTGTACGGAGTTTTACACAAAATCGAAAAGTAGTAAAGACTAGATTTTGATCAAGGAATTGTATAATTTTGCCGGGCCCCTGCCAAAGTACTCCTGCTTGCCATTTTCAATAGCTTGTTTTTCAAGTTACTAAAACCAGATACGTTCAAAATAACAAACACTTCTTTTTTTACTGAAAAACTGACGTTATGTCCATAGCCTCCGAAAAGGATTTGATCGGCATGAAGAATGCGGGTAAGGCCGTCGCAATTACCCTGAAGAAGATGCGAGAGTTTGCCAAACCAGGGATGTCCACCAAGACATTGGATGATTATGGCTTTTCGGTGCTCAATGCTTTTGGAGCAATTTCTGCCCCCATGAAAGACTATAATTTCCCTGGATTTACTTGTATCAGTATCAACCACGAGGCGTGCCATGGGATTCCTAGTCACCACCGGATCTTGCAGGAGGGGGATTTGGTAAATATCGATGTGTCTGCGGAGTTGGATGGGTATTATGCCGATAACGGTGGTTCATTTATTCTGGGTAAGGATGAACAAGGTTTGGATCCGCTTGTACAAGCTAGTAAGGAAATTTTGGAAGAAGCTATTGGAAAAATTACGGATCGGGTGAGAATCTCTGAGGTAGGAGGATTTATCCACCAAGCGGCTAAAAAGAGAGGGTTTACCGTGGTAAAGAATCTCTGTGGACATGGCGTGGGACGAAAATTACACGAAGCACCTTTTGAGATACCCTGTTTCCGGGATCGCCTCAATCGAGAGCGATTTCGCAAGAATAGTGTCATTGCGCTGGAAACCTTTATTTCCACCAAGGCCAATTTAGTATATGAAATGGCTGATGGTTGGACCATGCGCCCCAAGGATAACAGCTTCGTCGCACAACACGAACATACGCTGATTGTTACGGATAGTGAACCGATTATAGTGACAGCAGCTAATGAGATATTTTAGCTCAATTTTAGCATTTGATGCTCATTTGAGAATAGATGTAGCCCTTTCTAAGAGCGGGAAGCCCGGCAAAAAACTGTTTGATGCGTTGTGCTTGAGATGATTTCTCAACCAGCCTGGCAGTTTTTTAGCTCACGCTTTTTGAGCCAGTGGCTCAAAGAGGACCAGCATAACGAAACTCGCTCTGCTTGGGCAATGCAGGACGCCCACCACATTTAAGAGTTGGTAACATTCCGTGTAATTTTGAACATCAAGTTCCAGCAACTAATGTTTAAAACTAAGGTACTTAAAGAAAAGCCACATGAAGAATACGCTAAAAGAAATCTTACAGGAACGCATATTGGTAATCGATGGTGCAATGGGTACCATGATCCAGCGATATAATCTGGATGAGGCAGGCTATCGAGGAGAGCGCTTTGCAGATTTCCACAGAGATATCAAAGGGAATAATGACCTTTTGTCCATTACCCAACCAGACATTATAGCCGAGATACATAAGGCTTATTTGGAGGCTGGCGCGGACATTCTGGAAACCAATACCTTCAGTGCTACCAGCATTGCCCAGGCCGACTACGAGATGGAAGATTTGGCCTATGAGCTCAATCTTGCCTCAGGTCAAGTAGCCCGCCGAGCAGTGGATGAGTTTATGCAAGAAAACCCAGGAAAGCCTCGATTTGTCGCGGGGGCCATGGGACCAACTAATAGAACAGCTTCCCTGTCACCAGATGTAAATGATCCAGGTTACCGAGCCGTATCCTTCGATCAACTCCGAGACGCCTATTATGAACAGGCGAAGGGACTAGTGGATGGAGGGGTAGATATCCTATTGGTGGAAACCATCTTCGATACTTTGAACGCAAAGGCTGCCCTCTTTGCTATTGATATGCTGATGGAGGAACGAGGTTTGGACTTGCCGATCATGGTATCTGGGACCATCACGGATGCCTCCGGTCGAACTTTATCTGGCCAAACGGTGGAGGCATTTTGGGTTTCCGTTAGTCATATGAACCTCATAAGTGTCGGGCTGAATTGTGCCCTAGGTGCCGAGGAAATGCGTCCTCACTTAGAGGCATTATCGAAAATTGCCACTTGCTTTGTGAGTGCCTATCCGAATGCTGGATTACCCAATGAATTTGGAGAGTATGACCAAGGAGCGGATGAAATGAGCCAGCACATCCGAGACTTTGCTTCTCATAGTTTTGTAAACTTCATCGGAGGCTGCTGTGGTACTACACCTGATCATATCGCTGCGATGGTGAGAGGAGTAGAAGGTATAAAACCCAGAGCGGTGGCTACTCCAAGTCCTTACAGCCAACTAAGTGGACTAGAACCATTGATCATTCGACCCGATACCAACTTTGTCAATGTAGGAGAACGGACCAATGTCACGGGCTCCAGAAAATTCGCCCGCTTAATCAAAGAGGGAGATTTGGCAGAGGCCTTGAGTGTAGCTCAACACCAGGTGGAAGGTGGAGCTCAGATCATTGATGTCAATATGGATGAAGGGCTCTTGGATTCCGAACAGGCGATGCGTGACTTCTTGAATTTAGTTATGGCTGAGCCGGATATTGCTAAACTGCCCATCATGATTGACTCCTCGAAATGGAGTGTGATCGAGGCCGGATTGAAATGTGTGCAGGGCAAATGTGTAGTGAATTCGATCTCCATGAAGGAGGGCGAAGAAGAGTTTATCCGTCAGGCAAAATTAGTGCGCCGTTATGGGGCTGCGGCCGTGGTGATGGCTTTTGATGAGAAAGGACAGGCGGATACTATCGAAAGAAAGGTAGAGATTTGCAAACGAGCCTATGACATCTTGGTGAAGCAAGTCGGCTTCCCTCCCCAGGATATTATTTTCGATCCCAACATCTTTGCAGTGGCAACTGGTATAGAGGAGCATAATGAGTATGCCATCAACTTTATCGAAGCCACCCGTCAAATCAAGGAACAATGCCCTGGTGCGATGATCAGCGGTGGGGTCAGTAATATCTCCTTCTCTTTCCGTGGGAATAACGTAGTCCGGGAAGCGATGCATTCGGCCTTCCTCTTTCACGCCATCCAGGCTGGAATGGATATGGGCATTGTGAATGCCGGGATGATTGAGGTATATGAGGAGATTCCGAAAGACCTTCTGGAGCGTGTGGAAGACGTGCTTTTCAATAGGAGAGAGGATGCCACGGAAAGACTAACGGAGTTCGCGGAGCAACTCAAAGGTAGCAATGGTGGCCGAGCCGTACAGAAAGATCTGACCTGGCGAGAAGGGACAGTAGAGGAACGTCTTGCTCATGCCTTGGTGAGAGGAATTACTACTTACGTAGATGAAGATACAGAAGAGGCTCGGCAGAAATATGATCGGCCACTACAGGTGATCGAAGGGCCTTTGATGGATGGTATGAATATCGTGGGAGACCTATTTGGAGCTGGAAAGATGTTTCTCCCGCAGGTGGTGAAAAGTGCCCGCGTAATGAAGAAATCGGTGGCCTATTTAACGCCCTTTATTGAGGACGAGAAGGCAGAAGGAGGAAAAAGTACGAAAGGAAAGATTCTGCTGGCCACTGTAAAAGGAGATGTCCATGATATTGGAAAGAATATTGTGGGTGTAGTACTTGGGTGCAATAATTACGAGATTATTGATCTAGGGGTGATGGTGCCTGCTAACAAGATACTTGATGTGGCGGAACAAGAGCAGGTGGATATTATTGGGTTGAGTGGTTTGATCACGCCCTCTCTGGATGAGATGGTCTATGTGGCTAAAGAGATGCAAAGAAGAGGCTTTACCCTTCCTTTACTTATTGGTGGTGCGACGACTTCTAAGACGCATACGGCTGTCAAGATTGAGCCAGCTTACGAAGGTCCGATTGTGCATGTGCTGGATGCCTCACGTTCGGTAACTGTGGTATCCAATCTACTGCGTGCAGAGCAAAATGTAAGCTCTAACTATATCTTGGACGTAAAGGCTTCCTATCAAACGATCCGAGATCAGCGAGCGGGTAGAACTTCACATAAAAAGTACTTACCGCTCACTGCCGCGCGCCGGAATAAATTGAAACTCGATTGGGACGGCTATGAGCCACCTAAGCCTAATTTTACTGGGGTTAAGGTGTTTGAGGACCTTTCCATTGAGACATTGACCCAATACATTGACTGGACGCCCTTCTTTTCTAGTTGGCAATTGGCTGGAAAATTCCCAGCGATCCTAAAAGATGAAATCGTCGGCGAGGAAGCCCAAAAGCTATTCAATGATGCCCGCAGCATGCTTCGTCGTATCATTGATGAAAAATGGTTGAGTGCGCGGGCGGTTATTGGATTGTTTCCCGCGAATGCGGTTTCGGATGATGATCTCGCCATTTATCATGCTGATGATCGACAGGAGGTGAAAGCAGTGCTACACCATTTGCGACAGCAACAACAAAAAGCGGCGGGTCGATTCAATCATAGTTTGGCGGATTTCATCGCACCCAAAAGCAGTAGAAAAGAAGATTATCTAGGTGCTTTTGCGGTAACTGCCGGTATTGGCATAGAAAAATGGGTAAAGCAATTTGAAGCGGAGCATGATGATTATCAGGCCATTCTACTCAAGGCCTTGGCAGATCGATTGGCAGAAGCCTCAGCTGAGTATATGCATGAGCTAATCCGAAAAGATCTTTGGGGTTATGCAGCTGCGGAGAAATGGGAAAATGATGAATTGATTGCTGAAAAGTACCAAGGAATCCGACCTGCTCCCGGTTACCCGGCCTGCCCCGAACACACCGAAAAGCAAACCTTGTTCCAACTACTAAACGTGGAAGAGAACATAGGCATCTCCTTGACGGAAAGTTGTGCCATGTATCCCGCGGCCTCAGTCAGTGGCTGGTATTTTTCTCACCCGTCAGCGAAGTACTTTGGTTTAGGAAAGATTACGGGAGATCAAGTTAAGGATTACGCGAAGCGGAAAGGAATGAGCCGAGAGGAAGCCGAACGCTGGCTAGCTCCAGTTATGCTGGATCAATAAGCTGGAATCAATCTTCAACAATTACAAAGTACTTAGGGCGTCCCTGAAAATGCCATAAGAATCAGCCTTTCGGAATAATATTCTGGGAGGCTGATTTTGATTGTAGGGTAATTGTAGGGTAAAGAACTGGTGTTGCAGTGA
>JABSSL010000073.1:9214-11172 GCA_013214355.1 Saprospiraceae bacterium | reverse complement strand
CAATCCACTTCGGAAGTCTAAGTGCCACAAGTGTAAGTTCAAACTACGCGCTTCGCAATTCTTCCAACTCCGCTAAGCTTCTATCCAACTTTTCAATAAGCTCTCCATAAATGGACCGCATTTCCATTTTGAAAAAACGGGTGGAAAAGTAAGACAATACTACTGCAATGAGTAGGATACTTACCATCCACCATATGGGAATTCCTGCAATCATGGTAGGTGTAGCGTCTCCTATTATACGCTCAAGCAAAGTTTCATCTAAGAAGGGGACGAAGAAATTGGTTTGTAAAATGGCTAGCGCAAAACCTATGAACAGCAAGGGGATTAGAACGCGATAGACCATTGAGAATTTGTGCAGTAAGTTTTTCAGCCAGTTGTCGAATGCTTTGAGGAATTCATAGTTGTTCGTTCCTGGATTTAGCTTTTGCAGCTTACTCAATTCTCGATAACCCAAAATGGCTAAGCCTGAGAATAGACTGAACATCATTAGGCCGATAAATGGGACATCGCCCAAGATGAAAGCGAATAGAATAACAACTGCCGTACCTACTAGTAAGACAATATTTGTTTTATAGGTTTTCTTGAATTGATCGATAAAATAAATGGATTTGAGACTACTGATATCGGTTATTTCGGGGATGGAGAATGAAGTATCATTGGTGAATCCTTCCTTCCAAATTTTTTCAATTGACTTTTCCATGTTATTTTTTTTGATGCCTTGAAATGCTCGTATTTAAGGACATTCCATAATGAAATCCACGAGTTTTCTCAAAGCAGGATGTTTTTTAAACGTTTCTTAATTCGATTGATTCTGACCCCAATGTTAGTGGGGTTGGTGCCCATAATCTGGGCGATTTCCTGGTAGGATTTCTCTTCTAGGTACAGTATAATTACAGCTCGATCGATTGCTGATAGTTTCTTGATAGCATTATAGAGTGCGTCTATCGCTTCTTTGTTTGAGGGTGAATGGTCACTTTGCTGACTGGGCGTAAGTGTATTGATATCGTAGGATTCCGTTGTAATCCTTTTCTTCTTTACCAGTGTCAAGCAAACATTCAAGGCTATTCGATAGACCCAAGTTGCCCATTCTGACTCCTGCTTAAAGTTGTCTTTACTCCGCCATATCTGCAAGCATACTTCTTGGTAGTAATCCTCGAAATCTTCTTGCGTATGCGTGTATGCTCGGCATATTTTGATAATGATGCCTGCATAGGGGAGAATGGATAATCTGTAAAAGTCTTGGCTCAAAGTTTTTTCTTGTTTAGTGGCGGCTACCAGTCAAACATTACACCTCCCTCGAAATTTTTTTCACTTCCTTTTTTTAGGCCTAATATGATAAATGTTGGGGATCAATAAAAAACAAATAATTTCAAAATATATCTAAAAAAGCATTTTGAAAACAATTTGTTTTATTTGTATCTTGCTGTTCTAACTGACACAAATCGCAAATCTTCTCTACTACCCCATGAGGGTTTGGTAAAGAAACATCGAAATATGCTATGAGAGAACAAACCTGGGCAGAGCTTCAGGAGGAGGCTCCGCTTGCTGTTAATGCCTGTGTGCATTACTTCAAGGATCGCTATGCCAATTGGCGCGCCAAGATGCTGGAAATAGATGCCATTTTGCTTTACCTCCAGACTAAAGATATAGAATTGATCATTGCTACCTTTGGCATCCCTAATCGGAAGGATTGGTATTATGAGTTATTTGTTGAAGGCAACCTACTGCGTCATGAAAGAGCGTTTCATACCTACGAATTGGCTGCTATGACGGCTATTCTGCTAGCTTTTTCCATTTTAGAGAGCCAGCTACAATGATTGCGCTACTTTCCCAAGCCCTTATTGACTAATCCTCTCCCCTTTAAACTGACCTACCCCATCACTTCTACACCAAACATATTACGTACCTACGGCACGTGAATCCGNTCATATNCGTGGCGGAAATTTTGTGGGTGGAAA
>JABSSL010000073.1:0-9072 GCA_013214355.1 Saprospiraceae bacterium | reverse complement strand
ACACCCACAAAGGCTAGATTGTGGCTAGGCATATTGGGTCCCTAACGGGACCGGTCAAGCTTGGGGTTTATCCTGGGAGTGTATTATGTACCTACGGTATATGAATTCGACCATGTCTATGGTTGGAAATATTGTCGGTACCTACCCAATATCCGCTCAATGGCGTGAGATAATGCCTAGGTGCACTTCAGCCGGTCCCGTAGGGACAATATATACCTAGCCACGAAGCATGGCAGGCTTTTTCGCGCCTTTAGGTGCAACACATACATAACCCAAACAAATATGAATCGAAGCATAGTACATCTAGATCTAGACTGTTTCTTCGTAGCCTGTGAGGTGCTGCGGGACAGTTCGTTAAGAAACAAGCCCATCCTGATTGGTGGGAAAGAGGGGCGGGGGGTAGTAGCCTCTTGTTCTTATGAGGCGAGGGAATATGGGGTGCGTTCGGCGATGCCCATGCGCTATGCCCTGCAGCTGTGCCCAGATGCGCAAGTCATCAGGGGAGATATGGAGTTGTATTCCAATTATTCGAAGCTAGTGACTACGATCATTCGCGAATCGGCACCCAAGTTTGAGAAAGCCTCCGTTGATGAATTTTATATAGATATGACGGGCATGGAGCGCTATCGCACCTGCTATAAGTGGGCCAATGAGTTGGTGAGCACCGTTAAGAAAGAGGCGGGACTGACGATCAGTTTTGGACTTTCTATTAATAAGACCGTCTCAAAAATGGCAACCAATGAAAGCAAGCCGGCCGGCCGGCTGGAAATTCCTGCGGGAAACGTTCAGCCTTTCCTTAACCCCCTATCTATCGCCAAGATTCCCATGCTTGGTAAAAAGACCTTTGCGACCCTATCCCGAATAGGTGTTCGAAAGATCAAAACCTTGGCGGAAATGCCAGTAGAGTTCATGGAACGACTGCTGGGGAAGAATGGAAAGTCGCTATGGGAAAAGGCCAATGGGATCGATACGCAGGCGGTCATTCCTTATGTTGAGAAAAAATCTATTTCCGCCGAGCGCACTTTTTCCCAGGATACCATTGATATCAAATACATCAAAGCGTTACTGATCAAGCTCGTAGAAGGCTTAGCCTTCGAATTACGGAAATCCAAGAAATTGACCTCTGTTATAACAGTAAAAATCCGTTATACGAATTTTGATACCTACACCCGGCAGCGCCGTATCTCCTATACCGCTAGTAATCATCGACTGATTCAAATTGCACACGAATTGTTTGACCAATTGTACGAAAGAAGAATGCTGATCCGACTAGTTGGTGTCCGTTGTTCAGGTCTTGTGAGCGGGCATCCTCAGATCGACTTGTTTAGCGATCCACCAGAGATGATTCGATTGTATCAGGCGATGGATCGAATTCATCGACGTTTTGGGAAAGGGGTGGTGCAGAAGGCGGCTTGTTTGCCTGCAAGTGAAGGATGATTATTAACTGCAAAAGCTGGCACAGCCTGCGGTATGGAACGATTCAGCCCGAGCTCTTGGCGAAAATGGCGAAGGCCTATGGCTATGATGCGATCGGCCTAACGGACATTAATACGGTGACGGGGATCTATGATTTTATTAAGGCTTGTCAGGCGCAAGGGGTGAAGCCTATGATTGGTATGGAGTTCCGGCGCAAGCGGGGGAATGAATTATGCTATGTAGGATATGCTAGAAATGAAGAGGGATTTCATGAGCTCAATCAGTTTTTGTCCTATTATAATTTACGCCACCTGCCCATACCAGATGTCGCGCCTGCTTTTGATCATGCCTTCATCGTTTATCCTTATCAATCTGACCAGCAGTATCAACTTAAACCCAATGAATATTGGGGTATCCGATTTGATCAGATCAACCTATTATATAGGGCAAGGAAAACCGTGCTGGATAAGACGATTATCTTGCAACCCATCACTTTTATTGATCCATCGGAGCATCATTTTCATACGGTTTTAAGGGCGATAGAGAACAATGTGATCTGGTCTAAGGTAGAGCAATACGGGATGGCTAAACCGGATGAATATCCGATTGCAATAGATCAGTTGCTGGGGAAATTTGAGACTTATCCCCAGGTGGTGAAAAATACTTATACCTTCATTGATCAATGCAACTTCCAATTTGATTTTGATGCACCAAAGAACAAGGAGACCTATACGGGGAATCGCTATAGTGATAAGTTGCTGTTGGAAAGCTTGGCTTACAAGGGCATGGAGAATAGATATGATAAAAAGAATAAAGCTGCTCGGGAACGAGTCGAGAAAGAATTAGGAATCATCGATCGTTTAGGTTTTACTGGCTATTTTTTGATTGCTTGGGATATTATTCGCTACAGTAAGAGCCGGGGTTTTTATCACGTGGGGCGAGGTAGTGGCGCTAATAGCATAGTAAGCTATTGTTTGGGCATAACGGATGTTTGTCCTATTGAACTCAACTTGTACTTTGAACGTTTTCTCAATCCGGCTCGCCTCAGCCCTCCCGATTTTGACATCGATTGGAGCTGGCAGGAGCGGGATGACATTTTGGATTATATTTTCAAGCGATTTAATGCCGAGTGTACGGCCTTTATAGGTACGATAGGGACTTTTAAGTATCGCTCCACCTTCCGAGAATTGGGCAAGGTATTTGGCCTAGCCAAGCTGGAGATCGACAAGCTAACGCGCAGTCCGATGGACCAGCATAAGCAGGATCGTGTAGTGCAGACCATCCACCATTACGCCAATAAGCTGAAGGGCTTTCCGAACCTCCGCTCTTTGCATTCCTGCGGCATTTTGATCAGTGAAAAACCACTTACCTATTACACGGCTTTGGAAATGCCTCCCAAGGGCTTTCAGACTGCTCAATTTGATATGTATATCGGAGAGGATATCGGGTTTGAAAAACTGGATATCCTGAGTCAGCGTGGGATAGGGCATATCTACGACTGTGTTCAATTGGTCAAAGAGAATAAAGGGATTGATGTAAACATCTTTGATCTGGATACTTGCAAGCGAGACGAAAAAGCCAATGAATACCTACGCATTGGTAAAACCCTAGGTTGTTTTTACATCGAGAGCCCAGCTATGCGGGGCTTGCTCAAAAAGCTCAATTGTAACAATTATGAAACGCTGGTAGCTGCTTCCTCGGTGATCCGTCCTGGAGTAGCACAGTCCGGTATGCTGAGAGAGTATGTGCGTCGGCATAATGATCCCAGTTGTTTTACCTACCCTCACCCCGTCTTTGAAGAGCAATTGGGAGAGACCTATGGAGTGATGGTGTTTCAAGAAGATGTGTTGAAGATTGCGCACCACTATGGAGGCTTGGACCTGGCGGATGCGGATATCTTGAGGCGAGCTATGTCGGGCAAAACGCGCTCTATTAGTCAGTTCAAAGAGATTAAGCAACGCTTTTTTGATAATTGTAAAGCAAGTGGATACTCAGAAGCATTGACCAAGGAAGTATATCGGCAGATTGAATCCTTTGCGGACTACTCTTTTTGCAAGGCACACTCAGCTTCTTACTCCGTCGAAAGCTATCAGAGTTTGTATTTGAAGGTGTATTATCCCTTGGAATTTATGGTGGCGGTGATCAATAATTTTGGAGGGTTTTATCGTACGGAGGTGTATGTACACGAAGCGCGTATGGCGGGTGCAACCATAGAGCTGCCTTGTGTGAATCAATCTGTGGTTAACACTACTATTACAGGAGATAGCGTCTACATTGGCTTTCAGCACATTAAAAGCTTGCCTTCTAAAACGGCGAAAGCCATTGTTGAAGAGCGAGAGCGCAATGGTCCTTACCAGTCGTTAGAGGGCTTTATGGAGCGGGTGGCTATCGGGATTGAGCATTTGGAGACGATGATTTTTCTTAAGGCTTTCCGTTTTACTGAAAAGTCCAAGCAATCGCTGACGATTGAGGCGCGCCTATTGCACACCGGCGAAAAGCCCAAAGATCAGCTGGCTTTATTTCAGACAAAGAAAAAGGATTTTGTCATTCCTCCATTAGATGTAACGGCGGTGGAAGATGCTTTTGATGAGTTGGAGTTTTTGGGATTTATGGTGAGTTATTCGCCCTTTGAGTTATTGAGGACGGAATTTCGGGGGGCAGTATTGGTAAAGGATTTCCTACAACACGAAAGAAAATATGTAAAGCTGGTCGGTTATTTGATCTGTATTAAGGATGTTCCTACCGTGAAAGGAATGATGAATTTTGGTACCTGGATCGATGCCGAAGGCCGATTGTTTGATACTACTCATTTTCCTGTAATTTTAAAACGCTATCCTTTTAAGGGGTCGGGCTGTTATTTACTGTATGGAAAGATTGTAGTAGAATTTGGTTATCCTTCCATCGAAATCCAGAAGATGGCCAAGTTACCGATGATTAGTGATCCTCGCTATGAGGATTCAAAAGTCAAACCTTCTTTTCAGCATTTGAAACGAGGGTTGAGTCATGATCATCAGGTAATTACTCGGAAGCCACACCCTTCAAAGGAGGAGGTAGATAAGTTATTTGGACAAGAGTAGTCTATACTACTTAAAACAGAACAGGAAAAATGGAACTTGAATATTTAGCCGATCATCCGGAGCTATTACCCACGGTTGCCCAATGGTATTTTGAAGAGTGGGGATATCTAAGTGAAGAAAAAACTTTGGAGCAAGACATCCAGCGTTTACAAATTTATCTGAATAGGGATCAAGTACCCTTAATGTTGTTGGCTATCGAGGAGGGGGAGCTCCTAGGGGCTGCTCAATTGAAGTTTCGAGAAATGAGTATCTATCCAGAGAAAGAGCATTGGGTGGGCGGTGTCTATGTGGCCGAAGCACATCGAGGTAAAGGAATTGCCAGACAGATCCTTTTAGCATTGATAACCCTCGCAAAATCGCTTGAGATCGAGACCTTATTTCTTCAGACTGAACATTTAGATGGTGGCTTGTATGGTCGGATGGGCTGGACGCCCATTGAGCAAGTAAATTATCACGGGATAGAGGTCTTGGTGATGGAGAAGTATCTCAAAGCATAAGAAGTGTTTAATAGCCTTTAATAACTGTCTGCTGATGAAAAGATATTTAATACTGGTCCTTTCTCTTGTAGTACCGGGCATTTTCCTTGCGCAAAGTACGGACCATAAACGCCAGCCATTTCGTAAGGCAGTAGATTCTATAGTAATGCGCAAGATAGATCAATACGCTATCCCCGGTTTGGCTATTGGGTTGGTTAAAAATGATTCGATCTTGTATACTAAAGGCTATGGTGTGCGAGAAATGGGGAAGGATGACTTAGTGAGCGAGCAATCGATTTTTCACACGGCTTCCATCAGCAAACTATTTACGGCGATGGCCGTCATGCATTTGGTGGACCAAGGGGAACTATCCATTGATGACAAATTGCTTGACATCATTCCTAAGCTGAATTATGGGGACGAACGTATCAAAGAGATCACGGTCAAACAGTTGCTGAATCACACCTCCGGCTTGCCTGATATTAAAAACTATCATTGGGCAAATAACAATCAGGCGGAGAATAGTTTAGAGGAGTATGTTATAGGACTAAAGCTGAAAGCCCTTTCTACGCCTTCTTCCGAATTTCATTACAGCAATTTGGCGTATGACATCTTAGGATATGTCATTGAGGTAGTAAGTGGGGTTACTTTCGAAGATTATGTGGAAACGCATATTTTGCGCCCGTTCGGAATGGCAAATAGCGACTTCAGGTATTTTAGAGTACCCGAAATAGCAAGGGTTGCTCCCCATTCAAGGCGGTGGACTTCTAAAAAGGTGTATATCAGAAAAACCTATCCCTACACCAGAGAACATGCACCTAGCAGTACCCTAAATGCTTCTAGTGAAGAGCTGGCGAAGTGGATGGTTTCCTTCCTGAAGGAGATTAATAATGAAGCTTCCCCATCACTTTATACTGAGATGCTAGTCCCTTCCTCAGTCGTTTATCCCAAAATAGGCCTTGGGTTTCAGTTGTATGAAATCGAGGGCTATAAAGCGGTTGGGCATTTTGGAGGCGATCAGGGGTTTAGAAGCTTTTTGATGATGATTCCTGAACAGAAGATTGGACTGGTGGTATTGGGAAATTGTGACTATGAAGAAGATTATCGCCAAGAAATTATCATGCCGATAGCTAGATTGATGCTAAAGCTTTAAAACAGATCAATAGTTGATTGCAGAAGTCCATATACCGATATCACCGCTGAATCAATTCATTGATCACTTTTTCTATCATGCGGGTTATCATCCGGAGCATCTGGTAGAGAGACTCTTGCCAGATGGTGAGGTGCAGGTGATCTTCGATTTAACAGATTACCCAAAATATATTTACGACAACGAAACGCTGGAAGAGGTCCAAACTTGCCAGAAGGTATGGTTTTCGGGCTTTCGAACTACTCCTATCACTATTCCTTCCGGAAGAGAAAGTGAAATGCTCATCGTTCAATTCAAAAAAGGAAAAGCTTTCCCCTTTTTGATGGAGCCCATGCATGCATTGACGAATTTTGTGGTTGATGCTGAGCTGGCCGTAAGTCCTGAAATGCTTCGCATTCGGGAACAATTATTGGAAGCTTTGACTCCTCTTGAAAAATTTCAGCGATTAGAAGCGCAATTGTTGAAGCAGTATAGGGCAAAGCTCAAGGAAAATCCCTTTGTTGATTTTGCCGTATCCACCATTGTAGCTTCCCCTGATCAATACAGTATCAAACAGATTGCTGCAAAAGCGGGCTATTCCCAAAAGCATATCATCAAGCTGTTCAAGGAGCAGGTAGGGGTTACGCCAAAAGCATTTTTGAAAGTTATAAGGTTTCAAAAAGCCATTCAGCAAATTGAAGCGCAGCGAGCGGTGGATTGGTCGGCCATTGCTTATGATTGTGGCTTTTATGATCAATCCCATTTCATCGCTGACTTCAAGCATTTCTCTGGCTTTACCCCCTCCGAATATGTGAAGCAAAGAGGGGATTATCTAAACTATATTCCGCTGTAACTACCGAAGTAAATTTTTTCCTATCCCCAGTCTATCCTATTTCAGAGTTTTGCTACTAAAATAGAGATCATGAAAAAACTACTGCTAATCAGTTGCCTTTTGACTTCCTGCACCCTTATTGCTCAAGACAATCCTATGGCCGTTTTTGACAATTTGGTGGGAAGCACCTGGGTTTCGGAAGGAAAGCAACTAGGTGGATTTGATGGAAAAACAGAGGCTGTGTTCTCCTGGGGGCTAGATCAAAAAATAGTACACGTCAAAACCTATACCACTGATCCTCAAACGAAAGATTTTGGACTTCGTAATGAAGGGGTGAGGGCCTTTGATGCGGCTAAAGAAAGAATAGCGTTTTATGAATTTGACAAGTTTGGTGGAATTACAGCGGGTATAGTTATCGCCGATAGTAAGAATCTGCACTATGAGTATGACTATCAGGGATTAACCTTAAGAGATAGTTGGATCTATGTCTCTGAAGATGAGTATCAATTTATAGTCGGTACTTGGGAGAATGGTGACTGGACGAAGAAGTTTCATGAAGCCAGGTTCTCTAGACTGAAAAAATAATTGTTGGTTCAGATGGCTGGCCACTTTTGTTGTCCTACAGGAAAACCTTCCCGTTTATGATCAATCCTTTTTCTTTAAGCCCTTTGAGGGCCCGTATTTCGTGTGAGAAAAGTTTTTGCCTTGCTGATTCGTCAAGGTGTTGACTATCTGCTGGGTGATAGAATACTTGATAGTTGTCAAATAGCTTATCAAAGATGAACTTGACTCTAGGTATATGATAATCTGAGGTCACGACAAGCACCTCTTCGATTCCCAAATCATTGAGCTGTTTTAATGACAGAACCGCGTCTTCCACCGTGTTAGCACTTAGTACTGAATCCAAAAGATCCTCAGACATTACTCCATTCGCTAACAAAAAATGCTGGGCATATAAGGCGTGAGGGTGTTTCGTAACATTAAAATTGGGGCCAAACCCACCCGTGCATAAAATAAAGACTCTTTCTGCTTGGTAGAGTTCCTTAGCAACCTTTAACCTACTCAAGGCAATAGGACTTAGGTTGCCTTCGGCATCATTAGGGGAACCAAGGACGATTATGCATTTCTTTTTGTTTGCAATAACCATATTGCCTATGATTTGGGCCTGTAATATCCACAAAACTTCATTAAGAACTGCAGAGGGTCACTCCTTCACAAAAACCATAAAATGCTGCCAAGGCAAATTGCCGATATTCTCTTGCAGCTTAAGTCCGACGGCTTTCATTTCCGTCACGGCTTGCTCCAGAGACATTTTGTGTAGTCGTTTGATGGGGACCTTCGGGTCTTCTAGTCGGTATTCCAGTAAAATGAATCTACCATTGGGCTTTAGAGCGGAGACTATTTCTCTCATAACCTCTTTAGGGTAGGACAATTCGTGATACACATCTACCATCATGGCCATGTCGATAGAGTTTTTAGCCAGATTGGGGTTTTCTTCCGTGGCCTGGATCAGTTTGACATTTTTGATCTTGTTTTTCTTGATCTTTTGCCGCATAATGTCCAGCATTTCTGGCTGGATATCTACGGCGAGGACTTTTCCCTCTGGTACCTGCTTTGCCATTCGGAAGGTATAGTAGCCGGAGCCCGCGCCAATGTCGGCGATCACCTCATTGGGTTTTAATTTCATGTTTTCGATGGCCTGACTAACGTTTTCTTCCTGTTCTCGTTCGGTTCTTTCCAGCCAACTGGCCCCAAAATGTCCCATCACATGCGAAATCTCGCGGCCGAAATAGTATTTACCAATGCCATCTCTGGATGAGCTTCTGAAGGTGTAGGTTTTCTGTGCAGAAGCGGAAGCAGAAGTAGAAGCAGACTTTTGCTGTGCTTCGCAGGTGCTAAGGAGCGCTAAGAAGAGAAAAAGGCTGAGTAAACGAATAAGCATAAGGCATTGGCAACTGATGTGCCAATGAAACAGGGGAACTGGCATTAGGTTTACAGTGCGGCTGGCATACTTCTGAAGTGGGTTGGTCGAAATTAGGCAGATTTTGCCAATATGACTTCCCCGTTTTTGGATATTCGTTTTATCTCGTTGCGTAGTAACTTTTGTCTCTGTGCTACAATGGATTGACCAAACTCGTGTTT
>JABSSL010000072.1 GCA_013214355.1 Saprospiraceae bacterium | reverse complement strand
GATTTTGACTAAGCTAAGCCTTTTTCTTTGCATTTGATACTTCAATAGTTATAGTTTAGCACATTCAATTACTTATACATCAGCCCTTTATTGATCCACAAACCCTTTTTGAGGACGCCCTAATTAGGTCTATTCTCAGGTCAGCCATAGCATCAATATAATTCATCTCCTTAAGATTCAGCATTTTGATTAGCGTTTTATACAAAATGATACGAAAGTCAAGAGAGGTGGCATGCTTATTAGCCACTACCAGCGAAGAGGGGCAATGTTTCTTAAGGGCATCCTGAAGAAAGGTTGAGTTGCAGATACTAAGGTCAAATATTCCGGAAAATGTTGGAGGAATGTGGTCCAGAATCTGTTCAATGCCAAATAAGCCATTGGAAAACTCAACTTGTTGCTGTTGGCTTTTCCAATGGGCTATCAGGGTAACGACTTGAAACTGTTCGATCTGCTGAAGGTCACCGATTTGATAATTGAACAGGACATGACCATTCATGTCCTGTAATTCTTGGGCAGTTTTGTGTAAGAGATTGACCATTGGCAGATGGTCAATCTCCCAGAGGGCATGGTCTTGCCAGGCATATTTTCTCGCTCTCGATTTGGCGTAATCGTGTGGAGAATCTAACTCCAACTGCCGAAAAAAATCAGCTTTAGTCATCGGCAAAGCGATGCCCAACAAGCAATTCGATGGTTTGACGATCCGACTCGACATTTTCGTACCATAGTTTTTTGAAGAATGGACTCTGGCAGATGATACAGTCCTCCAGTTGCAGTTCTAGCTCACGAACATCGATGTTTGCATCCTTTAGTTCTTTCCTTAAGGTTTTTGCAAAATCAAAGTCTTCTGTTTGCGCACGTTTGAAAAGCTTCATCAAGATGTCCTTGATCGTATCAACAACTTTCTTCGTAACACCTTTAATGGTAATCCGAAGTTGACTATTAGAATTACCTTTTGAAGAAATCTTTACTTCCACGTCACTCAGCTGTTCCTGATTTCGATTATTGTAGGTGTTGATTTCTTCCTCTCTCACCAGCGAAAACTCGTAGTCTTTACTAGGAATCTTCCCTGGTTGTTCGCTTTTAACGCTGGACAGTTTAGCTTTGACTTTTTTGATTTCCACGGATCTTTTGATGGCGTTCAACTCTGCTTCTGTCATCCCTTTGAGTGCAATCTGTACCTCTTTGCCAGGGTTGTTATCGATGTAATCACTTATGTCATTGATAATCTTTGAACAATCCTGTTCGCCTTTTTCTATCAGAAGATAGTCTTTTTCCAGCTTATTTTTAGTGCCCCTCTGGGCAGCCGGTAGTACCTCTTCCATAACGCGTACCCGTTCTTCTTTAATTGTGGTCCCGAGTTGCTCCTCGAGATAACGGCTCAAGTCCTCTCGAGTTTTTATGGGGCGATTAGGGTTTTCAAGTCGCTCTAGAAATAGCTTCCTGGTATTGGGGTTGATGATTTGCCAATCCTTTGGACTCAGGATAATTCGATTTTCTGCATTGACCTTAATTTTTCCTACGGGTAGGCTCTCATCTAGAACAAATCGCCACTGTACCCTTGACAAATCATGGCCCTGGCTCACTTTCGCCAATTTATTGGGCAGTTCAAAAGGTGATAAGCGGCTAACCTCAGTTTCTAATTCACTTACTTTCGCTATCAGACGTTTATTTTTATTAGCTAATTCATCACACTGTGCCTTCGCAAAAACAAAGGTGCAGCTAAGTAAGATCGAAACAATAATTTTCATATCGGATATTTTGGATTAATGGTTTGAGAAATTGGATGGTTGATCGGTAAGTACGTAGTAGGTAGGTGATAAATGAACATCACCGTAGTTGTAGCAAATGATACAGTCGTCCAGTTCTATCTCGAGCTGCTCGTATTTGATGTTTGCTTTCTTTAGTTCCTTTTCTAACTCCTTAGAAAAGTTGAAGGACTTTGATTTTGCTTTTTGGAACAGCTTTGCAATGATCTGCTTGATTAGGCTGACAGCTTCTTGCGCTACTCCCTTAATAGAAATTCTGGTTGAAGTACTTGGATTAGCTTTTTTGGGTAGAGAGAAGGACACCTCTGCGCCATATTTACCGGAGTTTACCTGTATAGAAGATTCGTTAAGCTGGTCAAAATTGAATTCTTTTGTCGGTACTTTCTTGCCGGAAGCCTTGCTTACTCGGCTTCCTCGCAGGTTTTGAGCGGTAGATTTGATTTTGACAGATTGCATAATCACATTAGCCTCTTCCGGACTGACGTTCTTCAAGCGAATATTGGCAGTGCCTGCTTCCGTTTTGGCTAAGTAAGTGACAATATCGTCGATCATGGTTTCGCAGGAGTTGAACTCGGTTTTTTCGATATACAGCACTGCTTCACCTTCTGGACCGGATAGGTTTTTTAAGTCACTAGCTAAGCGCTGCTTGAGTTGATGCTTCGGTTTATAATTGACAGATTTAGCGGACAAACCTTGGATATCACCTAGTCTTCGGGTAGTGCTGCTCTTGGAAGGTGACTCATTGATGATTTGCTGAATAGGAGCTTTCAGGCTTTGGTTAATCTCCTGTAGGCTTCTATTGAGATTGGTTTCGACAAGTTGTTGCTCTACCTTCTGAATAAATTCAGGAGTTAACTTTTGGAAATCCTGTGCACCAATTTTAAAAACAATGTCTTTGCCTTCAAGCGCAAAACCGAAAGTGCCTGGTTCCAGATCTTCTACGATCATTTTGATCTTTGGCTTTTCTCCTCCTAAGCTATGACCTCCGGTGGACTTACTGGAGGCGGTGTTTCTGAGGTCCCGGGAAAGGACTAAGCTTGGCGTCTTGAGCCACCTATGATGAGACCGCTGCTGTAGGGTACTGAAATCTTTCATCATTTGTTCTGGAGATTGCTCCAGGAAATCGTAGGCGTAATACGTTAACTTCAACGAATCTTTCAGTAGAGTGGCCACTTGACTGATTTGCAAAAATCGTTTGTCTCGTTCTAGATCTTCTCTGGCCGAAAACAAATGGGGAAGTACCAGTAAGGTATCTAGTAGGCGGTATCCTGATTCGCCATAACGCCTGATAGATTTGACACTTGCACTAATCTTTTTGATTTGATTAGTTTCATCGAAATGTTGTTGCTGTAAGTCGGCTATGCGAGTCTTCCTTTCCTCTATTTGAGTTTGGAATTTGTCTTTTTCGTTGCTAAGGGCTCGACTTTTCCATATTTCTAGGGTATCTACCTGACGCTCTGCGTAAGCTATCTTTTCTTCAATTATTTTTAGTGTTTTGGCATCACGATGGGGAGAGTGTTCTCTCAATTTCTTGATCAACTCAGTTGATCTTTGTAAAAGTGGATTTATAATAGCTTGGTCAAGTTGATCAGGGGCCTGATCAGCATGAATCCCATAGGTTTTGAAGGCTTGGAAGAGGAAGGTATATGAAACTACCCTTGCCAAATCAACCTGGTTTAAGCTTCTAAAGTAATTTCGACCCATTTCTTCCACCTTAGCAGCAACGCTTTGTATTTCTGGGTTCCCGTCTGGTAGATAAGACAACGGTAGGCAACCGGTGTGGTCTATTGTAACCAATTCCAGGTCGAAATCTGGAAGGAATGCTGGAAAGAGAAAATTGTTTGTATTCCAATTGTAGGTAATGGAGGGACTATCAATCATATCTGTAACAGCCGGCATCTTGTTTTCGGGCTGTGGGTAGTCTGCAAATCCGTGATAAGCAACGGCGCCGCCTTCAGACCAGGACTTAAGGATTTGGTCGGTAATATTGAGGGTGCTGCCAAATTCTGTATGTATTAGTTCCGAGCTTAAGGCAATAGGGGCCCAATCCTGATCATCATCAAGTTTTGCCGCAAATGGATTTTTTCGCTCATAACTTTGATATAGATAGTCGTTTTGGCTTGATGCCAGACTCAAAATACTTTCTGTTCGAAGTGGAGGGTGTGACCAGAGGGAAGCGTTACGAGCTTTTCCTACGAAGACGACCATTTCTTCATTGGCTATGCTTCCTAGGATTACATCTGTCTCCAGACAGAATTTTCTAATCTCTGGTTTAAAGGCATATAGTGAAACTGCTCTAGGAATAGCCCAGATGACGAGCCTGTCTCCGGTACCGAGGTACACGCCCAGGCGTTTTTTTTCAATGAGATCTAATACAGAGTAGGTCTTTTCACTATCATATGTTGGACGGAAAGGTACCTCATCCTGAAGTAACCATTGCCTCAGTTCCAATGGAGAAATATCAAAGTCTAGTTTATTCGTCGGGATTTCTTCATCGTTGTCAAGCTGATCGAGCTCGGCAAGATCTAGATATTCAGTGCTGTGATTAGTGAAATGAAGATATCGGTTTAATAAGAGCAGGGTTTTTTCAAGATCTGCTCTCTTGGCGGATTCTATAACAATGACTACGTCCTTGACCCAGCCGTCAACTCCGATGGAGTGCTCTTTGATTTCAACTAGGGAATTATAATCTCTAAATAGCTTAGCAATGCCCAAGGAGTCAGTATGCGGAGGTGGCTCAGAGATGATAATCAAAGAACTCCCATCTGGTAGGCCAGCATGCCAGGCTATGGTCTGGATGTGGAAAGCAAAATGATGTCTAAACTCTTTCCAGATTTCATCTTTGGCTTGGAAAGCCTGCGTGTTCTGAGGCGTGGCTTTGACTATGATCGGGAATAGTAAGAACAATAACGGAATTAAGAACGGTGATGGCTTTTTGTTTTTTAAGGTCATAAACTTTACTGTGTAAATAATTATAGGAAAAGGGTTTCACTGATGTCAATCGTTAAATACAAGCCAGGGAGCACGATTTGCGTAGATAAGGTCGAAGAGTTGATTGTTGTAAGTGCTGGGATTATTGTAAATAAACTGTTAGGATAGATAGTTGAAAAAGGTTATATAAATATATAGTTTTTCGCTTTCAAGTTCATGGTTTTATTGATTTAATTTTTTGAGTAAAACAAATTGCGTTATTGGAGAGAGAAGCCTATATTAAAGTTTTGTAGGGTAGAATAAATGATGAAAGTTTGCCTTTCTACAGCCTAAACGCAGCTACCTTTGGATTATACTCTTCCGTATGAATCAAATAGAAGAAATCGAGCAATTAGTAGTTCAAAATGAATATGCTACCGCTTTGCAATTGTTACTGTTATTCTTCAGTGCGCAAGAACAAGAGGAATTGCGCAATGATACCTTATTGCTACAAGCTCGATTTAATGAATACAGGAGGAAAGTCTTTCAGGGAATATTGAGAGAAGGAGGGACTGAACTGAATCAAATTAGTTTATCTATTTTGGAGTTAAAGTCCAAGATGGCGGTCTTGCTTCAGTCCCCAGGGGAACAGCAGACGGCAAGTGAAAATGCAGTGGAAACCCATGTTGGTGATGGGCCAATCCTAAAGGAGGATTTTCTGGACAACCGAAACCAATGGGATTTAAAGCCATCTACGCAAGGAGATCGATTGATATCGGTTTCCAGACTACAAGATGGCCGATTGATCTTTGAGCGTTTTGCAGAAGAAGCATCTAATTCCTTTGAGTACTTGCACCTAAAGATGGATGCCGCCCGTGATTTTCGGATACAAACTAAAATCGGCTTCATAGCCTTTGACTCACCCCAATGTGCGGCTGGTCTGTACTGGGGTGCAAAAGATTCCGCCAATTACTTTCAATTCCTTATTTCCATGCAAGGCCAATTCCTTATCCAATATAAGATTGATGGAGGCTTTTGTGTACTCCAGGAGTGGACTGCTAGTTCTTCGATAGATCTAGAAACTCGGATTAATGTTATGCAGCTAGACAGAAAAGCGCACCTCTATCATTTTCATATCAACGGACAATTGGTTTTTTCCTGTCCATTCGTCTCATTTTTTGGGGACCGGATCGGAGTAAGCATCCAGCGTCGCGTAAAAGTATTTGTTGATGAATTTGAAGTATACAGTTAGCTGTCTAAAGATCTTGTGTTGAGGGCGGGCTTNANNAATCTCANNGCCCNNCNTGNCCNTNNCTTNCAAGCTCCCNANCCCTTGTNNGGTGTNTTCNNCCCACAATACNACCTTTGACTCCAAGAGCGGATTTACTTCGTGAATCCCACGGGGAGGGCTTGACAAGCCTCAAAAGGTCAGCCTGACGGCTTGCCCTTTTTTAGTAGGCTCCACTTGTACGAACGAGTTCGACTCGCGTAGCCTACTAAAAAAGGCCATTCCGCATTGCGGAATGACCTTTTGAGTCTTGTCGGGATGACAGGATTTGAACCTGCGACCTCTCGCCCCCCAGACGAACGCGCTACCGGCCTGCGCTACATCCCGATTAGATTTTGGAGGGTCGCAAAGGTAAGTATTTCCCTTTTTAAAAACAATACTTATGGATTGCTTTTAATAGAGGGGTATTGGATCGCGACTGTGGGTAAAGGATGACACCCGAAAAAATGCTTCCGAAGAGCGTACATTCCTCTTTTTGAAATCCAGTATCCAACTTGCCTTAATGCTGCGGTAGGGAACGCCCAAGGATCTTAGTGGCAATGCCGATGCGCTGCATCTCTGCGGAGCCGCCGGCTAGCGTGAAGCAACGTACGTCGCGGAACATCCGCTCTAGCGGTAGTAGGCGACTGTAGCCTTGGGCACCACAGAGCTGGATGGCTTCACTGGCAACTCGCAACGCCATTTCTGAGGCGTATACCTTGGCCACACTTGAGGCGTATCTATCTGTGATAGCTGCTTTGGCCTGACTAGCAGCACGATAGATCAGCAGGCGAGCGGCGTCGAGTTCAATGGCCATGTCCGCAAGTTTGAATTGGGAGGTTTGAAAATCGGTGATGCGCCGGCCAAATTGTTGCCGCTGATCGGCGTATGCCTTGGCGAAGTCGAAGGCACCTTGAGCAATGCCTAGGGCTACGGCTGAAGCGCCAACCCGCTGGCCGTTATAGGCAGACATTAGTTGACTAAATGCGGAGCCCGGGGGTACTACTAGATTCTCCTTTGGTACTTGCATATCGTGGAATTCAAGAATTCCTTCTTGCACACCTCTGACGCCCATGGAGGGTATTCGGCCAGCATATTTGAAGCCGGGCATATCGCGATGAACAAGGATGGCGCCAATGCCCTTTGGACCAGGGATATCGTCAAAGCGGGCATAGACGAGGGTATATTCTCTTTCTCCAGCACCCGTGATCCAATGCTTAGTACCATTGATACTGTAGTGACTTCCAGCTGTTTGGGCAGCGGTAGTAAGATCGGTGAGGGCGGAGCCCGCTTCGGGTTCTGTCATACCAATACTCATCAGACTTTGACCGATGCAGATATCCGGTAATATCCGACGTTTTTGTTCTTCGGTTCCAAAATTGAGGATCGTGATGATAGCTCCAAAATTATGGTCCACAATGAGCCGCGCACTGATCCCGCAATGCCTGGCTATTTCTTCTATCACCAGAACTGCGTCCAGTGCAGAGCGTCCATGACCTCCGTATTCTACCGGGATGGTCATCCCAAAAAAGCCGGCCTCTGCGTAAGACTGGATCTGTTGGCGAGAAATATGTTCATCTCGGTCCCACTGGGCTGCAAAAGGAGCGATACGTTCTAGGGCAAAAGCTCTGGCGGCCTGGACTTGTTCTTGTTGTTCGGAGCTGAGGTTGAAGTTCATACATCAAGATTGAAGAGGAAAAAGGAGATATGCACTAGCTTTTTTCGATTATTTTAGAAACAGCTTGGCAGATATGGAAGATACAATGATTATTTTGTGTCCAAAAGAATCACAATTAACATGGCATTCAAATTAACAAAGGATACACATATCGGCTGGATCGGTACAGGAGTAATGGGCATTTCAATGGTCGGACACTTAATGGAGAATGGATACCAAGCTACTGTTTACAACCGCACCAAGGCCAAGGCACAAGCTGCCATTGATAAAGGTGCAAATTGGGCGGACTCTCCAGCTGCAGTAGCTGCGGTAGCCGATGTGGTATTTACCATTGTAGGTTTTCCTGCGGATGTAGAGGAGGTTTATTTTGGAGAAAAGGGTATCTTAAGTACAGCAAGGTCGGGCAGTGTATTGGTAGATATGACAACGACTAAGCCTAGCCTGGCTGTGGAAATTTACAAGCAGGCCCAGGAGAAAGGAATCTCGACTGTCGATGCGCCAGTGTCCGGTGGAGATGTCCGTGCCAAGAAAGGAACACTATCCATTATGGTCGGTGGAGATAAGACTACAGTGGACGCAATCATGCCTTTGCTAGATATTATGGGCGGAAATATCATCTATGAAGGAGTGGCAGGCGCTGGGCAGCATACCAAAATGTGCAATCAAATTACCATTGCAGGTACGATGATTGGGGTTTGTGAAAGTTTGTTGTATGCCTACAAGTCTGGTTTAGATTTGGAAGTGATGTTGCAAGCGATTAGTGGAGGGGCTGCAGGCTGCTGGACCTTAAGTAATTTGGCACCTCGGGTAGTTGCTCGGAATTTTGAACCAGGATTCTATGTGGAGCACTTCGTAAAGGACATGGAAATAGCCTTGGACGAAGCCAAGCGTATGAATTTGTTCCTACCCGGCCTAGCCTTGGTGCATCAATTATACAAAGCAGTAGAAGCGCAAGGGTATGGGAAGAAAGGTACCCACGCGCTGATGCTTGCGCTGGAAAGCATTTCCAGGGTCGAACCCTAAGAAAGTGGGAAATCGGAAATGCGAAGGTGGAAAAGCTTCCGACTTCGCATTTCCGACTTCGCATTTCCGATTTATAAAGAACGAAAACCATGACTGCAAGTACCTTGGCCTTTCTGGCCTTGTTGCCGATTTTGGCGGCAGCCATTCTATTGGTTGGCTTTCGGTTTCCTGCCCGCCTGGCTATGCCCATTTCTTTTATCATAGCGGCCCTAGTGGCTATCTTTGGCTGGCAATATTCCTGGATTGATGTCTTGGCTTCTTCCATTCAGGGACTGTTTATCACCTTTGATATCCTCTATATCATCTTTGGAGCCATCTTGCTTTTGAATCTCCTCAAGTACTCTGGTGGGGTAGCAGCCATTCGGGAGGGATTTACTAATGTCAGTGGAGATCGCCGCATTCAAGTGGTGATTATTTGCTGGCTGTTTGGTTCTTTCATAGAGGGGGCGGCGGGATTTGGCACGCCCGCTGCTGTAGTAGCCCCATTAATGGTGGCCCTGGGTTTTCCGGCCATGGCGGCGGTAATGTTGGGGATGATGGTGCAAAGTACAGCTGTTACTTTTGGCGCTGTTGGTACGCCGATTTTGGTGGGAGTGAGAGGGGGATTGCAAAATCCGGATTTAGATGGCCGCCTGGAAGGATTAGGAGCTTCTTTTCCTGAATACTTGCAGCTTATTACTACGGATGTGGCTATTTTTCACGCCATCGCAGGGGTGCTGATGCCTACCTTTATGGTGTGTATGATGACCCGGTTTTTTGGAACGAATAAATCCTGGCGCGAAGGCCTAGCTGTTTTACCTTTCACTCTTGTAGGAGGCGCGGCATTCACCCTGCCTTATGCCTTAACTGGAATTTTCTTGGGACCTGAGTTCCCATCTCTAATCGGAGCTTTAGTTGGAATGACCATTGTGGTGAGCCTGGCACGCAGAGGCTTTTTACAACCCAAAACAAAGTGGGACTTTCCGGAAGAGCGGAGCTGGCCCAAACTTTGGTTGGGTACCCTCACGATTGACCTGAACCAGCCTGATGGAGGACGCAAAATATCTTTGACGAAAGCCTGGTTGCCCTATCTTTTTCTCGCACTCATTCTGGTATTGACTCGACTTCCACAATTGCCCATAAAGGCTGCCTTGACTTCTATAAAAATTAACTGGACTGATATTTTAGGTACAGGTATAAATGCTTCTAGCACGCCTTTATATCTTCCAGGGACTATGCTGATAGTGGTCGGACTGATTACTGTCTACCTACATCGAATGAAGGTCGATGCCGTTCGCCTAGCCTTTGGCGAAAGCGCCAGAATGCTACTGGGAGCTGGCTTTGTGCTCATTTTCACTATCCCGATGGTCAGGATCTACATCAATTCGGGTGGGAATCCTGCAGACCTGCCCGCCATGCCGATTGCAATGGCGGAGTGGGTTTCTAATCAGGTGGGACAGATTTACCCGTTGTTTGCGCCTTCCATCGGTGCCTTAGGGGCGTTCATTGCGGGTAGCAATACGGTGAGTAATTTGATGTTTAGCTTATTTCAATTTGGCGTAGCGGAGCGATTGGGCATGCCGACCACTTTGGTGGTTGCCTTGCAAGCGGTAGGAGCTGCTGCTGGGAATATGATCGCTATTCACAATGTGGTAGCTGCCTCGGCAACGGTAGGTTTCTTGGGAAAAGAGGGTTTGATATTGCGGAAGACGATTATTCCGACCTTGTACTATGTTGTACTGGTCGGGATTTTGGGTCTACTAGCCATTCATTTACTGGATTTCAGAGACCTACTGCAGTAAGTTGAAATGCCCATGAAGATTCTACTGACATCGATAGGAACAAGAGGAGATATGGAACCCTTCCTAGCTATTGGAGAGATCCTGCAAGAAAAGGGGCATGAAGTCCTGTATTTGTTTCCTGAGCAATTCCGTGGCCTCGTGGAGGACTCAGGTGCTCAATTTGAAGGGCTTGGCTCAGCTTTTATTGAAATGTTGGAAAGCGATTTGGGTAAATTCGCCATGGGAGGAGCGGGGGCATGGTGGAAAAAACTCGGGGCCTATGTCAAACTGGCTCGAATGCAAGGCGATATCAATAGGCATATGATGGAACGACAGCAAAAAGTGGTTGCTGAATTCCAGCCTGATCGGATCGTCCACAATGGCAAGGCCATGTATCCTGTGATTTGGGAAGTGGAGCACCCGGGTAGTACGACCTTCGTTAGTCCCGTACCGTTTTTGCATTATATAAAAGGGCATACGCACGTGGCGTTTCATAGCAATTATGGAAGTTTCTTGAATAAACTCACTTTTCGACTCGCCGATTGGGGACTGGTAAAAACCATCATGGCCTCACTGAAATGGATAGGTCGAACAGATCTTAGCAAAAAGCAGATCAAGCAAGCCTTAGATAAGCATCAAGTCATTTACACGATCTCTCCTCAACTATTTGAGCGCCCCAGCTATTGGCCCGAGAATATAAAGGTGTTAGGGTATCATGAAAGGGATAAGACGGTCAATTGGCAGCCTGACGCAACCTTGTTGGCCTTCCTGGAACAGCATGAGAAAATCCTCTTCGTCACCTTCGGCAGCATGATCAACCCGGAACCTGCTAAAAAAACTGAGATCATCCTCAATATCCTTAAGCAACATCAAATCCCTGCCCTGATCAATACCTCTGCTGGCGGTCTAGTCGAGCCAGCAGACTACGATCACGACCTATTTCACTTTGTCTCCAGTATTCCTTACGAATGGTTGCTACCAAAGGTACATGCCGTCATGCACCATGGCGGCTCTGGCACGACCCACCTAACATTACGGCATGGCTGTGCCTCGCTGATTCTCCCGCACATTATTGATCAATTTGCCTGGGACCAAATACTAAGTGCCAAAGGAGTGGGCCCAAGCGGTATTAAAGTCAGTCGGATATCAGAGAAATCACTTACACCCAAGCTCCTGGACCTCTTTTATAATGAAGCTTACAAAGACAAAGCGGAAGAGACGGCTAATAAAATGCGTAGTGAGGAAGTCTTGCGGGAGAAATTGTACCAGAATATCGTGGGAAAGCGTGTCGGGCATGATCAGGAATAGGTCAATCTATTGCAAATCCGGTACTAATTGTGGTAATTGCTGTGAAATTAACCTTGGTATTTTATGACACGCACTTGGGGAGAAAAAGTCCGATTCCTTGGGCAGATGATTCTGATTTTCATTGTTGCTACTCAGTTCTTTCATTTCATCCGCTTTTTTGATCTACGAACATCTGAGGAATTTATGCTGGAATTGCCCTGGCAGCGATTCATTTTATTGCTGTTCATTGGCATTCTAGGAGGACTGATCTTTGGTGCTGTAGAGCTGAACCTTGATCGGCCTAAATTCAGAAGATGGTCCTACGGCCGATTATTGATTTTTAAAGCATTTACTTACTTCTTTCTGGTTAAGTTCATCATGTGGGTCGGGCTAATTATCCTTACTCGTCGCAGCCCATTGGATTTAGATATAGAATGGGCTAGGGACATGATTAATAGTCGAGTGTTCTGGGTTTCCTTGGCTTATTTCTCCGTCGTCATGTCTTTGATTTCCTTTTTCCGAGCCATAGATCAAAAGTTTGGCCCAGGGGTCCTTTGGAACATGCTATTGGGCAAATACCACAAGCCGCAGGAGGAGGAACGTATATTCATGTTTCTGGATCTTAAATCTTCCACGACGATTGCTGAAAAATTAGGCCATCTTAAATTCAGTCGCTTCATTCAAGACTGCTTCTTTGACCTCAATGAGATTATCAAGCCCTTTCAAGCAGAGATCTACCAATATGTGGGCGACGAAGCCGTACTTACCTGGCTCACACCGCGCGGCTTGGCCAACAATAACTGCTTAGCGCTCTACTTCGCCTATCGAGACCGGCTGGAGAGCAAACGGGATTATTATTTGGAAGAATATGGGGAAGTACCTGTCTTTAAAGCCGGTTTGCATTACGGTAAAGTAATGGTAGCGGAGGTGGGAGTGGTGAAAAAAGAGATCGCTTTTCATGGCGATGTGCTGAATACCACAGCCAGAATACAAGGCCAATGTAACCACTATAAACAACAACTTCTTATCTCACAAAACTTACTTTCTCACCTGCAGCTTCCGGCCAAATGGACTTCTGCTTCTTTGGGGTCGATTCAGCTGAAGGGGAAGATGGAGGAGGTGGCTGTGTGGGCGATTCAGGAGAATTAAATTGATTTAACTGCTGTTTTGTATTTATTTTGTTTGGCATGAATTTTGATTTAGTAGATGCTTGTTGATACATTGATTGTATTATTAGTATGCATTTTGTCTAAATCTTTTACTATGAGAATCACTACAGTGCCATCAATTGATGCCAACAAATCTCTATTGATTTCTTTTCTAACACTTAGAAGAACAATTGGTTATTTAGGAATTGGATTGCCGCTAATCCTTGTTGCCGGATCGGTGGTTATGGCGAACTGCTGGCAAGTACAGCCATCGATAAGCGCCTATTATCATACTGTAATGCGAGATGTTTTTGTTGCAATTATTAGTATGATCGCTATCTTTTTGTTTACCTATAAAGGGTATGATCAATATGATAAAGTTTCTTGTAAACTTGCGTCTATATTTGCCATGGGAGTAGCGCTTTTCCCTACTGGAATTGAAGAGTTAGAAGCTTGCGCGGTAAACTATGAACTTGCGGCTTCAAATAGGCTGATCGGGCAACTACATCTATTTTTTGCCTGTTGCTTTTTCTTGACCATCTCGTACATTTCGATCGGGTTGTTTACAAAGAGCAACAGTAAAACGCTGTCTATCACAAAGCAAAGAAGGAACCGAATTTACCGCTTATCTGGATATCTTATTATTGCCTGCTTAATTGCCATCGCAATTTATTGGTGGGTAATCTTGGATATGTTTCCCGGGAGCAAAGATCTACGCCTAGTATTTTTTCTAGAAGCTATCGCATTAATAGCTTTTGGGATATCTTGGTTGATCAAGGGGCAATTCATTTTGAAGGATCGAGTAGAAATTTCATCAATAGGAAATTGATATTTTCTAGGGAAGTTTTAAATCGCTATATGCTGGTCAAATACAAATACTACAGTCTTTACGGTTACCGATTTTTTGAAATTCAGCATAATAACGCAATTGAAAATTGCGGAATCAGGAGAAGAGAATACGATATCCACTCTACCCAAGTCTCCACTAACCTAACTACCAATGGTGATCTGCGCTCCATCTATTTCAACAATATCTCCAGGACGTAGTTTCTTTCTTTTACGATACTCTTTTTCCCCATTAACCTGGACTAGGCCATCTTCTACTATCATCTTTGCATGTCCACCGCTTTGCGCAATTTGTTGGATCTTCAATAACTGTAGCAAGACAATATATTCTTCGCCGGGTCTTAATGTAAAAGTTACTTTTTCCATGAACAAGTAGCGATTAATGTTTACTAGATATTATCAGAAAAAGGGGTTAGTTTTTTTCCTTAATCAATCGGATGGCCTGATCGGCAAAGCGCTGGCCCATTAGGATATACCCCTCCTTCGACATATGCAGATCGTTTTCTATTTCTTTCCCATTGCTATTTAATCCATCGTTTAGATCATCCGTATTGATCCAAGCGAATCGAGGGCTAGAATCGGCTACCTTAACCTGAATATCTCGAATCATAGTCCAATGTGGGTATTTTTCATTTGATAGATCAAAGTCACTTAGCCTACCAATGATGAAATTGATGTCTTTGCGAGCTAAGTCATTACAGAGTTGATCATGCAGCCCGATCAAACTGGCTTCGTAAACGGCGCCGTGTTTTTCTCTAGCATCACGTTCTCCCTGCATCCAGATAAAGGTAATGGTTGCTATTTTTTCTGCTTTGATCGTAGCCAGTACCCTAGTCATGAGCGTATCATACAGGTCGGGCTGGGCTTCGGGGACTTCCCCACTAAGAGGTTTCCAGTCTCGATACCAGCGCCTGATTGGCTTCCCCCCAGATGCCTGTTTTACTACCAAAACATTGTCGGCACCAAATGCTGATTGTAGGGCTGGGGTGAAGGAATCTTCAGGCACTAAACGCGCCATATTGGATTGTCCCGACAGAATAAAGAGATGTTTCCCTTCCGGTTTTGCTGTAGTGAGGGAAAGAACAATTCCCATTAAGCTAGTTACTACTAGAATATAGATTTTCATCCTGTAATTTTAGATGAGGTACCCTTTAATGGCAATAACCCTAATACCTCTCGCGGTGAAGTTCGAGAAAAAACTACATTTTAACTGGAAAAGCTATGTACAGGACAAAAAATAGATTTCTTGAAACAAGCTCAAAAAGTTGAGCAGTTTAGTTTTTAGATGGTCTAGCCCCAATCTGAAAATGCTGACCAATTTGGCTCTTCGTTTTTTGAATTGCT
>JABSSL010000071.1 GCA_013214355.1 Saprospiraceae bacterium | reverse complement strand
AAGAGCAGTTGGAGGAGGCCATTGGCCATGGATTTGACGGAGTGCTGGTCTATGTAGACCAAGCGGGTAAGTCCCCTCAGTATTTTGCTGCTGGCTGGCATGATCGAGCTGCCAAGGTTCCTGCCAAGCCTAATGCCCTATTTAAGATTGCTAGCATCAGCAAGTTGTATGATGCGGTGGCTGTTACTAAATTGGTAGGGGATGGGCGTCTTTCGCTAGATAAAACCATCGCTGATTATTTGCCGGAGCTCGTGGGGAGAATTGAAAACGCAGAGCAAATCACTTTTCGGCTCATGATTCAGCATAGAAGTGGCATTCCCAATTTTACAGACGCGCCGAATTTTTGGGGAGCGCCAACGGAGACCTACGAAGAAAGTCTGGCCCTGATTATGGATAAGCCGGCTAACTTTAAACCGGGTGAAGATTACGAATATTGTAATACGAATTACCTGTTAATTAATAAGATTATGGATGAGGAATTGGGGTATCCGAACTTCCAATTCATTCAGGAGGAAATACTAAGGCCCCTAAACCTCCGCCATACCTTCGGTTCGCTAGATGAAGTAGATATTGATGATGTCATGAGTGGTTATCATGTAGGATATCCCCACGATTTAAAGGGTGATGAGCATGGTATGTTAGCCACTGCAGAAGATGTAGGAACCTTCTTGAGGGCATTGAACGATGGATCATTGTTTGAAAAGGGAGAACAGGAGATTTACTCCTCCATTTACAAGTATGCACATGATGGGTGGGTTCCTGGCTACCAGAGTTTCGCAAAATATCACGAAGACCTGGATGCTGTTTTGGTTCAATTCTACAGCACAACTGATCGTAAGCTCTATATGTGGAATTTGTCACAGATCATAAACAATAGAATTGCCAAAATACTGAAGCGACAATGATTTTCGCCGTGCCCAATAATGAAGTTCAGCCAGCTTCATATAGTGGTCATATTTTAGAAAAAACATCTGCAAAATGTACAGTTGTGGAATTTCTCTAAACAGCTATAAATCCCTTCTACACTCAGCAGCCTAGCATTTTGCTCATCCCAAGCTTTATCGTATTATCACCATCCAAAATTGATGAAGCATGCGCAAAACGCTATTTTTCTGGGCGCTCTTAATGACAACTTTCTTGCCAGCACAAGATCGCCTCTCTAATGATGATACCCAGCCTACGGAAAAGACTATTGATGCGATCTGGGAAGTGAATAATTGGTATCGCAAATTAGCCCCGTACCACCGACCTGCAAGAGGAATAAGCATTGATAATTTATCGAAATTAAAGCAGTATGACCCAGTTGAGGCGGAAAAGGTTTTGGGGATGGTCATATCCATTGGTAAGGATGTCGACAGTACAGTCATGCGAGATATCATTTCCTTGGACAAGTTTAGTAATCTGGAGTTTTTAGAGATCAAGGACGCTCCCTATGCACCTTACGATTTCAAGGGCCTCACTAAGCTCAAGACGCTTATTTTCGACTATGTATACCATCTGAATGAGATTCCAGCATCAATTGGAGAACTTTCTCAATTGAAGTACTTGCTTATTCTGGGTGCCAATAAGATCCAAGTAGTTCCGGAAAGTATCTTTGATTTAGAACATTTGGTAGCCTTAGCGATGAGCGGCGTCAAACCACAAGGAGATACAATTTCTGCTAAGATTGGTAATCTACAGCAGTTGGAATACCTGAAAATTGACCACTGTTCCATCCATATACCCGAAGAAATTGGAGCACTCCAGAATCTAAGAGAATTGCGTATAGCCAACTATTTTGGTTATGATATCCCCACCAAGGCTATCTATCAATTGCCAAAATTAGAAATTCTAGGACTGAATGCCTTTGAAGCGGAAAAGCTGCTCGGGATTGGTAAGCTCAAATCCTTAAAAGTGCTTAACTTGTCTTCGGACTNCCTGACCTCCGAAATCGGAAAATTAACGCAGTTAGAAGGGCTTATGCTAAGAGGTTTCAAAGGTGAAACCTATCCTGAGGAATTCAAAGATTTAAAGAACCTCAAAGTACTGAAAATACTCACTCATAAATCCCTGATCCATGCGCCCGAATTTATTCCATTATTGAATAAGCTACAGCATCTAGAATTTAGGGACTGCGATAAATTGCAGTATTTTGGTCCGGCCTATACCAGCATGGAAGCCATTGAAAGCATAGAATTTCAGTACAATGATTTGATAAGGGAGGTTCCTGCCAATCTTAGTCATCTGTTTGATAAAGTCAGGATTAAAGATTAACGAATGGATCAAAAAAAATAACTATACATGAGTTTACTTACCGTCGGTGTGTTCGGCACCTCTAGTAAAAAACAGGAAAAAAGGGTACCTATTCACCCGGATCAGTTAGAGGGCTTGGATGCAGCAGTCCGTGGCCAGTTGTATTTCGAAGCCGGATATGGCTTGGCCTTTGGATGGAGTGATGATCAGCTGGCTAGTAGGTGTGCGGGAATCCGAACCCGTGCTGAACTGCTTGAGCATTGTGATGTGGCCTTATTGGCGAAACCCGTGCATAAGGATTTTGAGGATATGAAAGAAGGTACGATTCATTGGGGTTGGCCCCACTGTGTACAACAGCGAGATATTACGCAAACCGCCATTGATCGCAAGCTCACCCTGATCGCCTGGGAAGCCATGCATAGTTGGTCTGCTGGAGGGGAATGGCAATTGCATACCTTTCAAAAAAACAACGAAATTGCTGGCTATGCCGGGGTGCAACACGCCATGAACCTCCGAGGAATCGACGGCAACTATGGACCGGATCTTAAAGCGGTGATCACAAGCCATGGTTCGGTAAGTAGAGGGGCTATCCGCGGTTTGCAAGTAAGGGGGATCATAGACATTACCGTATACACACCTGATGCTGTCCCAGTAGCCAATCAAATTGATGGCGTCAATTATGCACACTTCAAGTTGGAAGAAGGGCAGGTGATGGCCCTAAGGTCCGATGGCTCTTCGCACCCCTTTGTGGAAGCCTTATCAGATGCAGATATTATTGTCAATGGTATCTTGCAGGATACGGATCATCCTTTAATGTTTGTGCCCGAAGGACAGGGAGACCGACTCAAAGCAGGCTGTTTAATTGTGGATATCAGCTGTGATGAAGGAATGGGCTTTTATTTTGCCAAGCCAACCAGTTTTGATGCCCCGATCTTTCAAGTGGGAGAGGTGTCTTATTATGCGGTGGATCACACACCTTCCTATCTTTGGAATGCGGCTACTTGGGAAATATCCAAAGGGGTGATTCAACATTTACCCACCATCATCAAGGGGGCCGAAGCCTGGGCTAAAGATGAGACCATCCGCCGGGCGATTGAGATCAAAGATGGTGTGATCCAAAATCCAAAAATCACTTCGTTCCAAAACAGATCAAGTGAATATCCGCATCCTGAATTGTAGTGTGCCTAGACTATCCGTTGAAGCCTTCCAGGAGAGTCATCCGAAATTTCTTTTAGGCGGTACAGAGGTGAATTTCGGATGACTAAGCCTCAAAAAATCATCAAAGTCAAGATTATGAAGAAGTTCTATTTCACCCTCTTCCTTTCCTTTTTATCCTTCACGCTCTTTACGCAGGAAACCAAAAAGAAGTACGCCGAAGCTTTTAAACTGGTGGAGGTTTGGTTAGATGCACAAAAGGACTTTGATAAACTACCCGGCTTAAGTGCTATTGTAATTGAAGACCAGAAGGTACTGTGGTCAGGTGCAGTCGGCATGTCCAATGTAGAAGAGGAGATGAAGGCTGACGCCTCCACGCTATGCAGTATCTGTTCGATTTCTAAGCTGTTTACCGCAGTAGCTATTATGAAATTGTACGATGAAGGGAAGCTTCGATTGGATGATGAAATTAGTGACCTACTACCCGCCTACAAGGTGGAACAACAATATGCAGATAGCGGGCCGATCACCATTAGATCGTTATTGACGCATTCTTCCGGGCTGCCTCGAGAAGCGGCCTATCCGTATTGGACTGCTCCAAACTTCCCTTTTCCCACTAAGGCCGAGGTTGATGCTAAGCTTGGTGAACAGCAAACGCTTTACCCTGCTTCTACTTATTTTCAATACAGTAACTTGGGGTTAACCCTTCTGGGAGAAATTGTGGAGGAGGTGTCTGGGGTTTCCTACGATGAATATGTGCAGCAAAATATTCTGAAGCCATTAGGCCTTTCAGATACACGTACCGAAATGCCTAAACAACTGTATGGAGAGGACTTAGCCATTGGGTACAGTGCAGTGACCAGAAAAGGAGATCGGAAAAAAGTAAATCTATTTCAAGCCAATGGGATTGCAGCAGCGGCCGGGTTTTCCTCGAACGTCCATGACCTTGGGAAATTTGCTTCCTGGCAGTTTCGCTTGAGAGATAGTTCGCTTACTGAGATTTTGAAGCCTTCCACGCTGAAGTACATGCAGCAAGTGCATTGGACTAATCCCGATTGGAAAACTACTTGGGGTTTGGGATTTGTGGTATATAAGGGCGCAAATGGCAACACTTGGGCGGGGCATGGTGGATCTTGCCCCGGTTATAGATCAACCCTGCAAATGGACCTGAAGCGGAAAAGAGCATACTCAGTTATGATCAATGCCAGTGGTACTAATCCCAACAAATACTCCAACGGGATTGATGCCATTTTGAGTAAGGTAAAAGCTGTAGAGACGGCTAAAGAGGATAAAGCAAAAGCGAATAAACTGCAAGAATATGTAGGCTACTACAACCCCATGCCGTGGTGGAGTGAGGAGTATATATCCACGTGGGGAGATCAATTGGTCGTACTAGGATTGCCCGCAGAAAAGCCCGCTAATGCCATGACTTTTCTCAAGCATATCAAGGGAGATACTTTTCGAAGAATTAGATCTAACAAAGAACTAGGAGAAACGATTGTATTTCAACGAGATCGTAGTGGAAAAGTCATCAGTTATAGCCAACATGGCAATTATTCTATGAAGATTAATAGATAACAGATGAAAGAGGTAAGATCGCTTCACTGCCAGAGGCCCAAGAAATGATCCGATGACTAAAAAACGAATAATCCAGCTGCTATTATTTCTGGGGACGATAACCTCTTTGTACTTCGTACCCTGGGTGATGCTATGGGCGTGGCTGCAGCCCATCCCTGATACCGTTCAAGAACAGGTGGATCAAGCTCTCAAGCATGACTTTGATGGCATTATCGTTTATGTAGATCAAGCAGGTCAGCCGCCAGGCTTTTATGCCGCGGGTTGGCATGATACCAAGAATAAGGTGCCGGCCTATCCTGAAGCTTTGTTTAAAATTGCCAGCATCAGTAAATTGTACGATGCTGTGGCGATTACCAGATTGGTAGGTACTGGGCAGTTATCGTTAGATCAGACACTTGCCTACTACTTCCCAGAATTAGTGGGAAGAATTGAAAATGCCGAGCGCATAACTTTGCGATTGATGGTGCAACATCGAAGCGGCATCCCCAATTTAACCGATACCCCTGATTTCTGGATCAACCCACCAAAAAGTAGCGAGGAGGCGCTGGAACGCATCCTTGATCTACCGGCTAGCTTTGCCCCTGGCGAAGGCTACGAATATTCCAATACAAATTATTTGTTAATCTCTGAGCTTGTCAAAAAGGTAACGGGGCGTGATAACTTTCAATTCATTAAAGAAGAGGTGTTGATACCACTTGGTCTTACGCACACCTATGGTTCGATTAATGAGGTGAACCTGGACAGTTTGATGAGTGGATACTACGTGGGCGTTGAGGATGATATCAAGACGACTGATTACAGCTCCATGATTGCTACTGCAGAAGACGTCGGTACCTTTCTTCGCGCCTTAAACGATGGCTCCTTGTTCAAAGCAGGAGAGCAGGAGATCTATTCTTCCATTTACGTCTACAACCATACGGGATTGATTCCCGGCTATCAAAGCATTGCTCGGTATCATCCAGATATGGATGCGGTAGTGGTTCAATTTACCAATACTACTGATTTTGAGGGATACAACTGGAGTTTGTCGGAGCTGGTCTACAGTCGGGTTTTGAAGATCTTGAGAAAAGGAAACGGCTTATGAGGAGGCTTTAGTTTCACTATCGTGCCTGCATTGAATCGGCCAAGTACTACCTAAGCAACTTTATTCGGATATGAAACTTCAAGTCTATTTACAATCGTTGAATAAATTCCCTACAGAGGAATTAGAACTGGCTCTCACTTATTTCCAACAAGAAAAAGTAAAGAAAGGGGCCTACTACCTGCAGGAAGGACAATTTACCAACAAGATTTCCTTTGTAGAATCTGGCTTGTTCAAGTTGTTCTATCAAGTAGATGGAGAAGAAAAGATCATGTTATTCTTTTCTGAAGGCCAATTCATGACAGACTACTTTGGGTATCTTACCAAAACTCCATCGATTAGGCCCATTCAAGCCCTAGAGGATTCCACCTTATACACGATTGACCGGCAGCAACTGGACGAACTATATGACAAATCTAAAAACTGGGAATGGCTAGGAAGAAGATTAGCGGAATCCGCTTACGTTACGTCTGTACTAAGAGCGAACAGACTTTTGCACGATGATTTCGATACTCGCTTACACACTTTCATGGAAGAGAACCCCACTTTGTTGCAGCGAGTTCCACAGTATATGATAGCCTCCTACCTAAATATGACGCCTGAAACGCTAAGTAGGGTGAAAAAGCGCTTATACCGCCAAGAAGAGCTAAAGAAAACCATTCACAAAAAGCTTTGAGATATGCTGTAAGGAATCTATTCATTTCTTGATTCGGATCAATGCATTTTAGAAGGATACTTGTGAGTTTTGTAGCGAACAATAAACAATAACCTCGCTTATGTTACCCATGTGGCTCGTTACATTACTAAACAATAATGCTCTAAGTAATAAATCATTGACTAAGATTGAACCGCTTGTACTCCAATACCATGGCAAGAAGGTGAGAGCAAGGAAATTGACGGTGAGCTCCGTCATTGAGATGGACCTCGGGACGGCCTGGCAAAATGTAAAGTCACCTGCTCTGCTGCAATTTGTTGCCAAAGGCATGCTGAGCTTTAGCTCATCCGATGGGCAGTTTCCAAAGGAATGGGAATTAGGACAAACCTATGGTGTGAAAATGCTTCTTTTCGGTATTCTTCCCATCGGGGGTACCCATTTTTTATCTATCAAAAAGCTGGATGAAAAAAGCCATGAATTAGCTACGCGTGAATGGGATAGCCTGATCAAGATTTGGAATCATGCTATCAGTATGAAAAGCCTTGGTAATGGTAAAATCTATTACGAGGATTCTATCACCATATACGCAGGTTTGATGACAGGACTCATTACATTCTTTGCTAAAAGTTTTTATCAACACCGCCAAAAGAGGTGGCAAATCGTGGCTCGAGAAAATTTGACCTTTGCTTGAAGTATTACAAAGCCTTTACAATCTTTTACAATTGAGACCACATCTTATTGAAATAGTCTGCTACTTTTGAAAAGCAGCGATGCAAACATCCGAAGTTTATCCCGGGATTGGCCTAGTAAAACTTCGGATGTTTTGCGATTGCTACATCAATAAGATGTTATGATTAAAAATTTACTCTTCCTGCTGACCTGCTGGAGCGCTCTTGTTTACTGTACACAAGCCTCTTCTAATGACTTAGAGCAAGCCTCTGGACTCCAAATCGAAAACGGCATCAACCGTGGCGTCAACTACACCGATAGTCTTGGGGGGACTTACAGCATTAGATATATCCCCATCACCCTTACCAATGATACTAACCTTGCCATTCAGCTTCAAATAAACTTTGCCACCGCTGACTACTTGGATACCAATAGTCGGGAACCATTTAGCGTCATTCCACTGCCTGAAAGATGGGCCATGGATGGGGTAGAAATCACTGATAGTCTGCTGAATGAAATACCAAAATATCTGCAGCGTCCCTCCGTAAGCAAAACCCTCAAACCCGGTGAAGAGTGGTTGATGGCAATAGGAACCGTGTATTCCAGACCAGCGAAATTTACAGGAGTACTCCCTCATGTCCTTTTTACGCATACCACTGAAGCCCTATTTCCAGCATGTGATTGGGTTATGGCAAAGAGTCCTTCCTCAGGTGCCCTACTGCCCCTAGGTCTTAGACTAAGGCTAGGTGGAAATTGTATGGTCGTTCCTGCTGGTCAAATGACTTATTTTGAACAGTAAATTGAAAAGTACTTCTCTTTATGTGTAACCTAATGAGGTATAAAAATATCAGCATTCCACCGGTCTTCCGTTGGCTGCAAATGCTAGCTTTAGTACATCTACTGACTGCCTGTAGTGGGCAAGTCCAACAGGATTCAACCAAAGAAGACAGAAGCGCCATAAGTACTGCTCCAACCGGCTCCGCTAAACTGGTCAAAACCTTAGGGGCGCACTCCGGGGATAATGTACACTGTAGTATACAGGATAAGGACGGCAACCTATGGTTCGGTACAACGGGGGAAGGAGTATATATATATGACGGGGAAAACTTTCGTCAGTATACTACAAAAGAGGGACTTTACAGCAACGCAGTTTGGGATCTACTGGAAGATCGCCAGGGGAGAATTTGGGTAGGTACGGCTGCTGGAGCCAATGTGTATGAAGGGAAGAAGTTTTCTAAAATTAGAATTAATTCTTCAAGGGAGAGTGAATGGATTTCTAACTCGGCAGGAAACACACCCCAGGCTAAATCGCTTGAGGTATTTAGCATTATGGAAGACCAGAGTGGAAAATTATGGTTCGCCACAATCGATGGCGTTTACATCTATGATGGGCAATCATTCACGCCCTTTGAAGTGGACAAAAATGGCAAAGGCTTTAAGAATTCGGAGAAAAACAATGTGGAGTACATCTTGGAAGACGATGCGGGTAATATCTGGTTTGGTGGACGGGTAAACGCTGGCGTATTTCGTTATGATGGAAAGTCCCTCACCAAGCTTCCGCTGGAAGAATTAGGTGGTCACGATTGGGCGTGGCCCGTCTTGCAAGACAAAGATGGGTATATCTGGTTCAGTAATTGGGGCGGAGCTTATCGCTACGACGGACAATCCTTTACCACTTTCACGACAGCGGATGGTTTACTAGGTAATGTAGTGACTAGAATTATGGCAGCTAAAGATGGAAAGCTCTGGTTTGCCTGTGGTGGGGAGGACGATGGCATTTGTCGCTACGATGGGGAGTCTTTTAGCTGTATTAGGGCGAAGGATGGACCTTTCAATGAAGGCGTTTGGACCCTGTTGGAAGATAAAGATGGTTTTCTCTGGCTAGGAACTCGCAACACGGGTTTGTATCGCTATGATGGTGAGTTTTTTGTACCCTTCTCGGAGTAAAATCTTGTAGTATATGGGTATGCAACAGCTGCTCCGTTTTATCTGAAATAACGCTTAAAACAACATTTCTTATCTTGCGCGTGATTTGTACGCCCATCCGATCAATTTTTTGGATTGAGATAGCCAGAGGGTATTGGAGGTGCGGGTATCAAAAAATTGCAGCAATGGAGTTTAAGCATCTCAAGCTAATTGATCCAATACTCAAAGCCATAGAGGAGAAGGGGTACGAAAATCCTACCAAAATACAGGGAGAAGCCATTCCCAAGATTCTAAAGCGCAAGGATGTCCTGGGCATCGCGCAAACCGGAACGGGAAAGACAGCCGCCTTCGCCATTCCAATTATTCAGCTGATCTACCGAATTGATGTCCGGAAAGGAGAGACCTCTAGTTTGAGGGCTTTGATCGTAACTCCCACCCGGGAACTGGCCATTCAAATAGATGAAAATATCCGAGATTACAACAAGTATACCGGCTTGACGCATACGGTCATATTTGGTGGAGTAAAGCAAGGCGCTCAGGTTACGGAATTGAAGAAAGGGGTTCAGATTTTGGTAGCTACACCTGGGAGACTATTGGATCTTATTAACCAAGGATTTATCAGCTTGGATGATATCAAGATATTTGTCTTGGATGAAGCAGATCGGATGTTGGACATGGGCTTTATCCACGATATTAGAAAGTTGATAGCCATCTTGCCTAAGAAGAGACAGACGCTATTTTTCTCCGCCACCATGCCGGACAATATTATCGACTTATCCAAGAAGATGCTGACGGAGCCAGAGCGGGTGGAGGTGGCTAGGAAATCTTCTGTTGTGCAAACCATTAGTCAATATGTCTATTACACCAATAAGCCCGAAAAAACGAAGCTCCTAGGCCATATTCTAAGAGACATCAAGGAAGAACAGGTACTGGTATTTGCCAGGACCAAGCACGGTGCCGATCGATTGGTCAGAAACTTGAAGAGATTCAAACTTAAGGCCGAAGCTATCCATGGGAATAAAAGTCAAAATAGAAGGCAGCAAACCTTGAAGAATTTCAAGGCGGAGAAAACCAAGATTTTGGTGGCTACGGATATCGCTGCTCGGGGCATTGATATCAGTGGACTGAAATACGTAATCAATTACGATGTGCCCAATGTCCCTGAAACCTACGTTCACCGCATTGGCCGATCCGGAAGGGCTGGTGAAGAAGGCATCGCTATTTCTATTAGTGAGCCTGAAGAAAATGCCTACATAAAAGATATAGAAAAACTTACCAAGAATAAGCTTACCCGCATTAATGACCATCCCTACCCCCAAACGGACCGCCCCATGACCGCCACAGAGAAAAAGGAGTGGAATAAGGAGAAGCAAAGGAAGAAACAGGAGTTTTTGCAGCGGCGGCGGAAGAGGTGAAGCCAGGGAAAACGACTCTACCTATTTTATAATGCCACACTTATCCGTATTTTAAGATATCAATTTTCACAGGAATCTGAATTTCAAAAAAGAAATTCATGCTAGTCATGCACGCATAGCTGTGATTGTCTATGATAATAATTGCTTCAACCCTGATACAGTATACTAGATGAACTGATTTTCATTTAAGTGTACATGGTGTTCTTCATTAAAAGCCTGCCTGGTCATGAGTGGAAGAACTATAAAAGTCTGGAGTCTAGTCGTAACCCTCTGTTTTTTGAATGTAGCTTTTGCACAAAAACAGCATACTCAATTTAATCATCCCTTGGATAAAAGCAGCCTGGCTAAGGAACACTTTAGGGACATTTATCAGGATAGACAAGGACTAATCTGGTTTGGGACCAGAAATGGCCTGGTTAGTTTTGATGGATACCAGTATAAGGTGTTTGCTCATATGGGAACGGATTCTACGAGCCTCTTAAATGACTACGTGTTTAACATTTTGGAAGACCAGGACTTAGATGTTCTTTGGGTGGGAACAGAAAATGGCTTAGGACGCTTCGATATGAAAACTGAGGTGTTCAAGAACTACATCTATCAGCCAGGGGACAGTACAGGTTTGTCCCATCCGCAAGTACTGAAGATTCTTCAAACCCAAGACGGACAGATTTGGTTGGCTACCGAAGGAGGTGGCCTCAATCAATTTAATCCCATTGCTGAAACTTTCACGCGTTTTGATCTCAGCAGGGTGGAAAGCTTTGGGATGAATACTTTTAATAATATTGCTCAGCTGGTAGAAGATGATGAAGGAGCTATTTGGGGAAGCACGCTAAAAGGCGTTTTTAGATTCAATACGAGAACGAGGGATTTTAAACGGTTTCCCCTCAATGTAACCAGGGATATCATTAATGCCGGGATCGCTAGAGATGCAACAGGGCAAATTTTTGTGAGTTCAATAGAGGGGATACTTAAATATAATCCTATTGCCAATTCATTCGAAAAACTCCCCATAAACTATGCTGCCTTAAAGCAACAAATGAGCAATGTTCCCTGGGGAAATATTGGTGGGGTTCTTAATATGTATGTTGATTCCAACAACAAACTTTGGATGGGGTTTATTGGCAACAATGCCGTACTTACCGTGGACCTGGACATTTACGAAACAGAAACATTCAAACACAATCCCGGCAACGAAACTAGTCTCGGTTATACCCACGCGCAGGTCTTCATGGAGGATAGGGACCATCGACTATGGATCGGTAAATGGGTTGGGCTTAGCCTAATTGATAAGTACGTCCAAAAATTCAATTTCGTCCGACTTGAAATGCCTTCCTCCTTGTCTGTTGAAGTGAACCCCGTCACTGGAATGTGGAAAGATAGAAAAGACAATTTATGGATGGGGGTAATTAACAAACCAATCAATAAGTATGATCCCAAGACAGGCACACAGAAAATCTATTTCAATGAAAATGATAACTACCTGACTGGTGGATTACATCAACATTTTCCGTATTCTGAAAGGATAATCTGGATTAATAGTAGAAACGGCCCCCTTGCTTTTGACTTAGCACAGGAGAAATACGTGGACTTTCCCACCATTGAAGGCTTATCAGGGAAACCAGAATCCTTTTCCCAATTGGATGAGCAAACCCTGCTTCTAGCGCATAATCAAGAGTTTTACATGCTGAATCTGAGTACTGAACAATTGGATACCATACCACGCCATATCCGGCAACTTGGCTCTAGAGAAATCAAGCCCCTTTTCAAAGACTCCAAAGGATTTATCTGGTTGGTGGCCTATGATGCAAATGAGGTTAAACTCGTGCGATACCTGCCTAAGACAAAGAAATTTTACGTTTACCAGGGCGACATTTCTACCTATTTAGGAGAAGATCCTACTTGCGTTTTTTATGATTTCAAAGAAGATAGAGCAGGTAATTTTTGGTTTTCTTGCAATGGTCTGTATCAAGTACGCTTGGTTACAGAAGATTCAATAGCAGTAAGGAGATGGCAAAAAGAAAATTCACCTATTGCTTCAAATATCATATTGGCTATTGAGCCGGATGACCAGGCTAATATTTGGTTTACTACGGAAATGGGTATTTCTAGGTTTAACCCGACCAGGGAGAGCTTTGACTTTTTTGGTACAAAAGAATGTGGGCAACGCTTTTTTGGTTTCGGATCGGATTCTTTCCGAGATGATAATGGGCGGATTTATTTTAATGGAAAAGGAGGAGTCACCTGGCTACATCCAGATAGCATTCCAATTAACAATAACCCGCCGCCAGTAATTTTCACAAGTTTTAGCATTAATAATCAGCTAGTCCCAATTCGGGGAACCCAAACAGATACGCTGGCAGGAGGCAGTCCGTTAACTCAACATATTCGATTTACCAAAGCACTAAATTTATCTTACAGTCAGAATGACTTCTCGTTCACTTTTGCAGCATTGGACTATTCACAACCAGAAAAAAATACATATTCCTATAAACTTGAAAACTATCATGAGGAATGGGTAGATACTGATGCTGACCAAAGGACAGCAAGCTTTACCAATATTCCCCCGGGGACATACACTTTGAAAGTAAAAGCGGCTAACTCCGATGGTGTCTGGAATGAAGAAGGGGCAAGTGTTGAAATAACTATACAAAAACCATGGTGGCAGACCTGGTGGGCTTATACCTTTTACGCTTTAGTTGCCTTCGCTTCGGTCTACCGCGTCTACCGCTTCCAGCTCACGCGCAAACTGGAGCAGGCCGAAGCCCGACAAGC
>JABSSL010000070.1 GCA_013214355.1 Saprospiraceae bacterium | reverse complement strand
GGATTTTGACTAAGCTAAGCCTTTTTCTTTGCATTTGATACTTCAATAGTTATAGTTTAGCACATTCAATTACTTATACATCAGCCCTTTATTGATCCACAAACCCTTTTTGAGGACGCCCTAAATAAGGTCACTTTAGACCTTTTCACCCGCAGGCGGTGTGGAACACTATATTGCAAAATTGCATACAATGCCTGATTGAATTGACCATCGGTTAATTCTCTGCCTTAATCAATACAGATCTCATACTTAGTTTTCCTTATGATTAAATCGGAGGATCATTTTGATGTATCCTGAAATTCTGCAACATGAATGGGATTGCGTTTTTCCTGAGCCCAGCTTAATCGATCAAGTTCAGAGCTAGGAAATTCCCTTTTCTAAGTAGCTGTGGAAGAACAGTAGTAGGAAGTGGGGAAAACAGCGTAATCTTCACGGGAATTATTGTTGCGAATTACTAGTCAGTTGTATCGACTACTGGAATTTCATCGTGATCAACTCGCACTTTGACAGCCTAATGCTGCCAAATGCAAACTAAACACGCTATTAATCAATCAAGCTAAATATGAAGTTCCGCAAACCGATTAGGTCAATCCTACTTTTTGTTTTGCTCTACCCATCCTTCCTCAAAGCTCATGCTGTATCCCAACTGGATGCCATCCTAAAAGCGTCTACCACTAATCGAGAAGGCATTTTAACCAGGGTGGTCAATTTGTCAAGAGCCAAGTGGAAAATGCAGGGATTACAGTTTCGATTTCATCGACGCATCAGAGGAACCAAGAAGTTTCACTTGCTGAATGAGAAATGGGGTACCTATCAAAAATTTGATATTACCGCTGTACCAGGGGTTTGGTATGAATTTGTGATTGAAGTTCGAGGTAAAGGCCTGCCTGCTACGATACTTGATGTTGAGCCGGTTAGTGGTTTTCGCCCTCCAGCGGGAATCATCCCTACCTATTTTGGGATGGAAAATCTTTCTCAGGATGAAGAATACTTGTATTTGAATTCCCATTTTAAGGATACAAATGGGAACTCATTATTCTCCGATGAAGCTATTATTCACATTCGCACAAGAGAAAAATTGCCTTGGTATGAAATCCACGGTATACATCAAGAATACTTGTACAAAGAGTTTACTGCAGGGAATCCCAATGTAAGGATTAAGAAGAGTCTCGGAACCACAGAAATTGAAGCTTGCCTTATGCTTCAGAAGAAGGATAGCATCTCTGTTTTTCATTGTCGGAAAATAGATTTGGGGACTGTTCCTGTCCGAAAATCAAAATCAAAGCCTGCATCTAAAGGTAAGAAAGACCCCATGGCTTACGAACCGGACTTAAAGGGGCGAGCTCCAGGGTATGTTATGCGAACATATTCGAAGTTTTTAGCATCGGCCAAGTTTCATCAAGGCTTGCTACTGTCTCCTTTTTCGACCTACGCCATCCGCTGCCAATCTCAAAAACAAAGAATAATAAGGAGAGTTTCCTAAGAAGACTTATATTAGCCGCATCCAAACGACACAGAATCAAGAAACAAATCATAATCTTGGTTGGGGACTTGCCTTCGGGTAAGTCCCCTTCTTTATGCTATTGTACTTGCTTCCTCATGATAAAGTTCCGTAAGACTACACCAAATCGTAGCACTTCATTTTCACGGACGAGCCGGTAACCACGCTTCTCAAAAAAAGGACGAGCGGTAATACTGGCTGCTAATTCAATAGTATTCCCTCCATTCTTCTTTACTGCTTGTTCTAATTGATCCACGAGAGCCGTGGCCACACCTCGCCCCTGAAAATCTTTGTGGGTGTACACCATATCAATATTGAGGCCGTCTGGTTCTAGGTTGGCGAAGCCGGCGAGGTGGCTATCGATCTCGGCGAGTAGGGTGTGCTGTCTCAAGAAGCGTTCCTGCCATTGTTGGAGGTTTGGAGGGAGGGTGGGGACCCAAGCTTCCACCTCTTCGGGTGTGTAATGTTGGAGATTGATAGAATGTACCGTATCGTAAAAGAGTTGGTACACGGCGGAGGTGTCCTCGATGGTGAAAGGGCGAATGAGCATAACTGGTAGGATATAGGAAGAGAGGTAAAAACTAAGTCCTACCTCTCTGGATCTTCTATTTTACCACAAAACCATTTCCAATGGTCTCATTAGGACGGACAAAGCTAAGTTTGCCCTCGTCATTTTCGGCCATCAAAATCATGCCTTGGGATAGCACGCCACGTAACTTGCGGGGAGCCAGGTTAGCAACCAGAACAATTTCTTGGCCTACTACTTCCTCTGGCTTGTATTGCAAGGCAATTCCCGAGACGACGGTTCTTTGTTCCATCCCTAAGTCCACCGACAGCTTCAATAGCTTATCGGCTTTTGGGATGGCTTCCGCAGCCGTGATGGTTCCGGTCCGTAGATCTAATTTCACGAAATCATCAAACTGAATTTCATCCTTCAATGGCTCTCGTTCCGGCCCTTTTTCAGCGGCAAGAATCTCCTCTAATTTATTCTTCTGACGATTCACAATCTCTAATCGACTAGCGTCTCTGCGATCATTAATCTTCGGAAACAGTACTCCAGATTGCCCAACCTGATGACCAGCTGTAATCAGCGCTTGCCCTGCCTTTATTTGGTCTAAAACACTTTGCAGGTCCCCATTTGCAGTCTCTCCCAAACCTAAGAAGGCTCGTATCTTGGGACTGGTGAATGGTATAAATGGCTCACACAAAATGCTGAGTAAACTAGCAATCTGCAGGCAGACGAATAGACATTCCTTTACCACCTCACTATCAGGGTCTTCCTTCCAGATCTTCCAAGGAGAAACGTCTTGCAAATAGGTGTTGCCGTAGGAGGATAACTCCATTAATGCCAAGGCCGCTTGTTTGAAGCTGAAGGTATCTAGTTCTTGTGTAATCTTATCTACAATAGCGATGGCTTCAGCTAACTTTTCCTTGAGATTTACCTCTATTTCAGGAGTGACACCATCGTAATACTTGTTGGTTAAGACGACGACCCGGTTTAGGAAATTTCCTAGATTATCGGCAAGCTCTTTATCGTAGAACTCGATGAATTCATCCCACTTAAAGTCACTATCGCGATTTTCAGGCAGATTGCGAAGCAAAGCATAGCGAAGGGCATCCTCTTTGTTAGGAAAATCCTTGAAAGCTTCTAGGTATTCGTGCTGCTCAATCCCCCAACCTCTTGATTTTGAGAACTTTTGTCCTTCAAAATTCAAAAACTGATTGGCCGGTACATTCTTGGGCAAGGCGTAGTCACCGTAAGCCTTCAGCATTGCCGGGAAGATGATGCAGTGGAAAACGATGTTGTCTTTTCCAATGAAATGAATCAATTCTACGTCATCGCCTTTCCAGTATTCCTCCCAATCCTTTCCATTATCCAAGGCCCACTGCTTCGTAGAGGAAATATAACCGATCGGTGCATCAAACCACACATAAAGCACTTTCCCTTCAGCTCCTTCCAACGGAACCGGAATTCCCCAGTCCAAGTCTCTAGTAATGGCTCTAGGTTGTAAGCCGTTATTTAACCAAGAAAGACATTGTCCCAATACATGCTTCTTCCATTGCTTGGCATCATGATGAGCTACTCCGTCCAAGGTGCCTTCCGAGATCCATTCCTTCAACCACTCTTCGTGTTTGTCCAGCTTGAAATACCACAATTTCGTTTCTTTCAAAACCGGGCTTTTACCACTTAAAGTGGATACCGGATTAATCAATTCGGTAGGGGAGAGGTCTGAGCCACAATTCTCGCACTGATCCCCGTATGCTTCTGGGTGACTGCAGCGTGGGCAAGTCCCCATGATGTAGCGATCGGCTAGGAATTGGTTATAATCCTCATCGTAGTATTGCTCTATGGTCCGAACCTCAAACTCATCCCCTTTCTCGTTAAGCTTAGTAAAGAACTCTTGAGAGGTCTCGTGATGAAGGGCCGCACTGGTACGATGATAGTGATCGAAGGAAATACCTAAATCCTTGAAGGTTTGCTTGTTGAGCTCATGATAAGTATCGATGATCTCCTTGGGGGAACGTCCCTCCTTCTTTGCCCTCATAGTGATGGCTGCCCCGTGCTCATCGGAGCCACAAACCCACAACACGTCTTTGCCCAGCAGACGCAGATAGCGTACATATATATCCGCCGGTAAGTAGGCTCCTGCTAGGTGCCCTAGGTGTAAAGCACCATTGGCATAAGGGAGGGCGGATGTAATTAATATCTTTTTCTTTTCGCTCATTATTAGCTATTTATAATCTCAGGAATCCGCTAACCTTTCATATAGTCACGGAATACTTGAGCGCTATATTTCTAAATGGATGGATGAAAGGACAAATCTGCCACAAATCGCTGCGAATATACAGGTTTGCATGGAGATTTACCAGTGGCATAAATACTGGCTTAGAATCTACAAAGCACTAGTACTTATGAAAAAATGTAAGCTTGAATTTTGGAGGCTAGGCCTCCATACGATTGATGGAGAGAATAGAAGAGATGAGAATCGGAAGACCTGATTCTAGAATGAGGAAATCATATTGACTGCGGGTAAAGATATCTCTGATGATACCTTGTTCCACCGTTGTGCTGCCAAGCTGCGTCTTGTAGACGATCTCGCAAGGAATTTTAGCTTTCGACAGCTCAGTAATCTTATGATGTATAAGCGTATCTGTCATGGCAGTGGTTTGTTAATGGTTACAGTGATTTTCAACAGGTAGCGTATCAAAAAAGTTCCCGAAAAAAAACAGTAAAAAAAGAGGCTTAGGGCGCAAGTTCTTACATTAGTTGTCATCTAAGGGGTATAAAGGCGTGAAGAATTGAACGATCAAAACCTATTAACAGCTTTACAAACTGGGTCTGAACAGGGGTACAAGGAACTGGTAGACAACTACCAGGAGAAAGTGCTCAACATATGTTTAGGGTATTTTCCCGTCTACCAAGACGCGGAAGATCTTACCCAAGAGGTATTTGTAAAGCTTTTTGAGACGATCGACAACTTTAGGGGGGAGGCGAGCTTGAGCACTTGGGTTTATCGAGTGGCCGTCAACAAATGTCTAGAAAAGATACGCTATCGGAAAAGAGGTAAGCGAATGGCTTTTTTCCAATCCTTGATCGGGTTGGAGGAACATGCGGGGCATGTAGCCAGCCACTTTGATCACCCTGGAGTGGCCTTGGAAAATAAAGAGCGCACCCAGTTGTTGTACCAACATATTGAGCGATTGTCCGATAAACAGCGAACGGCATTCATTTTACATCGGATGGAAGGACTAAGCTACCAAGAGATAGCCGGTATCATGGAGGTAAGTCTCTCCTCGGTTGAGTCCCTGCTCTTTCGCGCTAAGCAAAATCTTAAAAAGAGTCTCCGATATTATTACGAAAAACAAATGATTTAATATGGATAAACCTCGACAAGACATTGAATCAGAGATTGAGCGCACCCTGAGTACGCTGGATGAGGTGGAACGAGTGAGTGGCAACCCGTTTTTATATACCCGAATTCAAGAGCAGATGAGGCAAAGTAAAACTGGTAGCAGCAGTAAGCGAGCTGCGGCCTGGAGTTTAGCTTTTGCCGTATTGCTGTTACTGGTTAACATCAGTTCCGTACTGATGTATTACCAGAAATCAGTGCAGGCTGATCAAGCCGCTGGTATCGAGGCCATTGCCAGTGAGTACGGATTATTAGACCAGGAAGAGGATTGGGAGTATTAGTAGTGGATAATGATGAATGATGAATGAAAAGTGGAAAATGGATCATGAAGAATTAGGAAGCCTGCAAACCGTATCCGTCATGATTGATCCCGACTTCAATCGCCGCATGCATTTAGACAGACTATTATGACAAATCTAAAGAATATCGCCTTAGTAGTTTTGCTACTGATGAATATAGGACTACTTATGGTGCTTTGGTTTCAGCCAATGCCACATGAACGAATCGGAGGACCGCCAGAAAAAGGACCGGCTCCGCCACCACGGCGAGCGGAGGGTTTTCTGGTGAAAGCGCTGGATTTGGATGCCGAGCAAAGAGCAGACCTAAAAGACTTGCGAGATGAGCATTTCGATGAGACTCGCGGGATACATAAAGAGATTAGAGCTACGAAACGATCCATGTTTGATGCGCTGCTAGCCGCTGAACCAGATACGACAGCAGCTAAGCAATTTGCTGCTGAGTATGGAGATCAACTCGAGAAGATTGATGCATTACTCATTCAGCATTATCTGGATATTCGTGCGCTATGTAGTCCGGCGCAACAAGAGGAGTTGCGGAAGGTGTTTAGGCAAGCGATCCGGCGCCCTAGAAGATAAGATCCCATTTTACTCATAAGCGTAACTCGATCCAGTGTCGGGTTGCGCTTTTTTATTTCTAGCCGTCAAAGATTCTATTGATCATTTCTTACCTTTCAGTTTTACTTAAAAACTCATACCTATATGCATGTGGCTGTTGTCGGGGCAGGAGCGTTTGGCGCTTGGACTGCCTATCAATTGTTGCAACAAGGAGCAGAAGTGACCCTTTTTGATCAGTGGGGACCAGGCAACTCCAGAGCAAGTTCTGGAGGAGAAACACGCTTGATCCGTGGTACCTATGGAAATGACGAAGTGTATACGCGCTTAGTAGCCGAGGCCTTTCAAGAATGGCAAAGTTTTCAAGAAAGAACAAAGCATCAGGTGTACTATCCAACGGGAAGCCTTTGGTTGTTCAGTAAATCCGATGATAGCTACGCTAGAACTGCCACACCTTTACTGGAGCGGCACGGATTGAGCCTAGAGGAGTGGACTATCGGTCAGACGCAGGAAAAGTATCCAGCCGTTTATCTGGATGATATTCATACGGTTTTTTGGGAAAAGGAAGCGGGCTATTTACTGGCGCGTAAGACTTGCCAATATTTGCTGGAGGAGGTGCTGAAAGGAGGTGGACAGTTTCGGTATGAACATGCCACACCGGGGAAGTTTGTAGGAGGGAAGTTGCAAGGCGTGAAATTGGCGGATGGGAGCACCTTTCATGCCGATGCGTATGTTTTTGCCTGTGGTCCTTGGATGCCCCGTCTTTTTCCGACTTTGCTGGGAGAGCTGATTACCATCTCGAGGCAGGATATACATTACTTTGGGCTTCCGGAACAGGCCAGCCACTTCCGGGTACCTAATTTCCCTATTTGGATAGATATGGGAGAACGGATTATGTACGGTGTGCCGGATTATGATGGGCGTGGATTTAAAGTCGCCGATGATACCCGAGAAGGGCCCTTTGATCCAAGCACTGTGGATCGAGATGTGAGAGCGGAAAAATTGAGCCAGGTGCGCCAGTATCTGGAGCATCGATTCCCTGCTTTGAAAGAGGCGCCTTTGACGGAAGCTCGCGTATGTCAATACAGCAATAGTCCGAACGGTCATTTTCTACTGGATCAACATCCAGAGGCCGATAATCTTTTTCTGGCGGGGGCGGGCTGTGGCCATGGCTTCAAGTTGGGGCCTAGTATTGGTCGGATGATGTCGGAGCGTATCTTAAAGGAAACTCCGATCCCTGAGGAGTTTCAGCTAGCGTCCTTGAAAAACGTGGCAAGCTTATCCAATCAGTTCGAGCATTAGGAGGAAAATAGCGAGAAAGAAAAATGCGGCCGAGAAATTTCTCGGCCGCACCTGTAAAGATTACACTTCGCCTGATTACTGCTTATTTCTTTGGTTTTATTGGGGTGGGTATTTGTTTGTTAGTACTAATGCTTGTTTAGCCTAACCATTAAATACACTTCAAAGAACGGCACTTTTGGAGCCAGAGTAAAGTTTGAAGTAGTGAAGTGGGAAAAATGAGTAGTGAAGTGGGTGTAACCTTAGTGTGAAGTGTGTAAAGCGTCTTCAAGTATGCTTTTGAGTTCTTCTACCTTCCAGGGTTTGGTGATGTATTGAGCCACACGTCCTTGCTCAACAGCGGTGAGAATCGGCTCCATTTCGCTGTATCCGGTCACGATCATTTTTACGACAGAAGGGTATTGGGTATTAACACAGTCCAGTAGTTCGATGCCGGTCATGTTTGGCATTCGTTGATCACTAAGCACCAGGTGGACAGCTTGATCCTTCAGGAGATCGAGTGCCTCAGACCCTCCGCTCGCGGTAAAGACGTTGAAGTACCGGCGGAAAACAGAACGAAAGGCTAGTAAATTGTCCTGTTCATCATCGACGTATAAGACAGTGAATTTCTTGGCCATGTTTTTTCCTGGAAATGAATCTACTGGACCACTACGATTAACATACGATCGTAATGAATACATTATTTCCAAATGGCTGTTTGGGATGGATAGTCAAAATTAAGAAAAAATGTTGAGAGCATGTTTGATCAAGGCTGATTAACCGGAAGCGAGCAAATTTTGTTTTAGGTAAGGCAGATTTTGTAGCCGAACGCGGGCAATTCGGCGAAAAATCTAACGCGACATAAAATCAAATTTGCCGCTTAAAGGCAATTATGGCTTGGTCAAACATGCTCTGAGGGCTGCTTATGTCCATTCAGCAAATTGGAGAAGAGATGTTAAGGTGAGTCCTGTCCACGGATTTCAATTACAATAGGGAACATGAATTAATGTCAGTTGTGATTCATACTGTAGCACCCTACAGCCACAGCTATTGGTGGCAGAATCGAACGCTCGGCTATGTTTTTTGCAAATCTTCCTTTTTTGAGCTTTTCCTGGCAACTAAGGTTAATTAATACTGAAGCCCTTCACTTGCCAAACACCTCTTGGCTTAAAGAACATGAATTGCATGCGTAAGGTGTGTTTTTCATACTGAAGGTCGTATTGTTCCAATCGCATATCATCAGCTAGGGTGCGCTGGTCGATGAGCTGACAGGTGATAAACCTACCCATATGCTCCATCTTTTGATTCAGAAAATGTCTGGCTTTTGTAGAATATCTTTGGGTTGCTGAGGACGAGCGATGCTATCCATGGCAATGGAGGAGATTTCGACGGTGATGTTTAGGTTTTTCATGGTTTCTAGAGGTTTTAGGTTGTCGTTGTTACAAATATGACGGATCTCTCTAGAATGTGCCACAGGAAAGTAGTGAATAGGGCATTTTGATGAGTGAATGGGAATTTTTAGATAAAGAATGTTGTCTAAAGTTTTCTCACTGTCTTACAAAAAGCGCTTTTTTCCCCACACTACGCCAAATTTTCACTCCGCCGTCTCGTCATCTTAACCTACGGCAGACAGGTGCAGCGAAATTTTCGCATCAATGGGTAATAAAAATGCTGTTTCACCAGCAGCAGCATACTCTGGACAACTTCAGGACTAAATGGAGACGAATACAAAGAAGACAAGAAATCTGGATTCGAAGGCATTGGGAGCCAGCCGGTTGGAGGATAAACCAGAAGTATAGAAACGGCCAATAGTAGCTTGGGGCTTTTCAGAATATTTGTTGGACTAAGATTTTTTTCAAAAAATTGACAATATTCGACATTTGAAGGCCGTTATTGAGGTGTAATTTGCGAACGGCAATTAAAAAAGTGTATATTTGAAGAAACGAAGAAGGATAGAGAAAAAAATTAAAAAAAATTCTATACCCAAAAAATAAAAATTTAATCGCTTCGTTTTAGAACTGTACTTAACAACATGCAAAAATTCCCTTCGGGGATTAACGATATAACTGGGGTTTAGTTTTATTTCCGAAAAGTGTGGCGCCTATGGTAACCACACTTTTCTTTTTTTACCCCTCACTGTCTTTTCCTTTTTTCCTACCTTGCAGCGAAAGATTACGACAGTTTGAACGCCAATGGAAATTAATCCCTTTTCCGCGACTTTGCCCAATCTCAAAAAGATTAGTGATCCTGATGCATTCTTTCAATCGGTGAAGGAACAGTATTCGCCGCAGCTTCGGCAAGACTTCTTCGGGGCCAAGGAAGTTCAATCTCTGTATATCCAGCAGATTGAAAGACCTGCACATACCTATATGGGAATCATTGCGACTGTCCCAATCCAGACCTACCGGGAAGGATTGATTAAGGGACACGAAGAAACCTTAGAAAGGAAAGGACAAATCCAGGTAAAACTGCTTCGTGAAAGACAGGCCATGGTCAAACCTGTACTACTTACCTATAACAATGTAAGTGCTATTGAAACTTGGATGCAGGAGCAAATTACCGCAGCTGACCCTATTCAAACCGTTTTCTTTGAAGAAGATCAGGCTTATTATCGACTATGGGAAGTACAGTCTGCCAGCAAAATACGAGAAATACAAGCGCTGTTTCGCCAAGAAGTGCAAAGGGCATATATTGCTGATGGTCACCATCGTATGCTATCTACTACGGATGCTAGTCTACAACTGAATGCGGTCTTATGCTCATTTTTTTCGGAGGATCAAGTACTGATTAGAGATTTCAATCGGCAGGTTTTTGTAGCGGCAGACTTTGATGTGCAAGTTTTTCTACAGCAGTTGCAAACCGTAGCTGAAGTCGAGGCATTGCCAATAGGACAGAAACCGGTGAGTAAACATACCTTAAGCCTGTTTCTCGCAGGCCAATGGTATGCTGTGCAATGGAAAACGGAATTATTGGCTAGTAGGCGGGGAGCCCTACCCCTACTTGATGCAGATATCTTGAACGAAGTGGTTTTGCAAGCGCTCCTTAATGTAGAGGATTTGCGAAAGACAAACAGAATAAAATACATCGATGGACAAAGTGGGATACCCGAGTTGGAGCAGATACTGCAAGCGCATGCTAATAGCTTATTATTCTGCTTATATCCAATAAATTGGTCAGAAATGGTGCAATGGGCAGACCAAGATCAAACCCTGCCTCCGAAGTCCACTTGGTTTGAACCTCGTATGAAAAATGGGCTTGTTGTCCAAGACCTGTAATAAGGGTTATACGGTGGTAATCCTTTATTTTTCGGTAGCTTCTACCCGATAAACGGTATTTTCAAAATAAATTTTAGTAAAAAACTAGGTGTGGCCTGATTTTTGTTTAATTTTACAGTGTATTTGTTTAAGCCCACAATGAGACTATGAAATAAAATATAGTTTTATCCTATGATTTGGGCAAGAAAAACACAGGACAGAAGGGAGCACACTAGCACATAAATCATACCTGGTCCTCAATTGCGAGAACCGTCAACCTTACGTACACCGCAGGATTTTACATCCTGATTCCCATCATGTTCATGGATTAAACCATCCCTATGGTATTTCCTTTTTAGGAATTCCATGTGATCCCAAAAATTTCCTCCATTGTTTGGAGGGTATCTACACACATTTTATACCTCCTTTTTAAAGAGCTTAAGGAGGACACCAGGGTAATGTCCCTGGGAGGCTACATACAACACAACATTTGTGATCGAGTGGATGGCATTATGAGAAGACCCTTGCAATTATGAGAAAACTTGAGCTCTTTTGGTTCAAAGAGCAACGGATACTTAATCTCCATTAAATTATGATTATCCGGCATGAACTAATTGCATACAATCCCCCCCCAAAGTCGCCTGTGCGGCTTTAATCCCTAATTCTCAAATGCCCCACTCTTTTTGCCAAGCACGCCATTGGTTATGCCAATGCTGAAAAATATACTTTTGAAGTTGGATTTTATCGGGCCCCGGGAGTCACTCCTGGGGTTTTCCTTTATTTACGCTTACCTTGAGCTCATGTTATAGTCAGCGGACTCGTCCGAGGAAATGCCCTAATGGTCGTTAACGCTGGTCGCTCCAAAAAGATCTACTTGTCCTGATCGATGCTTTGTTAACGAGGAGAAATCCTTATTTTCGCGCAAAACCTATTCCCACATGCGCAAGATTACTGCTGACCTGATTTTACCCGTTACTGGCGACCCGCTTGAGAATGCTGTGCTCACCATCGATGATGAAGGAAAAATCCTACGGATTGAAGAGAAGACGGGTAAGAATGCCTCTGGAATAGAAGCTTATTCTGGTGTTATTGTCCCAGGATTTGTCAATACGCATTGCCACTTGGAGCTGTCGCATATGTTGGGAAAGGTGCATACAGGAACGGGACTATTGGAGTTTATTAGAAATGTGGTTTCTTATCGAGATGTACCCATGGAGGAGATTCAAGCAGCCATCCAAAAGGCAGATCAGGAGATGTGGGAAAACGGGATTGTTGCGGTAGGTGATATTTCTAATAAGTTGGATACGGCTGCGCAAAAGACAGAAAGTCCCATCCGTTACTACACTTTTGTAGAGATGTTTGATTTTCGTCAAAATCAAATGACGGAATCTACTTTTCAGCAATATTATGAGGTGTTTGAAGGGCAAAGCGATGTCAACGGAAACCGTAAGAGTTGCGTTCCTCACGCCCCTTACTCGGTATCCGAAGCTTTGTTCAAGAAGATCAATGCGGTCAATACCGAAGTCGTCACGGTCAGTATTCACAATCAGGAAACACCTCATGAGGATAATCTTTTCCTGAATGGCAAAAGTGGATTCGTAGATCTATTTGGAGGATTTGGAATGGATATGAGCGGCTTACAACCCACTGGGAAGACCGCTATCCATTATGCCATTGAAAATATGGACCCCAAGCAGCGCACCCTATTTGTGCACAACACCCTTAGCTCCGCAGAAGATATTCAAGCTGCACACGCATGGAGCCAGCAAGTGTACTGGGCTACCTGCGCGAATGCCAATCTCTATATAGAAAATCGCTTACCTAACTATCAGACCTTCATTGATAATCAAGCCAAAATGACTATTGGTACCGATAGCTTGACCTCAAACTGGCAATTGTCTGTATTGGAGGAGATGAAAACCATTGTTCGCTATCAGTCTGGTATTCCATTTAGCACTTTGCTGGAATGGGCTACAATTAATGGGGCCATGGCCCTTGGCTTTGCGGATGAGTTGGGTAGTTTGGAGGTGGGTAAGAAGCCTGGACTAAATTTATTGAATTTGGACGCTCGCCTAGATTTTAATGCTCAGACCCAGGTTACCAAGCTGGTATAGCCTTTATCTGCTATTTGAGCCTGCTGAGGATGGGCCGTACCTGACTTTAAAAAGAGCTCCTTAGATCCCTTCATAATTTGCCGTATTGAGGTAAAATTCCGATCTTTCATCGCAAGTTGTCCATGAACCCGCAGGGTTAAGGCAACCATAATTGCAGATCTATCCGTATCTGTAGATGACGAAGAAAAGAAAACTACTCCAGTAAAGCTGTCCGCTTGATGGCTGAAAACGCTCTTACATCATTTCACGTTCTAAATACATCTTTGCCCAGGGTTGAAGAATCGATGAGCTGAAGCTTTCGCTTTTGGGAGCGATTTCAATTCATTATTCTGCTATCTAGGCACCTAAATCTCCACTTTATGTTTTCTAAAAGCCGATTATTTTGTCTATTCTTTTTGGGCCTAAGTTTATCCCTGCAAGCCCAGCAGCATCAAAGCTGGCAGATACTTTTCGATTTTGATGAACATCAAATTACACCAGAAGGAGAGAGCCTTCTAGCGGAAGTTGTCAAGTTTACAAGTCAGGTAGAATGTCAAGCTATTGTTTTACAAGGACATACCGACTGGGTGGGCTCCTTAGCCTACAATCAAGGGCTTTCCACCAAAAGGACGAAGGCAGTCCAGGACCATTTACGAGACTTGGGCATAGCCGAAAATTTACTCCAGATTACTTGGTTTGGTGAGGAAAGGCCTCAGGCAGACAATGTAAGTGATGAAGGGCGTCAACTGAATCGTCGGGTGGAAGTAGTGGTGAGGTACAAACCCACGCCAGAAGTTGTACAAGCAATAAGGGAAGTAGAGGAGGAAGAACAGGTAGAACCCCTTCCGAATGAACCAGTTGTATCGGATTTGAGATTACGATTAGATGCGCAGAATAAAGCAGAGACTACCTATAATTGCCGGGGAGATATCATCATTACGGCCAAGGAAGGCGCTCAGATCACGATTCCAGCGGGGATGTTGGTCGATTGTGATGGACTAGCCAGGTTATCCGTGGAAGTCCAGGAATTCACAAGCAAGAAAGAGATCATTAAATCAAAAGCTTCTACGTATTCCGGAAATACCATGCTGCAATCTGCGGGAATGATCTTGGTGGATCTACGGCGAGATGGCCAAAAAGTGAATTTGAATGGATGTCTAGAAGTGGTAATTCCAGGGCCAAAGGTGGAGGGGATGAGACCCTACTTTGCCAATTCGATTGGAAACCCAGAAGATATCAATTGGGCAGAGCGAGAAGGGGAGATCCGGTATGATGATCGTTTGCAAGCTCATGTTATTGAGATTTGTGGGGAGATGAGTGGCTCCTTTGGTATCAATGCTGACAAACCAATCAAACCTGGTAAAGGTAAAGAGGAAGTTCTTTTAGTAAAAGTCAAAAACCTTAAGGGCCAGAATCCGCATCTGGCAGTCGAATCTGCCTCTGGAGCCGTTACCAATCTACGATTAATCAGCAAGAAAGAAGGTCGTAGGTCTCAAGTGGGCTATTATACCTTCCCCGTAGTGGCTGACGAGCGCTTGATCATCATTGGAGATTATAAAAAGACTAGTATTCTGGGAACCACTAAGGCTTACCAGCTTGGAGCTGAGGTACTGTATCGTTCCGAGAGTGGAAAATTGAGAACCAAGAAGATCAAGCGGCTGCAAAAACTTGGGAACTATCACCTGATCCGAGACTTTCCAAAACTACGTTTTGAGAAGACGAGCTGATAAACTTCAGAAGTTGGATAGTTGAAGAATGGGATGATTGATTTTTTCCTTACTTTGAGCTATCCAACTTAAATGAGTTTTACCATGAGAATAGTCAAGTTCTTGATCCTGCCTATGGCCCTAATGGCCTTGGGTGCAGCCTATCTATCCCCATCTCCTTCTTCCTCGAAACCTAACATTCTACTGATTCTCACCGATGATCAAGGATATCACGACGTTTCCTACTACGGAACCAAGGATATTCAGACGCCTCATATGGATGCCTTGGCTGAAGCGGGTATGCGTTTTGACAATTTCTATGCCAATTGCCCGGTTTGCTCACCGACCAGAGCGGCACTCCTCACGGGGAGATACCAAGAGTTTGTGGGAGTGCCTGGGGTGATCCGGACCTATCCGGAGGATAATTGGGGTTATCTCGATCCCAAGGCGACGATGTTACCAGAAATGCTGCAGATTGGCGGCTATCATACGGCCTTAATCGGGAAGTGGCATCTAGGCTTGGAAGCGCCGAATATACCGAATGAGCGTGGCTTTGATTTTTTCCATGGCTGGCTAGGAGACATGATGGATGATTATTGGAAGCACCGAAGGCACGATATTAACTATATGCGCAGGGATACAGAAATAATTGATCCCGAGGGACATGCTACCGATTTGTTTACCAAATGGTCTGTGGACTACATCAAGGATCAGGCTAAAGCAGACCAACCTTTCTTTCTATATCTTGCCTACAATGCGCCCCACTTTCCGGTGCAGCCCCCCGAGGATTGGCTGGCCAAGGTCAAGGCTAGGGAGCCAGGTTTAACGGAAAAGAGAGCCAAATTGGTGGCTTTCATTGAGCATCTGGATGATGGCATTGGACAGGTAATTCAAGCCTTGAAGGATAGTGGTCAATATGACAATACGATTATCGTCTTCACCAGTGACAATGGAGGTCTGCTCAGGGATGCTGCCAATAACGGACCCTTACGGGATGGCAAGCAGAGTGTATATGAAGGTGGACTGAAGGTGCCTACCGTAATGGTTTGGAAGGATAAAATACTGGCCGGAAGTTCAAGTAAGTATAAAGCGCTGAGCATGGACCTTTTTCCGACCCTTGTGGAGGCCGCTGGACTGAAAACTACGCATGCCATTGAGGGTAAAAGTTTCTTGCCTACCTTGTTGGGGCAGGAGCAAAGTGATATAGATCGACCCCTATTTTTCTCTAGGCGTGAAGGGGGGAGTCGCTACGGTGGGCTAACGATCCAGGCAGTTCAACTCAATAATTGGAAATTGCTGCAAAATAGCCCCTTTGCCCCCCAAGAACTCTATAACCTCGCCGAAGATCCTGCCGAAGAAAATAACCTGATCGATACAGAGAAGGAGAAATTCCGCGAGCTCAATGCTCTAATGAGAAAACATTTGCAGGAAGCAGGAAAAGTACCTTGGCAAAAGGAGTAGGTGGAGTGAGAGGTCAGGCCCGTACTTTGACGGAAGACAGATGTAAGAAGTCAGAGACATTTGGTGAAATTCAGGTCGATAGTTTCCATAGTCGATAGATTCAATGGTTGGTTTAGCCTTGGCTATACAAATGGCACAAAAGAGAGACCAATCCAACTGCGGCCAATTTATATTTTGCCTAGTCTCAACTAGAACTATCGACTGCCGACCATAGGACCAAACTTAGCCATGACTATGCCCCTTACCACCGTCTTTTAACGCTCTGACATCTGGCATCTGTCCTCTTCTTATGCCTATCTATCCAATTCCCAAACATCTATACTTTTCAGTTCGGGGCCACCCCCACGATCGGCAGAGCCAGCAGCGATGTATACTTTGCCTTGGTAGAGAATAGCCTGTGTTCCATGGCGCCCATTTATCATAGGCGCCAAGGTGTGCCATTTACCTTCAGAGACATCATAGGCTTCCACTTCACTATGCGCAGGCACCTGTGCTGCGGACTCTCCCCCTATGACAATGAGTAAATCCCCATGCACAATGGAAGTCGTACCCGCCCGGAGGGTAGGAAAGTTGGCTGGACCAGGCAGTGTGCTCCAGGTTCCCGTATTGAAGTCATAGACATCTACCGCAGAGATCGTTTGATTCATTACCTGCTTCGTTTTGGCCGAGGTATTGCGCCCTCCCGCAGCGTATAGTTTTCCATCAATAATAGCGGATTGGAAGTGATCTCGAGTATTAGGCGCATCCGGAAGTTTTCGCCAGGTGCGAGTGACTGGATCAAACTCGTCAAACCAGGTATTATGGCCAGTAAAATGGCCATCCGTATTGCCACATAATAGGTAGAACTTGTCCTGATAAACGGCTAAACCAGCTGCTCCTCGTTCTCTACCTTCCGGCAGCTTACCGCCGATGCGCCAGCGATTGCTTTTGGGATTATAGACATGAATAAATTCAATGGGTTCCTCCCTAGGATATGGGCCGGTGAAGGCGCCGATTACCCATATCTCGCCTTGGAAGGCGATGGCTTGAAAGTGATGCATCTCCAATGGGCTTTCTGCACCGGCAGACCAGGTATTGGTAAGGGGATCGAAAATATCTACTTTGTGGGTATTGCGTCCTCCTAACGCATAGAACTTACCATCAAGTTCTACGAAGGCAGATTCATGGCGTCGATTGGAGCGGTTGTTGGTCAATAGCCGCTGCCAGGGGCCTTTCTTGGCTTTTTGCTCGAACTTCTGTACCCGCCAATTGAGTACCTCCGTTACATATAGTTCCTCGCCACTACCAACGGCAATGCCGTGGGCCGCCCGGAATTGGCCGGAAGAAGTACCTGATCCACCGGTGAAAGTCCCCAAAATATTTCCTGCTAAGTCAAGCTTCAAAATCTTTTCATTATCCCCATCCGTCATATAGATATGCCGTTCCGGGCTGATAGCTAATCCCCAGGGTTTACCCACATGCTCCCATTTTGATAGGAACTTACCATCTTTATCGAATACTTGAATGCGTCCATTATAACGGTCGGCTACATAGACTCTATCTCGGTGATCTACAACGATATTATGTGGATTGTCGAAGTTTCCGTCTTCTTTCCCTTTCTCGCCCCAGGCTTTGATTAGATTTCCATGCTGATCCATGTGTACTACTCGATGATTGCCATAGCCATCGGCCACGTAGATGTCGCCATTGCGAGCGATCGCAATGTCAGCGGGCTTGAAGAACTTAACCATCTTCCGCGTGTCATTGAATAAGCCGCTTGCGCCATTTTCCCCTAGAACCATCTCTACTCGACCTGAGGGATTCATTTTGATCACCAAATGTGAAACCAGGTCGGTCGTCCATATGTTATCATGTCGATCGATGCGTAAGCCATGTGGATCCTTGAAAATGCCGTGACCCAGGGAGCGGATGTATTGCCCGTTTTCATCGAATTCCATAAGTTGGCGATTCCCCTTATTAAAGGCGAAAACGTGTCCCTTTGAATTTATAGCCACACCTGTGGGTTGAATGAGATTGCCGTCAGCAGGTGTTTGGAGAAAATTGGGAACGGCTTCTAAAACCAATTCTGGTGAAGCTGTTTGTGCAGTAAGTGCTTGGTTAACAATAAGTACAAAGGCTAGGAAAAGTATCCTTTTCATTAGGTTTTACGTTTTGTTGAACGCAATTTAAAGGTAAATGGGAGTCCAACAAAATTGGTGCGTGGAATTCTGTGAGACAACGGATTTGTTGTAGCTTTCTAGCGATTTGTGATCAAATGAGCGAAGACTAGTATTTTAAAACTACTTAAATAAACTGCTTGATATGAAAAACTACTTAATTACTTTACTTTTCCTGACTTTCACTTGCACTAGCCTTTTGGCCCAACAAAAGAAAGAAATCCTTCCAGCGGTGAGTCCTGGTGGTGTTGCTGCCACCAAAGTTGATGTGAAGTATGGAGAACATGAACGGAATGTATTTGACCTTTGGTTAGCAGAGTCTGATTCGCCTACCCCCCTGGTTATTTATGTACACGGGGGTGGTTTCGTAGGAGGTGATAAATCCCGTATTTATGAATACAACGATATTGATGAATTTTTAGCGGAAGGGGTTTCTTTTGCCTCCATCAATTATCGCTTCATGACTCAGCTTAGTACGGGTATTCCAGGTTGCCTACAGGACAGTAAGCGAGCCCTCCAGTTTATTCGCTCCAAAGCGAAAGAATGGAATATAGACAAAGAAAGAATTGGCATGTATGGTGCCTCTGCAGGAGCGGGGACGAGCCTCTGGATCGGCTTGCATGATGAAATGGCAGACCCCAGTAGTGAAGATCCGCTGTACCGAGAGTCCACTAGGGTTAAGGTGATTGGTGCCATTGCCACCCAAGCTACTTACGACTTTAGCAAATGGGATGAGGTACTAAAGGTGACTTATCCTAGCCCAGAAATAGAAAAGGCTTCGCTCATGCAGGGAGCCATGGCCTTAGGGTTAAAGAGTGTGGAGGCGATGGAGTCTGAAGAAGGCAAAGCCATTGCACAGGACGTAGATTTCTTGACTTTAGTATCAGCAGATGATCCTCCAGTATATGTAAGAAACAAGATGGAAGGTGGTCCCATCAATCTATTTGACATGAACCAAGTCCAGCATCATCCCTATCACGCCATGGCTTTGAAGGAAGCGCTGGATGCCATCGATCACGAATCGCAGGTATACGCACCAGGTCTGGAAGTGGCTCCTCCAGAAAATGAGCAGCTGTCATTGCCCGCCTACTTCATTAAGTATTTGAAATAAAGGGCTAGTAACACTCCCACAATCGAAGTTCCTTTAGTCGCTTCTAGAGAAACTTCGATTGTATCGAATTTCCCCCTATAAATACCGAGCAATGACCTCACTTACTTGCTTACCTAGTGCCTGGCTACCTTTTTCGGTAAAATGCACATTTTCAGGAATTTGGAGTTCCTCCAGATGGGGTAATACATAATCATATAGATCATTAACTGGCACCTTGTGCTTTCGCATGATTTTAGTGGCAATCGCATTGTAACGTTCCGGCATACCTGGAAGCCGCAGGGGCCCCCCAACGGGAGTAGGGTAGGGGGTAGTGGTAGCAAAGATCAATTGAGCCTTGGTTCCTTTTAGGTATTTGACAATGGCTTTTAGGTTTTTACGATAAAACTTAGGAGCCGCTTGATGCGGATCTAGCGGATTGTTACTGTTCTTGCCAGTGGTTGGATCTACATGTTTAATATCGTGCAGACCAAAGTTGAAGTGAATAACGTCCCACGAGATATCTCCAATCCATAAAGGCACTTTTCGGAGGCCCTTCGTCGTACCTTCACAGTTCTCGTATTTCCCATCTTCGAAAGTTGGGCGTACCACGATGGCCTTGTCCTCCAGGTAATCTTGGACAATGGGAGTATAACCCATGGAAATCGAATCTCCGAGCAGGAGCACTTTGGGTAGTTCTTTGGCGCTTTGACTCATGGCCAGCTTGGGCAAGCAAAGGCTCAGGCCAAGGCCGGCTAATTGTTTAAGGGTTTTTCGTCGGTTCGGCATGCGTGTGAATGAGTTGGTTGGTTAAAAGTAGCTAATTCTTTGCAGCCTTTTGCGTAAGTGAGATTCTGCTAGATATAGAAGAATTCAGCTCTAGAATTTATAGCGCTTGCAAGGGTCTAAAAGTGAGTCCCAACTCCCGCTTGGCCTTTTCATTACTTACAATCTTAAATTGGTAGTTGTCTTCTTTGGCAAACTCTGGTGGAGGGAGTTCAAGCTCCTTTGCTTTGGCGGTATAGTAGGCCGCTCGCGTCGGATGATCATCTGCGCAGATATTATAGAGTTGCTCCCATTTACCCCTTTGGATGACTTGGACAATGGCTTCAATGGCCTCTTCCAGGTGTACTAGGTTGATCGGCGCCCCACCATTTTTCACCTCCTTTTTACCCGCTAAAAAACGGGCAGGATGACGATGGGGCCCGTAGAGTCCGGCCATTCGTACTATGGTAGTCTCAAGGGCTTGAGCTTGTAGCCATTCTTCTGCCTGCACCAAGGCACGACCTGATGCTGTTCCAGGCTGGGGCGGTGTAGCTTCTGTAACGGTACCATTGTAGTTACCGTAAACACTGCTGGAACTTACAAATACTATTTGCTGGATCCCTCCCTTAATAGCCTCCTTAATAACCAACTGTACTTGGGCAGGATGTTCTTGTTCCACACGGGGATTTCGTCGGCCGGGAGGAATATTTAGGATCAAGATATCTGCTGTAAAAAAATCTTCGATAGATCCTTCAAAGCGGTGTCCTACCTTAAAGACATAGGGCTGGATTCCAACTTCACTTAACTTTGGACGCTTTTCAGCTGAAGTCGTGGAGCCTTTTACCACAAAACCTAGATCGACCAGACGCGCACCGAGCGGTAAACCTAGCCAACCACATCCTAGAATAGCTATTCTTTTACTCATACGGGCAAAGGTAAGTTATTCATAGATGGGTAGGAAGGCTGCATGCTGGTCTCTCCGGATAATTCTTCCTCACCGCTATTACTTTGTAACATAAGTTATTTGGAATTATGGGGAGCAGATTTTAAGTAAGCTCAAGGCGCGAGGAGGGAAAACCTGTCGGGCCGCCAGGCGGGATAGCCTTAGCTACTTGACCGACGAGCAAC